>NZ_CP080025.1:4567500-4893750 GCF_020463795.1 Echinicola marina | reverse complement strand
AAGCGAATTGCGCATATCAGAGGTCGATTAATTGTGCAACACTCCAATGAACGCTATCGTGGCTACGCTGAGGCACTTGAAAAATATGGGCAAAAAGTCAATGAGGAATATGTCAAGGTATGTGATTTACTGACAGAAGAGGAAGGCTATGATTTTGCGCAAGAATTGATGCGTCTCCCAGAAGTGCCAGATGCTATTTTTTGTGTGACGGACTTGGTGGCCCTGGGAGTGATGAAGTATTTGCGGGAAAAAAACATTAAGGTACCAGAAGAAGTGGGCATCATAGGTTTTAGTAATTGGAAATTGGGAGAAATCGTAAGTCCCACACTTAGCACGGTGGATCAGCCTGGTTATGAAATAGGCGAAAAAGCCATGCAGTTGCTATTGGATAAGATCAATAATGGCATGGAAAGTCCAAATGAGCGGGTGGTCCTAAGTGCAGATTTAATTGTCAGAGAATCAGTTAAAAACGTTTGGGCAGGGGATGAAAATCTTCTGACTTAATCACAGGGATTTTTTACTTCATAATCTCTTGATTTAACGCGATAAAACTGGTGTTTGTATTATATTAAATGTAACTTGATGAAAAGTTGAATGGACATGGAGATAGCCTTTACCCTGATAACTCTGACCCTGCTATTTGGACTGAGCTTATTGTCAATTTATCCAGAAAAGTATTTTAGGAAGTTAAGCTACAAATACTCGCATCAGCATTGGCCCGACTATAAAAAGCTTCGATTATCGGAACCCTTCTTTTTTTGTTTTTTAGGAGGTTATATGATGGCTTTTATGGCGGTTTATTTTATCTATTGAGCAAGAAAAATCCCCAGCAGTTTACCTAGAATTGCTGTGGATTTTTCTTATTAAAGTTGTTTTGAAATTATGATAGTGATTGGTTTTCTCTGGAGGCCAGTTCAAGGATTTTATCAAATTCTGAAGGTTCGATGTCTTTGAAGAAATAGTTGACCGGATTGATTTTTCTATCATCTTTAATGACCTCATAGTGTACATGCGGTGCTGTAGAGGTTCCGGTATTGCCCACTTTGCCAATTTCATCTCCTCTTTTGACAGTTTGGCCTCTTTTGACTGAGAATTCATTCATATGTCCATACCTGGTTTTAAAGCCAAATCCATGGTCAATTACGATGGATTTTCCATAACCGCCAAATTCCGTCTTGACTTCAACTACTTTTCCATCCCCGGTAGCATAGATAGGAGTTCCTTTTGGAGCGGAGAAATCAATGCCGGTATGCATTTTCCTTACTTTGAGGACTGGGTGCAATCTCATCCCAAAACCAGAGGCCAGTCTGTTTAGGTCTTCATTGTGGATGGGCTGTATAGCAGGAATGGATGCCCAATATTCTTCTTTGTTTAATGCTTTTTCGGCCAGTTCATCATAGGATAGGGATTGTACATACATTTGCTTTTTGAGCTTGCCTACTTTTTCCAGTACATCAATGATCAATTGTTCCTGTTGTAATCCTTTATCTTTTAGTTCAGCATAGCGGTCACTTCCTCCATAGCCAGCCTCACGGATGGATCTAGGGATGGGTTCAGATTCAAAAATCACTCTATATAAATTATCATCCCTGTCTTTCAAATCACTCATCATACCGTTGAGACGGTCGATTTCGGTATTCATCATTTGATAATAGAACTTCAGTTCTTCATTTTCCTTTTTGAGCAGAAGCTCTTTTGGACTGTCAAAATAATAACTGAAAACTAATAGGATCCCTACTGCTGTGATGGATGATAGAGAAAGAAAACCCAATACGCCCAAAAGTACATCCCATTTACTTTTAGTATATCTTTCGTATTTACAGGTTTTTGGATCGTAGTAATATTTTATCCTACTCATTATTAAATCAATGGTAATTCTTATATTTTTGTAGCCCTATAGTTGGGTACGAGTGACTTATTCGAAACCGCTCAATTCGCCAATATAGACATATCAATTGTATTATCCGAATATTAATAAGCATAACTCATTACATGGACGCTAAAAGAATCAGAAGTACTTTTATAGAGTATTTCCAATCCAAGCAACACCAATTTGTACCTTCTTCACCGATCGTTGTGAAAAACGACCCTACGCTGATGTTCACCAATGCCGGTATGAATCAGTTTAAGGATTATTTCCTTGGTAATGAGGTGCCTGCCTATACTAGAGCAACTAACAGCCAAAAATGCCTGAGAGTTTCAGGTAAGCACAATGATTTGGAGGAAGTAGGTGTAGATACCTATCACCACACCATGTTTGAAATGCTTGGCAACTGGTCTTTTGGAGATTATTTCAAGAAGGAAGCGATCGCGTGGTCATGGGAATTGCTCACAGAGATCTATAAACTTCCAAAGGACAGATTGTATGTGACCGTGTTTGAAGGAGATGCTGGGGATAAATTGGAAAAGGACATGGAAGCCTTCGGAATGTGGGAGGAACATGTTGAGAAGGAAAGAATTCTCTTTGGAGATAAAAAAGATAATTTCTGGGAAATGGGTGATATTGGACCTTGTGGACCATGTTCTGAAATCCATATTGATCTAAGGCCAGAAGAGGAAATCAAGCAGGTGCCAGGAAAGGACTTGGTCAATATGGACCATCCTCAGGTAATTGAAATTTGGAACTTGGTATTTATCCAGTTCAATAGACAAGCCAATGGCAGTTTGAGTGAATTGCCTGCCAAGCATATAGATACAGGAATGGGTTTTGAAAGATTGGTGAGGGCCATTCAAAACAAGACCTCCAATTATGACACCGATGTATTTACTCCGTTCATTGAGGCGGTGGAGAAGAAGTCTGGTAAGAAATACGGTGATGATGAAAAGATTGATATTGCCATTCGAGTAATAGTAGATCATATCAGGGCGATTTCCTTTACAATAGCCGATGGTCAGTTGCCTTCCAATAATAAGGCCGGGTATGTGATTCGTAGGATTTTAAGAAGGGCTGTAAGGTATGGTTATACCTTCTTAGGTTTTACCGAACCTTTCCTGTATGAATTGCTTCCTTTGCTGTCAGAGCATTTTGGAGAAATGTTCCCAGAGATTGCTTCCCAGCAGGACTTTATAGCCAAGGTGATTTTTGAGGAGGAACAATCCTTCTTGCGCACTCTGGACAATGGATTGAAAAGACTGGAACACATCAAAGCCGATATGGACAACAAAGGCGAAAAGGTCATTCCTGGCCAAGTAGCTTTTGAATTGTATGATACTTTTGGTTTCCCTCTTGACTTGACCTCATTGATAGCCAGGGAAAATGGTATTTCAGTGGATGAAAGAGGATTTGAGCAGGAAATGAACAAGCAGAAAGAGAGGTCTCGTGCCGCTGCTGAGCAAGAAACTGGCGATTGGGTTTTGGTAGGCGAAGATGGTGGAGTGCAGTTTGTTGGTTATGATAACTTGGAAAGCACAAGTCATATCATCAAGTATAGAGAGATCAAAGAGAAAAAATCTACCAAGTACCAACTGGTATTGGAAGAAACACCTTTTTATGCAGAGAGTGGTGGGCAAGTAGGTGATACGGGTATTTTGGTGAATGACCAAGAGACTATTAAAGTATTGGACACCAAAAAGGAGAATGACCTGATTGTGCATTTTGTGGAAAAACTTCCCCAGAACCCAACAGCTAGCTTTAGGTGCAAGGTGGACAGGAGGAAAAGGGAATTGACCATGAATAACCATACAGCTACGCACTTATTGCATGCTGCATTACGGGAGGTATTGGGAGACCATGTACAACAAAAAGGCTCATTGGTCAATGAAAACTTATTGAGATTCGACTTTTCCCATTTTAGTAAACTGACTGATGAGGAGATTGCTCAGGTGGAGCATATTGTCAACCAGAAGGTTAGGGAGAATATTCCTTTAAATGAGCAAAGAAATGTTCCTATTGAGGAAGCCAAGAAGATGGGAGCGACAGCGCTTTTTGGTGAAAAATATGGTGAATTTGTACGTGTCATCACCTTTGGAACCGAATATTCCGTAGAACTTTGTGGTGGTACCCATGTATCCTCAACTGGAAAAATAGGTTTGTTCAAAATAGTATCTGAAGGGTCAATTTCTTCCGGTGTAAGGAGGATAGAGGCGATATCTGCTGAGGCTGCCGAAGAGTTTGTCAACGAACAAGTCAACTTGATAAAAGAATTGCAGGAGATGCTGAAGAATCCAAAGGATCTTAAGAGGACCATTCAGACATTGATCCAGGAGAGGGGTGAGTTGAAGAAAGAAGTAGAAGCTTTACATCTAAAACAAGCAGCGGGTTTGAAAGATGAACTGATCAAAGCTCAAGTGAGCAAAGATGGTGTCAATCAAATCATTGCTAAGGTTTCTTTGCCATCGGCAGATGCCCTGAAAAAGTTGGCCTTTGAATTGAAAAATGAGGTGGACAATGTACTCGCGGTGATAGCAGCTGACATTAATGGTAAACCACAGGTAGCGGTGGTGATAGCGGACTCTTTGGTAGCTGAAAAGGGGTTACATGCAGGAAATACAGTAAGGGAATTGGCCAAAGAAATACAAGGTGGAGGCGGTGGTCAACCGTTTTTTGCCACAGCAGGAGGTAAGTATGCTGAAGGTTTGGATCAGGTAGTGATCAAAGCAAAAGAAATGTTTTCTTCCATATAATTAGTTTTCTCGGGTTGATGATTTGGTTTTGGGTGAAAACTCCACCATTTTTGGAAATCTGAAGCGCTTCAAAAAAAATATACAATAAAAATGCCATCTAAGGAAATCAAAGATAAATATGAATTAGTCGTAGGACTAGAGGTTCACGTTCAGTTGCTGACCAAAAGTAAAATGTATGCGTCTGATTCCACAGAGTTTGGAAACCTTCCAAATACCAATATTTCAGTAATTACATTGGGGCATCCAGGGACTTTGCCTAAAGTAAACAAGCGGGCGGTAGAATTTGCGATGAAGCTGGGATTGGCCTGCAATAGTGAGATTACGAGAACCAATATTTTTGCCAGGAAAAATTATTTCTACCCTGATTTGCCTAAAGGATACCAATTGACACAGGATAAGAACCCTGTTTGTGTAGGTGGTTTTGTGCCAGTGACGCTAGAGAAAAAGGGGGAGAAGAGAAATGTGGAACTGACTAGGATTCACATGGAAGAAGATGCTGGTAAATCCATGCACTTGGCAGGGGAAGTAGATACATTGGTGGACTATAACCGTGCAGGTGTTCCTCTTTTGGAAATTGTAACGGAACCCTGCATCAAATCTTCGGAAGAGGCTTACCAGTTTATGGCAGAGATCAGGAAATTGGTACGTTATTTGGAAATTTGTGACGGTAATATGGAAGAAGGTTCCATGCGTTGCGATGCCAATATTTCTACAAGACTGAAGGGAGAAACGGCACTGGGCAAGAAAGTGGAGGTGAAAAACATGAACTCTTTCCGAAATGTAGCCAGGGCTATTGAACATGAGTTTGATCGCCAAATTGATATGTTGGAAAATAATGAGGAAATCATTTCCGAGACAAGAACATTTGATGCGACCACAGGCTTAACATCCAGTATGCGTACCAAAGAAGATCTGAATGATTACAGGTATTTCCCTGAGCCTGATTTGAGTCCTGTTGTGATCTCAGAAGAATGGTTGGAGAGCATTAAGGTAGGGATGCCTTCATTACCAAGAGAATTACATAAGCGATTTGTAGAGGAGTTTGGTTTGCCGGAATATGATGCCAATGTATTGACAGATTCCAAGGAAATTGCGCTTTATTTTGAGGAATTGTGTGCTGAAACCAAGAATTATAAAGCAGCATCCAACTGGATGATGGGGCCGGTGAAGTCATATTTGAATGAGCTTACACTGCATATTTCTGATTTCCCAGTGACACCAAAACAGTTGGCCAGCTTAATTTCATTAATTGATGAAGGTAAGGTAAACTTTTCTGTTGCCTCTCAGAAAATCTATCCTGAAATGTTAAAGAATGCTTCGCAAACACCACTGGAGATTGCACAGAAGCTGAATTTGATTCAGGAAAGTGATGAAGGTTCATTGAAGCCAATAGTAGAAAGTGTCTTGGCAGAGAATGAGGCAAAAGTTGCAGAATACAGGTCAGGCAAGAAAGGTCTTTTGGGAATGTTTATGGGGCAAGTGATGAAAAAGTCCAAAGGCAAGGCAGATCCAAAAGTGGCCAATAAAATATTATCCGAACTATTAGACAACTAATTCATATGAGGAATTACAATTATTATATTGCTTTACTATTTGTAGTATTAATCAGCTCATGTTCCAATGGGGTAAAAGAGGCTGTTTTTGATGGTGAGGTAATAGTGAGCGGAAAGCTCGAGAATCAGCCGGAAGGTGATTTGATACTGTCCAGGTATACTGATAATAGTATTGAAGTGGTGGATACCCTTTCTATTAAGGGCAATGGTAAATTTGAATATAAATTAAGCTTGGATGGCCCCCATTTTTATGAATTGGACTTATTTGGAGAGAAACAAGTGAAGTTGGCTTTGTACGCTGAGGATGTTGATATTTCTTATGACTTCGATAAGGAAGAAAGCTTTGCCATCAGTGGATCATTTGATACGCAGCAAGTAGCCAAGGTAGATCAGTTGTCCGAGCAATACCAAGAGCAAATCAATCAATTGAATTCTGAATATTACGAAGCTCTTTCTGCTAAGGATGAGGCGGCCATTAAAGCCATTCAGGAAAAGGCGATGAATCTTGAGTCTGATCATGCCCAAAAGGTAAAGAGTACCATAGACAGCATGGAAGGTAGTTTTGCAGCTTTAGCTGCTGTAGGAATGTTAAATCCAAGAAATGATTTTTCTTATATAGATAGTCTGGTAAGCCAGTTGGATATGAAGTATCCAGACAATAAAATGATTTTGGGTTTAAAGCAGGAATTGGACGAAATGAGGGCCTTATCTATTGGTCAGCCTGCTCCTGAAATATCCTTGCCAAACCCTGATGGGGAAGTGGTCAATCTATCCGATTTCAAAGGTAAATATGTGTTGATTGATTTTTGGGCTGCTTGGTGTAAGCCATGTAGAGAAGAAAATCCAAATGTGGTAAGATTGTACAATGAGTATAAAGATAAGGGATTTGAAGTATTTGGTGTCTCTTTGGATAGGACCAAGGACGCTTGGGTAGAAGCCATTGAAGCTGATAAATTAACTTGGACTCATGTTTCCGATTTGAAATATTTTAATTCAGAGGCTGCGGCTACCTATAAAATTAATGCAATTCCAGCTACCTATATGGTTGATCCTGAAGGGAAAATCATTGCAAAAGATCTCAGAGGACCTAGCTTGGAGAATAAATTGAAAGAGATTTTTGAATAATGGAATGCTTTTTGTTTAAAATGCATGAGCGAAAATGAATCTTAAAGATATCCATTAGGAAATGATCAACTGAAATGACCTGACGACCTAAGTGTTACTTTAAAAGGTCGTTTTTGAGACTGGCTGTGAGAGAGGTCTTGATTTTCGGTAAAACTAGCTATTGCTGTTATAGTGGATATTTCAACATACTAAAAATTACCAACTTAAAATAATAATCTATTCTAACATGAAAAAAAGAAGTCTAAAATCACCTATTAGCAGGCTTATGACTTTGGCACTGTTTGGGCTATTGGCAATGGGCGCTTGTAAAAGTAAGAAAAAGGTAGTTGAAGCAGCTCCGGCTCCAGCTCCAGTAGAAGAACCTGCTCCTGCTCCAGTAGAAGCAGCACCAACAGCAGAAGAGGTAGCTGTAGGCAAGCTTGAGAATTATTTTTCAGCTGTGGCGAATGCATCTAGCGTTCAAAGTGCCAACAGCTCAATTCAAGAAGCATTGAGTATGTTTTCTAATCAAAATACACCTGTTTTGATTGTTATCCACGAAGAAAATGGAATCAAAGATTACGATGAACCAACTACCATCGTGAAGTATTTGAATTATTTGAAGGATACTAAGAAGAATTTGAATTTCATCAGTGACGTGCGACTAGATGGTAGCGGTAGAATCACTGAACTAGAACTTCGTAGAAGATAATTAAAACATAGAAAAGAAACTAATCATGAAAAAGCATATCCAAGCATTTATTTTATTGTTCTTTGCGACTACGCTTTTTGCTGCTGCGCAATCAGATAATATTAGTCCTCAAAGGAAACAGGCCATTGATTCTTTGGCTTTGGAGAAAGTAAAAGATCTTAGTAAGTACATCAGTATTATAGGTAGTAAAGAAACACAGTTTTCAGAAGCTAATCGTGTAATGGACAGGGCTGAGGAACTATTTGCTCCTGGAGCAGAGATGGGAGTTTCTTCTATCAATTCTCAGGAAGTAGCCTATTATCCTGTAAGAAGATACTTCGAGAGATTGATGGCTCTTAACTATGACAATGTAAAAATCAGTTGGTATGATATCCATTATATCTCTGATTTGGAGAGACAGCCTGATGGCAGATATGTAGGTGTAGTAACGATTTACCAAAGATTTGAAGGTACTTCTGCAGAGACTGGTCTTAATTATAAGGATACCACCAAAAAAGATATCACCATTTACGTAGAGAAGAAACAGACTCAGGTAGCTGGTAGAACTATCGAGTTTTGGGACGTGATGCTGGGTGATATTAGAGTGACTGAAACTTCCGCATGAAGAAATTAAGCTTATTAGTAATTTTAATAATTACATCCATACAGTTTGCTCCGGGGCAGGGTTTATACGGCCCCGGACAAATTAAGGATGACGGCAGATTTGCTGCTTCAACCAAACAATTAAACCAATTCTTTCGTCGATTTAATGCTGAAGAAAGCCAAGATGGGCTGACAAGGTACTATGCTGGTGATGAAGAATATCATAACAGGGAGCTAAGGACTAAATACATTAGTTTACTTTTTGATAATCAGACTTCCAATATCCCTGAGAATTTAAAACAAGAATTTAAAGACCAAGTCTTATCCAAAAGCTATCCGCAATACCTGAATTTCCATAGAGGCGGTTGGTTTGCAGAAGTTTCCACTGTGTTCCAATACAAAGGTAAAAGGGAGGATATCACTTTATTTATGAAGTTGGAGGAAGAAGGACTAGGTTATGAATGGGTGATAGATAAGGTGACTTTTGATTCCTTCAAGCGTTTTTTTGATAAGGAAGAAGGGAATAAGAAACCTTTTTTGCATCCACTAAGCCATGAGCTCGGTTTCATGAATCTTAGAAAAGCCTTACAGGATAATAAGAAACCAGAATCCTATACACCAGATGAGTTTGAGCCGGATTATTTGACCATATTTCTCTATGAAATAAAAAACGGTAATATAAAGTTTGAAACTGTAAAAGGAGTGAAGTTCCATTTCTTTCAAATTGATAACTGGTATTTTGAGGTGGCGCAGTTTAATAGACCAGGCTTTAACACTGGTTGGTTGGTGAGCAATCTCAGTAAATACAGCGATGAAAAAGAAAAAGAGGTTATCCTAAATTATATCTATGATCAGGAATAAGTATTATATTTTCTTTTGGGCCATTGTTCTGATCCCAGGATTGGGGATTGCCCAAGATATGGGAGGCTACTCTAAGCAGGAAATCAAAGATTTTAGCCAAAAAGTAGAGGACCAAGTTCAGTTTTTGGAATATTTCCTTAACACTGTAGGTAGTGAAGAAACTCCTGCCCGTGATAAGGATGTCATCATTACCGAAAGCTACAAGAAGATTTTTAGGGATAGTAAAGTCCAGGTCGAGGATGATTTGGTTCTTGACCGAAAGGTAATTACCAATAAAGATGTCACCGCTTATTTGAAAGATGTAGAGTTTTTCTTTAAGGACGCCAGTTTTAAGTTTAAAGTGAGGGATATAAAACCATTTCTTAGGGATAATGGTGAACTATCCTTTAGTGTATCCATGGACAGGACCCTTTCAGCAACAGGTCTAGATGGAGAGGAAATAGAAAACACCAAGCCTAGATTTGTAGAAGTAAATCTAGATAGACGTTCCAATGAACTGAAAATTGCAAGTATTTATACAACGAAACTCAGCAGGGACAAGGAATTAATGGAATGGTGGGGTACACTTTCTTTGGAATGGGAAACTTATTTTAGGGAAAGTTTTGATATCAGGATGGAAGATTCCATTACAGTTGATCATTTGAACAAGATCAGTGCTATAGATAGTTTGAATCTGTCGGGAAACACTTATATCCAAGATTTGAAGCCATTGGAAGCCCTTAGGGATCTGAAATATATTGATATTAGCAATACGATGATCAGTGAGCTAGGGCCAATCAGTAATGTTACCTTTTTGACCTATTTGGATGTTTCTAACACTCCGGCACAAGATATACAATTTGTAAAGTATGCGGAGAATTTACAGTACTTGGATATTTCCAATACTCTTATTCAGCAGATTGATGATCTACAGTATCTTGGTAAATTGAAGGTGTTAAAGGCGGAGAATACGCCTCTTATGAGCTTTGCAGCCTTGAATTCATTTGAAGCTTTGGAAGAGTTGAATTTGGGTAGAAGTGGCTTTAATAATATTGAAAGTATTAATCAGCTTAAGCAGCTCAAGAAATTGGGTGTTCAGGACAATTACCTGATCAATTTCAACTTTTTGGCTGAACTTCAAAGTTTGAAGGAAGTAAATTTGTCCCAAACAAATATAAATGATTTGACGCCTTTGGCCGGTCTTGAACATTTGGAAGTGATCAATATTAACCAGACAGATGTAAGTAGTTTAGAACCGATCAATGGTAACAAAAATATACAAAAAATCTATGCTGATAGGACGGGGATTTCAGAGGGACAAGCTGATGATTTTGCTAGAGAAAATAGAAGGGTTTTGTTGATTCACAATGTTGAGAATTTACAAACTTGGTGGTCTACTCTGCCTGATGCATGGAAAAAAGTGCTCGAAAATAATTTAATGGAGCGTGGTGGAACTACACCTACAGTGGAATCTATTTCGAGAATAGTAAGTGTTGATTCATTGGATTTATCTGGAAGTGAAATTGTTAATCTTCGCCCTGTTCTTAAATTCAAAAAATTGGTTTCTTTGAAATTTGATGACACCAAAATAAGTGATTTAAGCCCTTTGAGAGAATTGAAAACCTTGAGGCGAATTTCAGGAAATGCAAGTGTCATCACCAATGTGGAGGATCTTGAGAAGTTGTTAGGTTTGGAATATATTTCACTAAACAATACAGGTTTGGCAACTATTGCTCCATTGATGGGCTTGTCCAAATTGGAGTACTTGGATGTAGACGGTACGGAGGTGCCTTTATGGGAAGTACAAGATTTGCTGCAGGTGATTCCGAATGCTAATATTATCTTTAGAACCGATGAGTTAAAAGCATGGTGGAATGGCTTGGACAGTGTCTGGAAAGGGATTTTTGTAGAAGTAGGCAATTTATCTGATGAACCCAATAATCGGGAGCTTCATAAGTTAACTTCTATTCGAGAACTGGAGATAGATAGGGAAGGGATAAACTCTTTGAGACCTTTGGTAGATTTTATCAATTTACAGTCTTTAGAAATCCATGATTCTCCTCTCTATGATATCAGTGATATTGTTACTTTTGAGCGTTTGAGAAAATTAGAGATTTCCCAATCACCAATTACAGATTTGGAGCCTATTGGACAAGTAAGTAGCTTGGAGTACCTAAATCTTTCCAATACTGGAATTGAGGATTTACGTCCGTTGGAAAACTTGAAAGCTCTTAAGAGTTTAGTGATTTCTGGAACAGGTGTAAAGAGACTTAAAGGTTTAGAATCTTTAAATCAATTGGAGGAATTGGACATTGCGAGTACCAATGTGAGGAGTATAAACCCAATTGAAGATTTGACTAATCTTAAACGTTTGATCTGTTTTAATACCAGAATTAATAGCCGACAAATAGATAGCTTCAGGGAGTCCAATCCTGAATGCGATGTGAGGTATTATTAATTAGGTGATTGATCCTAATAAAGTATTTTGGATCAAGTCCAGCTTGATTTGAATTTTTCAATATCGCCTAAAAAGAAAGTAGCTTCTGTGTATTTGAAGAGCTGAGGGACAAAAAAAGTCCGATGGCAATTTGTCATCGGACTTTTTTTGCAAATTATTATTCGTTTTCTATTTCAATCCTAAGGTCTTTTGGGGAGCATCCTTTACGCATCTAAAACCTACATTGGATGTACCACTGTCATAAGCATGGCCTTGACGAGCACTTGGTCGATAATTAATGCAATAATTATCCGAGCATAGGTAAGACCCTCCTTTGATAACCCTTTCTTTAGCATAAGGATTACTAGGATTGTAACATTGGTTCATATTAGAGTCCAGAGCGGGAGCACTTCCGCTCAATCTTTGGAATTTGATGGCATCAAACCAATCATCGGTCATCTCCCATACATTTCCTATGATATCATAAAGTCCAAATTGGTTGGGAGCAAAATTCTTTACAGGAGCTGTGCCCATAAATCCATCTTCTCCTTTATTTCCATTGGGGAAATTCCCTTGGAAAGTGTTGGCCATAAATTTGCCATTTGGCCTTAATTCAGATCCCCAGGCATATCGCTGATCTCTAAGTCCTCCTTTGGCAGCGAATTCCCATTCTGCTTCAGTAGGAAGTCGTTTTCCGGCCCACTTGGCATATGCAACCGCATCGTCATAAGCGATGTGAACAACAGGGTGGTTCCATCTTCCTTCGAGGTCAGATTCAGGACCCTCTGGATGCTTCCAATTGGCACCATCTACCCATTGCCACCATTGGGAAATATCACGTTTGTCTACAGGGTGATTTGGAGCTACAAATACCATAGAACCCGGTTGTAATAAAGAGTCGTCAGGCTTGGGAGTATCCGGTGGAAGCTGTTTTTTCATTTCTTCCCAATCTGGTTTTTGCTCTGCAATAGTAATATATCCAGTTTCTTCTACGAATTTTTTGAATTGGGCATTAGTAACCTCAGTCTCATCCATCCAAAATCCATTTACCGATCTTTTTACTGCAGGTTTTTCGGCAGGATAGGCCTCATCTTCGTCGGTTCCCATAATAAAATCTCCTCCAGGAATCCAAACCATGCCATCTTGTTTTTTAACTGTCTCTTCAAATTTTGGACTTTTATGTGTTTGGTTTTCAATCTGATCCTTTCCTGTACTTTTTTCAGAACAACTGAATAGGATTCCAAGCATACTACTTGTAAAAAGTACTCCTTTGAAAGTTGTTTTGATTGTTTGCAATTGATGCATAATTATTGGTTTTATTAGATAATTCTGTATCTCTCATTAAATTGTATAGAACAATTTATGTCGAAGTTACATAAATATATAATTAAACGATAACTATTTTGTGAACAGTCTAATGCTTCTTTTTATTCCTTGATAAAAATCATATTACTGATCTTTTTAATCTGTGCGTTTTATATTGGATTCATACAGGCTTATCCAATCTTCTACAGTGAGTTTCTTGATGAGCTCTCCAATGAGGTCAAAGGGGATATGTTCTGGCTTTTTAAACCTGATACAACTTTTGCCCATGTCCAGTTTATACTTACTGTGCTTAGGGAATTCATTTACAAACCAATCCAGGATTTCTTTGTCAGCATAAATCCCATTATGGTAAAGGGCAATGAAGTTTTTTTGAGAAGCTATATTTATAAAAGGAAGGGGCAGCTTGGGATTACAGTGGTAGCCTGGAGGATATAGTTTATGAGGAACAACATAGCCAATCATTCCATAACTCATGGTTTCTTCGAAGCCTTTTGGGAGGTTGTCAGTAATGGTACGCCTTAGCCTCGAAAATGCAGGTTGGCGTTCCTCTGGTATTTTTGTTATATATTCTTCGGGACTTTGGGCTTCTATTTTCATCTTACATCATGTTTTACATGAATATAAGATTTAATTGCTTCGATAGAAAAATAAAAAGCGATCATAAAATGACCGCTTTGCAAATTTAAGTTTTTTGGTTTTAGGCATCTCCGACTTGATCGTGCAGTTTGCCCAATTCCTGATCAATGGTCCAGAGGCCAACGCCTTCTTCACCGATGATATCAAATAGCTCAAGAGCCCTTCTGGCCAAAGATTCTTCTTCTCTTTGCTCTGTTACGTACCATTGCATAAAGCTGAAGGAAGCAAAGTCTTTAACTCCAAAGCAGTGATCTACGATAATATTGATGGATTTTGTTACTTGGATTTCGTGTTCTAATATTAACTGAAACACTTCTTTTAAGGAATTAAAATGATGTTTGATGCCAGTGATTTCTGGCTGAATGGCATGGCCGCCAGCTTCATTAATATAATGCAAAAGTTTAAGCATATGTTGTCTTTCTTCTTCTGCATGAGCATATAGCAGTTTGGCGGCATTGTCATAACCCATCATATCACACCATGAAGCCATAGAAAGATAAGAGGCTGAAGACTTTGCTTCCATCTCTATCTGCTTGTTCAACATTTTTTCTGTATCGTGAAGTAAAGAACGCTGAAGCGTAACAATTTCTTTTTCCTTAGTTTTCATAATCTATGGGTTTTAATTTGTATAACAAACATAACCAAATTTTGAAACAATAGTTCATCGTTTGGCGATAAAACATGAATTTAGAATTGGTATAAGTAAAGATATAAAGAATAAAATTTGGTTAATATTAATTTGAATTAAATATAAATAAATAGTTCGGCCCCTTAACTTTTGCTACTTTATTCATTAGTTTGCCTTTTCCAATAGTTCTCGTTATAATAAGATTTTACGTTAAATATGATTTACTGTTTTGATCATCTTTCAGTAGGGGAAGGAAAGGGGACACTTCTGTTGAATTAAAGTATTTCGGGAGAGGGGCCCAAAAGTGATGATGTCATGGGCTTTTCATATTATACAACGTCAAAGAGAGGGAAATAGAAAAAGGGAAAATCTATGTTTGGGCTGATTTAATTCAAGTATTTTTTTTAACATTGCCCTATGAAAATTGTAGCAATGATTCCTGCCAGATTTGGTGCAACCCGCTTCCCTGGAAAGCTTACTTCTGACTTATGTGGTAAGGCCGTAATAGCCAGAACCTATTTGAGCACTGTAGCGACTGGATTGTTTGATAGAGTGATTGTGGTTACTGATCATGAGAAAATTGCGGAACAGATAAGGGCTGAAGGAGGTGAGGTGTATGTAAGCCAAAAGCAACATGAAAGTGGTTCTGATAGAATAGCAGAGGCCATGGTGAATGTGGATGCGGATGTGGTGGTAAATGTTCAAGGAGATGAGCCATTCCAAGATCAAAAATCTCTGACTGATTTGGTAAAGGCATTTGCTGATCCAACAGTAAAAGTAGCTTCCATGATGCGAAAGATAGAGGATGAGGTAGAAGTTATCAATCCCAATTCTGTAAAAGTAGTGGTTGATAAATCTAATTTTGCACTTTATTTCAGTCGTTCACCTATACCTTTTGTAAGGGACAGATTCAGTCCTGTTTATTATAGGCATATTGGTGTTTATGCTTATACCAAAGATATTTTATTGGAGTATACCCAATGGGATAAATCCATGCTGGAACAAGCAGAGATGTTAGAACAGTTGCGTCTGTTAGAAAATGGTATTCGAATAAAAATGGTGGAGACCGATCATGAGGCTGTTGCCATAGATACCAAGTTGGATCTAGACAGAGCCATTGCTTTTTATAAAAGAACTCACCAATCTTGATTAAGCTACGGCTTTTAAGCCCACTATTGAACCAATTAGTAGCATCAAAAAGAAAATTCTTGGCCAGCTAGTAGGTTCTTGGAAAAATAGAATCCCTATTATTAAGGTTCCTGCAGCTCCAATACCTGTCCATACAGCATAAGCCGTTCCCATGGGAATGGTCTTGATAGCTGCATTGAGGAGGTAAAAGCTGCTACAAATGCTTATAAAAAATAGAATAGACCATTTCAGGTTTGTGAAATTATTGGACAATTTTAAAGAGGTAGTGAAAGCTACTTCAAAGATTCCCGCTAGAATTAGTATTAACCAAGCCATAACTTTTTGTTTTCGCAAAAGTAGACTTTAAGTACCAGGGTTCTTTTTACATAGGTTAAATAAGGGAATTTAATATTGGCTTCTAATTCTACTTAGAGATACTTGGCTTATCCCGAGATAGGAAGCAATATTTCCAAGTGAAATGCGGTGTAATATTTCAGGGTGCCTTTGTAGGAGTTCTTCATACCTACTTGTAGCAGACTTTGTTTGGAAATCGAGCAGTCGTTTTTCGGTTTTGATCAGTTCAATTTCAGTTAGTTTCCTGGACCAATTGGCTATCTCCAAATTGGTTTTATATAGGATTTCAAGGTCATCGTTGGAAATTTTCCAAAGTAGGGATTTTTCCAAGGTGCTGATATTTTCATACCCTGGCTGTTTGGATATTTTACTATTATAAGAGAAGAGAAAATCACCTTCGAATCCAAACCAAAAATTAATATCCTTTCCATCATGGTTGAGATGGGCCTTGGCACAGCCCTCAAGTATGAAATAGCTGAAATTCTCTATTTTTCCCTGATGGATTATGGTTTCATTTTTGGTTTTTTCCACCATTGTTCCTTTGGACAATAGCAGCTCAATGGACTCATTAGAAAGTTGTTGATTCAGTTGGAGTATTTTTTCTATCCCAATCATTAAAAATTCTTTAGACTTAAGCTATGAACGGCTGCTAATCCAGCTGTTTCTGTTCTCAATCTACTATGCCCGAGGCTACAAGCTTGGAAGTGGTTTTCAAAGGCCTGATTAATTTCTTCCTCAGAGAAGTCTCCTTCAGGACCTATGAGAACTATATAAGACCGCTTGCGTTCTGCTAAATTGAATAAATGGTTTTGGTTATTTTCATCTACATAGGCGATGAATTTTTGACCATCAAAATTTTGTGTTGCTTTTATAAATTCAGAATAAGTCCTTAGGGGGTTGATTATAGGTAATCTGGTGTTAAGGCTTTGCTTACAGGCAGAGATCATTTTTTTCTCCAGTCTATCAGCTTTAAGGAAACTTCTTTCAGAATGGGCAGTCTTCAAAAGGCTGAGCTCATGGAAGCCAATTTCAGTTATCTTTTCAAGCATCCATTCAATGCGATCTGCATTTTTGGTTGGAGCAATGGCCAAATGAATATGATATGGGGAAAGGGGAGTGCACTCCTTTTCAATAATGCTTAGGCTTGTTTTCTTGGGGCTGATTTCGGTGATTTTACAAGTATATAAATTGCCCAGACCATCTGTGATGTGTATTTCATCACCGACAGATTTTCTCAATACCTTGGTCAGGTGTTTTGATTCTTCGGGTGCTAAAATAATGGGGCTATCTGGCTGAATATCCTTTTGGAAAAATAACTGCATGCTTCGGCTCTTTATATGCAAAAATAGAAACTTGGGTGGATTTTATATGGACAATAACCAAAAAAGCACAAATCATACGATCTGTGCTTTTTTAAACCTTAATTAACCTTTATATAATTACTTAACCTTTTGAAAGTTCCATGTTTACAGGCTTTCCTTTGATGGTGTTGCTCTTCATTACGTTGATTACGTGAGCAGCATCCTTAGAAGGAACATCTACGAATGAGAAGCTATCAAAGATATCGATCCCTCCGATTTGTCTACCTGGTATACCAGTTTCTCCGGCGATAGCACCAACGATATCATTTGGTCTGATCCTGTCTTTCTTGCCTAGGTTTAGGAAAAGTCTTGACATATTGGCTTCTCTTTTTCCTTTTTCACGAGTACCGCCTCTTCTAGCACCTCTTTCAGAACGCTCAAAACGGTCTCTTCCGCCTCTTCTTCCGCCTTTGTCAAAACGATCCCTTCCTCTTCCTCTTTCGCCTCTTTCTCGATCTCTGCTTAGGTTTAGATCGAAGTTCATGTCAGAAAGCTCTTCAATTGACTTACCGAACTTCAATTTCACTAATGCAAGTGCAATTTCATCCATGGTAAGACCTTCAGCTAATAATTGACCTAAAGTAGCTTCAAAGACTTGATTGTCCTCTTCCTTAGAAATGGCTTCAGACACCTCTTTTACCAATTGATCCTTTTTCTGATCGATCATTTCAGATACAGAAGGAGGAGTCATTTTGGTCAGACTTGTTTTGATATATCTTTCAAGATCTTTCAATCTGAAAATGTCTTTCCTTCCTGTGATGAAAGAAATGGCCATTCCAGAACGACCTGCTCTACCAGTTCTACCGATTCTGTGTACGTAATATTCTTCGTCCAATGGAAGGTCATAGTTGAAAACAACTTCCACATTGTCTACATCAATACCTCTGGCAGCAACATCAGTAGCTACAAGCACTGAGCAATGTCCCTTACGGAACTTGTTCATTACTTTGTCCCTTTGAGCTTGGGAAAGGTCACCGTGAAGTGCCTCAGCCATAATGCCATTAGCGATCAAGCCTTCAGTTACTTCGTCAGTTACCCTTTTGGTGTTACAGAATACTACACCTAAGTTAAACTGGTGGATATTGATCAATCTAGTGATCAATTCCATTTTAAGGTTAGGTTTAACCTCGTAGTATACCTGAGAAATATTTTCTACAGTAAGTTCCTTTTTAAGGATCTTAACGATTTCAGGATTGGTTTGGAATTTTTTGGTCAAGTCCATAATTGGCTTGGCCATAGTCGCTGAGAAGAAGATAGTCTGACGATCTTCAGGCATTTGACTCAATACCATTTCGATATCTTCTCTAAAGCCCATGTCAAGCATTTCATCCGCCTCATCCAAAACGATGGTTTTTACTGTTTCCAGTTTGATATTACCACGTTTCATATGGTCCATCACTCTACCTGGAGTACCCACGATGATTTGTACACCTTTTTTCAAGGTTCTGATCTGACGATCAATGGACTCTCCACCATAGATAGCAGTGCTATAAATTCCTTTTTTGTGTTTGGCAAGTTTGCTGATTTCTCCTTCTACCTGAACGGCTAGTTCTCTGGTAGGGCATAGGATCAATGCTTGTGGCTTATTGCTTGATGCATCAATCATATCTACGATAGGAATACCAAATGAGGCAGTCTTACCGGTACCTGTCTGTGCTTGGCCGATTACATCACGACCTTCCAGCATAAGTGGAATTGATTGAGCTTGAATTTCGGAAGGTTGGGTATAGCCCATATCTTCCACTGCCTGAAGAATTTCTGCTGAAATTCCCAGGTTCGAAAATAATAATTCGTTTTCCATGAAATTTACCTTACTCCTGTGCCCTGATTTCCTTTAATACATCCCAAAAGCGACCGAGTAAGGAAACTCACGACTCAGAAAAGTTCTGATTAATTGAGCTGCAAAAGTAGGAGGAATATTTCGATAAAGCAAATATATTATGAATATTTGTAAAATAAATCTAAAAATAATCCCCTTTTACTAAAGATATATTTGGTGTGGAGGCCTAATATTGGGTTAAATTTTGAATAAATTTTAATCAATATGTTTTGACAAAAGAAAAGCGGAACACTTTCGTATTCCGCTTTCCTCAACAATAAGTATGATCAAATATTATTATCTGTCATTCATAGACACATAAGGTCTTTCATTGGCTCCGGTGTAAACCTGTCTTGGTCTTCCGATTGGCTCGCCATTTTCTCTCATTTCTTTCCATTGTGCTATCCAACCTGGAAGTCTACCTAGTGCAAACATTACTGTAAACATATCAGTAGGGATGCCTAAGGCTCTATAGATGATACCAGAATAGAAATCTACATTTGGATAAAGCTTTCTGTCTACAAAGTATTGGTCTTTAAGTGCAGCAGCTTCTAGTTCTTTGGCAATTTCTAGTACAGGATCATTAACTCCTAGTTTAGACAATACATCATCAGCAGCTTTTTTGATGATTTTTGCTCTTGGGTCGAAGTTCTTATAAACCCTATGTCCAAAGCCCATCAACCTGAATGGATCATTCTTGTCTTTAGCTTTTTCCAAGTATTTCTTAGAATCACCACCATCAGCCTTGATAGCTTCTAACATTTCAATCACTGATTGGTTAGCTCCACCATGTAGTGGTCCCCAAAGGGCGTTGATACCTGCAGAGATTGAAGCGTAGATACTTGCTTGAGAAGATCCAACAATTCTTACAGTTGAAGTAGAACAGTTTTGCTCGTGGTCAGCATGTAGAATAAGTAGTTTGTCCAATGCGTTGGCGATGACAGGATCTACCTCAAACTTTTCAGATGGGAGCGAAAACATCATTTTCATAAAGTTCGCACAGTAATCCAGGCTATTATCTGGGTAATTTACTGGGTGTCCCATTTTGTTTTTATAAGACCATGCCGCGAAAGTTGGCATTTTTGCCATCAAACGGATGATGCTTAAATTGATTTCTTCTTTGGTTCTGTTCGGATCCAATGAAGTAGGGTAGAAGGCTGTCAATGAGCAGATCAAAGATGATAAAACCCCCATAGGGTGAGCTACAGATGGAAAGCCATCCAGCATCTTCTTGATATCCTCATGTACTAAGGTGTGGGTAGTGATTTCTTTTGAGAATTGTTCGTATTCAGTCTGTGTCGGTAGCTCGCCGTAAATTAAAAGATAAGAAACTTCTAAAAAGTTGGAGTTTTCGGCCAAATCTTCAATATTATAACCTCTGTACCTTAAGATACCTTTTTCTCCGTCCAAGAAGGTGATGGCACTTTTGGTAGATCCTGTATTTTTGAAACCAGGATCTAGGGTGATCAATCCTGACTGGCCCCTTAACTTGGCAATCTCTATTGCCTTTTCATTTTCAGTACCTTCTGTAACGGGTAATTCATACTCTTTACCGTCGAAGGATAACTTAGCTATTTCAGACATAAATTTTACGTTTATCTATTTATGGTTTTGTTCTTATGACAAATCGCTTTTGGCGGCCTTAAGTTAATAAAAACAAGGCTTATTATCATAATGAACGGTATTATTTACATTATTTATAATTAAGTATAATTACTTAATTATTTACTACGTGTTTATATTGCGCTGATTTTGCGCAATATAAAATTAAACTCCAGAATAAATCCGAATGTTTCAGTTGAAAAAAAAACAAATGTTAAAATAAAATCCCAGTTATAGGGATTTGAAATTAATTGAAATAAAAATAGTCCGCTTCGGCGGACTATTTAATTATTTGCAAAAGTGCTCAAATACTTCAACAAGGTGCTCACCTATAATTTGGGCATTTCTCCCTTCAATATGGTGTCTTTCTATAAAGTGAACCAATTCACCGTCTTTAAACAAAGCCATAGCTGGTGAAGAAGGAGGATAAGGCAGACACATTTCTCTCACCTTATTAACTGCTTCTGTATCATTTCCAGCAAATACGGTAGCCAAGTTACTTGGTTTGGCGGTAGATTTGTCCAGGGCATATACCACACCAGGTCTGGCGGCGCCTGCAGCACATCCACACACGGAATTAACAACAATGAATGTTGTGCCTTTGTGGTCCTTAAGGTGATTTTCTACGTCTTCTGCAGTTTTGAATTCTTGAAAACCTACTTCAGTTAACTCAGCACGCATAGGTGCTACTAATTCTTCTGGGTACATATATTAAGTATTTAAATTATTCTTATAAAAAGCCAAGCTCCAATTTGGCCGCTTCCGACATCATGTCTTGGGAGTAGGGTGGATCAAAGGTCAGTTCCACCTCAACATCGTTGATGCCTTGGATCTGCTGTATTCTGTCCTTGATTTCAGAAGGAATGGATTCTGCAGAAGGACAATTTGGCGAGGTTAAGGTCATCAATACATAGACATTGTTTACAGGATATACGCTGATTTCATAGATCAATCCCAATTCGTATACATCCACAGGTATTTCTGGGTCGTAAACCAATTTAATGGCTTGTACAACCTTGTCTCTTAAATCAGGAACATTTACCTTTTCTTGGTCCGTTTTAGTTTCTTCAGCCATAGAGCTAAACGTTTAATTTTGATTGATATGCCAATGCATAAAGTTTCATCTGCTTGATCATGGCCGCTAAGCCATTGGATCTTTGTGACCCAAGGATATTGCCCATGCCTATTTTTTCAATGAAATACAGATCAGCATCGATAATTTCTTTTGGGCTTCTTTCCGAAAGGACCCTAATCAAAAGACTGATCAAGCCCTTCGTGATATCTGTATTGGAGTCAGCCTTGAAAATTACTTTTCCGCTTTTTTCCTCAGTGGTAAGCCATACTTTTGATTGACAGCCTTTGATTAGATTTTCATCCAATCTCGCCTCTTCTGGGTAATTTGACAATTTATTTCCCAATTCCATAATATAAAATATAGTGGATTCCCTGTCTCCCTCAAGTATAGTGAATTCGTCTATTATTTCTTCCTGAACTTGCTTTATATCAGTCATTTATTCTTTAGTTTGGCGATTTTGCTTACGCTTTCTACCAGTCTGTCTACCTCTTCTTTGGTGTTATAAACAGAAAATGAAGCCCTAACAGTTCCCTCAAGATTAAATCGGTTCATCAATGGCTGTGTGCAGTGATGTCCTGTCCTTACGGCTATGCCTGAAGCATCCAGCATCATGCCTACATCAAAGGGATGCATACCATTAATTAAAAAGGATAAAACACTCACTTTTTTTGTTGCAGTGCCTACGGGGATGAATCCTTTTATGCTTGCAAGTTTTTCTGCAGCATAGGCAAGTAGGCTTTCTTCGTGTGCTCTAATATTAGCTTTGCCAAGCTCATTGACAAATTCAATGGCCTTTTGGAATGCTATCACATCTGCAATATTAGGCGTTCCTGCTTCAAATTTAAAAGGGATCTCGTTATAGGTAGTTTTCTCAAAAGTAACCTCCTTGATCATTTCCCCACCTCCTTGGTAAGGTGGCATGGCTTCCAGCATCTCCCTTTTGCCATATAATACCCCCAAGCCCGTAGGACCATAAATCTTATGGGCAGACATAACAAAGAAATCACAGTCCAAGGTCTGTACATCGATGTCAAGGTGGGCAGATGATTGAGCTCCGTCTATCAGTACCTTGGCTCCAACCTGATGGGCTTTAGAAATTATTTCCTCAATAGGGTTGATCGTCCCCAAAGCATTGGAGGCATGAACTATAGAAACCAGTTTTGTCTTTTCGGTGAGCAGTTTGTAAAACTCATCCATTAGGATTTCTCCTTTGTCATTGATTGGGATGATTTTTAAAATTGCTCCTTTTTCCTCACAGAGCATTTGCCACGGTACTATATTGGAGTGGTGTTCCAAGTTGGAAATGATGATTTCATCTCCCTCTTTAATGAATTTTCTGCCAAATGTTGAGGCCACTAGGTTAATGCCCTCAGTGGTACCTTTGGTAAAAATAATTTCCTCTTCTTCCTTTGCATTCAAGAAGGCGCGTACTGCTGCACGGGTTTTTTCATAGGTCCTGGTGGCCCTATCCGCTAAGGTATGCGCTCCTCTATGGATATTGGAGTTGTCATGGGTATAATAAGAAGACAATGCCTCCAGTACCACCTTTGGTTTTTGGGTAGTGGCGGCATTGTCTAAATAAATAAGGGGCTTTCCATTGACCTCTTGGTCGAGTACCGGAAATTGCCCCCGGATATTTTGGATGTCCAAAGTCATGAAAGGTATTTTATAAATTCCCTAATCGTTCTTGAACAAGAGAAATACAATATTCCTTGAAAGCTTCGATTTTAATATGGTCTAAAATTTCTCCAGCGAAGGCATAAAGCAAAAGGCCTCTGGCTTCTTCTTTTCCAATCCCTCTGGCCTGAAGGTAGAAAAGTGCTTCATCGTCCAGTTGGCCGGTAGTACAGCCATGTGAGCATTTTACATCATCAGCCCAGATTTCCAACTGTGGTTTGGTGTTGATGATAGCATCATCTGAAAGTAAGATATTGTTGTTTTGCTGGAAGGCATTGGTTTTTTGAGCATCCTGCCTTACAAAAATCTTACCGTTGAATACTCCACGAGATTTGTCTCCAAGAATGCCTTTATAAAGCTCATTGGAATCCGAGTGTGGCATGGTGTGGTCCACATTGGTATGGTTATCTACATGGCTATTGCCATCCAATAGATAAAGTCCATACATATTTCCTTCACATCCACTGTCCAGCAAGTTTAAGCTCAGGTTGTTCCTGATCATATCTCCCTGAAGTGAAAGGGTGAAAGCTGAGAAGGTAGCATCTCTATGGATGTCTGTCACAAAGTTATTTACTTCAATGGCAGCCTTGCTTTCATTTTGGATCTTATAGTAGTGCAAGTGGCTATTGTCACTTACTTTTACTTCCGTTACAGAATTCAAGAAGTAAGCAGCTTCATCCAGGCTGATGATCTTTTCAATAAAAGTAGCCTCAGTGTTTGCCTCAGCATCAATAAAGACTCTTGGGCTGATCACCTGACCTTCATTGGCCTGGTTGAAGTAAAGTACTTGGAAAGGCTTTTCAACAACTTTTCCTTTGGCAATATGAATATAAGTGCCTTGCTCAAAAGAGGCAGTGTTCAAAGCTGCAAAAGGGTCTTTTTCAACCTTGGCAATCGTGCCAATTTTTTGTACCTCCTCAGAACTTAGATCTGAAAAGCTCTTGAGGGTAAAATTCTCTTCAGAAAATGAAGAAAGCTCTAGGTCCAATTGCCCGTTATTGAATACCAACAAATGGGCATCCAAGTCCGCGATCAATTCAGCTTTTACTTGCTCAGCATTTAAGTTTGCTTTTGAAGCAGCTCCGAAGTTGGAGATGTTTGATTCCAGCTTTTTGCTTAAATGGGTAAATTTATATTCCTCTGCTTTTTGAGCTGGAAGTCCTTCATTCTTTAAGAAATCGATTCCTTTTTGCTGTAAGTCCACCAAGTTTTCAGCCTTAGTTGATTGGGCAGCTTCCAGGAAAGATTCCGTGATTTTATTTTTGGTTAGTGTAGTCATCAATTAAGAAATAAGAGGTTTGGCGATGGGACAATGAGATTAGACAGAAGCTCCGTCTACATCTTCTTTGATCCAGTCATATCCTTTTTCTTCTAGATCCAATGCCAATTCTTTGGAGCCGGATTTTACTATTCTTCCCTTGTACAATACGTGTACAAAATCAGGAACAATATAATCCAATAAACGCTGGTAGTGCGTCACTACGATGGTAGCATTGTCTGGTGACTTCAGTTGGTTTACACCATTAGAAACAATCCTCAATGCATCGATGTCCAAACCTGAATCCGTTTCATCTAAGATAGAAAGGGTAGGCTCAAGCATGGCCATTTGGAAAATTTCGTTTCTTTTCTTTTCACCACCAGAGAAACCTTCATTGAGCGCTCTGCTCATCAACTTTTGGTCGATCTCCACCAATTTCATTTTTTCCTTCATCAAAGAAAGAAACTTAACTGCATCGAGTTGTTCTTGGCCTCGGTATTCCCTTACTTGGTTTACAGCGGTTCTAAGGAAATTAGTTGTGCTCACACCCGGAATTTCCACTGGGTACTGGAATGCCAAGAATACACCTTCTCTGGCCCTGTCTTCTGGACTTAGATCCAACAGGTCCTTGCCATTGAAAGTAACTTCTCCTTCAGTCACCTCATATTCTTCTCTTCCCGCCAAAACAGAAGCCAAAGTAGATTTACCAGATCCGTTAGGGCCCATGATGGCATGTACCTCTCCTGGTTTGATTTCTAAATTGATTCCTTTAAGAATGGGAGTACCTTCAATTGATGCGTGTAAATTTTTTATCGATAACATGATATGAACTATTTCTTATTTCAGTATTCGGTAATAATTGGGTAGGGGAGATCGTTACAAAATCCATTACCTTAATTATTAAAGATTTATTAATGAGGATTATCCTACACTGCCTTCTAATGTAAGGGCAAGTAGTTTTTGGGCTTCTACCGCAAATTCCATCGGAAGTTGGTTCAATACTTCTTTTGCATAACCATTGACGATCAAAGCTACTGCATCTTCAGTATCTATACCCCTTTGGTTACAATAGAAGATTTGGTCTTCTCCAATCTTGGAGGTAGTTGCCTCATGTTCTACTTTGGCAGAAGGATTTTGGATATCTATATAGGGGAAAGTATGTGCACCACATCTATCGCCCATTAACAAGGAATCACACTGAGAGAAATTTCTTGCATTTTGTGCTCTTTTCATCACTTGCACCTGACCTCTGTAGGAGTTTTGTGATTTTCCTGCAGAGATTCCTTTGGATACAATTCTTGATTTGGTGTTCTTACCGATGTGGATCATCTTGGTACCTGTATCGGCTTGCTGATAGTTATTGGTTACCGCGACAGAATAGAATTCTCCTACGGAATTGTCTCCTTTTAAGATACAAGAAGGGTATTTCCATGTCACTGCAGAGCCGGTTTCTACTTGAGTCCATGATATCTTGGAATTGTCTCCGGCACATATGCCTCTTTTAGTCACGAAGTTGTAAATACCGCCCTTTCCTTCTTTATCACCTGGGAACCAGTTTTGTACAGTAGAGTACTTCACTTCGGCATCTTTGGCAGCATAGATTTCTACTACTGCAGCGTGAAGCTGGTTTTCATCCCTTTGAGGAGCCGTACATCCTTCCAAATAAGAGACGTATGATTCGTCTTCAGCGACGATTAGTGTTCTTTCAAACTGCCCAGTGTTCGCTGCATTGATACGGAAATAGGTACTTAATTCCATTGGACATCTTACTCCTTTGGGGATATAACAGAAAGAGCCATCCGAGAATACTGCGGAGTTCAGTGCCGCATAATAATTATCAGTCATTGGGACTACAGATCCCAAATATTTTTTAACCAATTCAGGGTGTTCTTTAACGGCTTCACTGAATGAACAGAAAATAATGCCCAATTTACTTAAGGTATCTTTAAAAGTTGTTCCCACAGAAACAGAGTCCAATACTGCGTCTACTGCAATGCCTTGTAGTTTCTTTTGCTCATTTAAGCTGATACCTAATCTTTCATAAATCTGAAGTAATTCAGGGTCTACCTCATCAAGACTTTTAGGTTTGGATTTTTGCTTAGGAGCAGAGTAGTATATCAAAGATTGAAAATCAACCTTTGGGTAATGTACATTGGCCCACTCTGGTTCTACCATAGACTGCCATGTCCTGAAAGCTTTAAGCCTCCATTCCAACAGCCATTTAGGTTCTTCCTTTTTAGCGGAAATCCAATGGATAATTTCTTCATTTAAACCTGCTGGTGCTTCATCAGCTTCAAAATCAACCGACCAGCCATGTTCATATTCTTTTGAGGTGAATTCCTCTAAAATTTGATTGTCTTTGCTCATAAATCGAGTTATTTAGACTAATTACATTTTGTAGCGCAAAGATATAACATTAATCTAAATTTTTATGTTCAGACTGGAGTAAAATTCTAGAAATTATATAAAAAAATGCCTTTTAAAATATTGTTTTACAGTTGTTTAATGAACCAAAAGTGCTTTGGTGACACTTTTGGTTTTGTTGGTATAGTAATAATTATTTTTGGAATATTAATATTAGTTATTTATTTGGATTTAATCCAAATAACTAGTGTTCCGATGAGATTATTTGACATCCTGCTCAAATAATTGGATTGGCCTGTTAATGCTTTCTTCCAGTACGATGAGGGTTTCGGTTCTGTCTATGCCGTCCACTTTTTGAATTTTGTTCAGTACGTCTCTTAGGTGGTTGGTGTCTTTACAGATGATTTTTGCAAAAATGCTATAATTCCCTGTGGTATAATAAGCATTGATAACCTCCGAAATTTCCTTGAGCTTTTCGATTACATTGTCGTATAAAGAGCTCTTTTCCAAATAAATCCCCAAATAAGCAGAGATATCATAACCCAATTTCGAAAAATCAATGTTGAGGGTAGCGCTTTTGACGATGCCCATGTCTTCCAGCTTCCGCATTCTCACATGGACAGTGCCTGAAGATACATATACCTTCTTTGCGATCTCAGTATATGGAGTTTTAGCATCTTCATTGAGTAATGAGATGATCTTCAAATCAACATTGTCAATATCTAAATTTTTATCCATTATTTATTTATTTGGTTATTGTTATTTAAATAAAGATGCATTTTAATTGTTGAATTGTCAAAATTTCAGCTAACATTTTTTTTGATTTGCAAAATAATGAAAAATGTATTTACTTTGGGATTACATTGTGAATGGAAAGGAAAATTTGGTGTTTAATCCTTTGATTTAAAATAATTTTTGGTTTAAAACAGAATTTTATTCTTTTGCAATGGTTTTGAAATTGAAACTTTTAATCTCTAAAGTTATATTTGGGTTTATATTCTGAAAAGGGTCTTGCCATTGGCAGGGCTTTTTTGTTTTATTTCCTTTCGAATCTTAAGTTATTATTGAATAGGGATCAGTCCTAAAAGTTGGGTGCAAGCAATAATTCTGGGGGTGAATAATTTCAAACTTATTTTTGTCTACCCTTGCCAGATTAAGTGTAGTTTAAGTCACAGACCTGCCTAAACGGTCAATTTCGTAAAAGGAACCACAGTATTATAAATAAATATCCGCGTTCATCTTTATCCATCTATGCTTAATAAATAGCGCATATCAAAGCTAAAATAGACTGTTTTCTCCAGCTTTTCGGCTTGGTCCAACCTTGCCCCAAACTAATACCAAAGTAATACCAAAGCTGGGGCAAAGCTATATCAAAGCTGGGGTAAAGCTGGGTTTAGCCCTCTTTTTTGTTCATAAACTTGCTTTCTGGCCCAGCTTTGCAAGCTGGATCCATAAATAAACGGCATTTAATAAATAGCACATATCAAAACTAAAATAGACTGTTTTTCTCCGGATTTTCGGCTTGGTCCTTGAATAGCCCATACTGAGGTTTAAATTTTTTTAAAAAATTATTTTTAGACTGTTTATAATTTAATCTAACCACTTGACCAGGTTTTTTTGTTGAAAATGGGAGGATATTTATAATTTGACAGCTAGCATTTAATTTATAATGAATATTAACCCATCCAGCCATATGACGAAAAGGATTACAATTGTTTTTTTATTATTTGTTCTGGCTATTTCGGCCCTTGCGCAACAAAAAAGACCGCTTACCCATGATGATTATGATCAATGGGAGGCAATATCTTCAACCAAAATCACCACCAATGGCCTTTGGGTTGGATATGAAGTCAATCCCCAAGAAGGGGATGGTAGGATTGAAGTTGTATCCCATGATGATCCCAGCCTGGTAATAAAGGTGCCAAGGGGGACAGACTTTAATTTTTCAAATGATGGTAATTGGGCAATAGGGAAGATTAAGGCTGAAAGTGATACTGTCAGGTTTTTAAAATTAAGGGGAAAGGGTTCCAAGGAGTTTCCCAAAGACAGCCTTTTTATATTGCATCTAGAGACATCAGCTTTGGAAAAATTTCCTGAAATAAAGTCTTATCAGCTTCCAAGAAAGAAAGCAGGCTGGATGGCCATACATTTTTATCCAGAGAAGGATATAAAGGATAGTATAGCAAGTGATTCAACTGAGCAGGTTAAAAAACAAAAAAAGCTCAAAACGGATGGAACCAAGTTAGTGGTGAGGAATTTTGATGGGAGTATTGTGTATGAATTTGACCGGGTGGACAGATATGGTTTTTCTGAAGAAGGAAATTTGCTGTATATGGTAAATGCAAAGCAGGACACACTTAATAATGCAGGAATTTCCCTTCTTAATCTAGAAAGTGGAAGAGAAATAGTGGTCGACTCTGGTAAAACAAAATATGCAAATGTGGCCTTTTCCAAAGATTTGAAAAAATTTGCTTTTATAGCCTCAAGTGATTCAGCCAAGGCTGAGAAACCTTATTTTCAGCTATTCCTTTTTGATATAAAAAAAGGAACTAAACAAGAGATTGTAAATAAGGATACGAAGGGGATATTGTCCGAGAGTAGGATTGCGGAAAACGGTCGGCTTCAATTTTCGGATAATAGCGAAAGACTTTTTTTCAGCTTAAGAGAGGATTACAAAGCGTATGCCTATGAGGAAGATACCACCATCTTGGATGAAGAAAGGGTTGCTTTGGATATTTGGTCTTGGGGGGATAAAGATATTCAACCAATGCAGTTAAAAAATAAGTCAAAGGAGGAGAGTAAGGCCTACTTAGCAGTTTATGAACTGAAATCTGCCAAAATGCTACAGTTGGCGGATAGAAGGTTGGATAACATTAATTTAGATAGTAAAGCAAAACAGGACAAGGCTATTATAACTGATGACCATCCATATCGAATCAATTACAGTTGGGATATACAGATAGGGAGGGATATTTATCTTGTGGATATTAAAACGGGCACAAGAAAATTAATTGTTGAAAATGCTAGTGGCTATCCTTCTTTGTCACCAGAGGGTAAATATGTTAACTGGTATAGTTACAGGGATAGCGCTTGGTTGGCTTATGATATTGCCGAAAACAAACTGATTAACCTTACAGATGGGGTTCAAGGAGAATTTTATGATCAATTACACGATAGTCCAAGTATGCCCGGCAGTTATGGTACTGCAGGATGGTTGGAGAATGATGAAGCGGTAATTGTTTATGATCAGTATGATATTTGGAAAATAGATCCAAAATCAAAGCAATCTCCAGTATGTTTGACAAAGGGACTGGGGAAAAGAAACAATATTGTTTTCAGAAGAGAAGCATTGGATCATGAAAAGGAATACATTGATCCTAAAGCTCCATTTGTGTTATCTGCCTTTAATGATATCAACAAAAGAAGTGGCTACTTTTTGGGAGACATTAAGGGAAATGAAGAGCCTGAGGAGTTGATTTATTCCGATCACAGTTATTTTGGTCTGGACAAAGCAAAAAATACTGATGATATAATTCTGAGAAGGTCTACATTTCAGGAATATCCAGATGTCTATGCCAGCAATTTGGACAGGTTTGATTTAGTGCAACTTTCAGATGCCAATCCCCAGCAGGAAAATATCAAATGGGGTACAGTTGAATTGACGGAGTATATGACCTTAAAAGGAGATTCTTTGCAAGGCTTGATTTATAAACCGGAAAATTTTGATACTAATAAGCAGTACCCGATGATGGTTTATTTCTATGAAAGGAGGTCAAATAGCTTACACAATTATATTGCGCCTGCTCCAAGTGCCTCGATTATCAATATATCCTATTTTGTTAGTAATGGATATGTGGTTTTTGTTCCAGATATTAAATACGAAATTGGTTTGCCTGGTCCAAGCGCTTATGATTGTGTGGTGCCAGGGGTGCAGTCGGTCATCGCCAAGGGGTACGTGGATCCAGAAAATATAGCCATTCAAGGCCAAAGTTGGGGCGGATATCAAGTAGCTTATTTGATTACACAAACAGATATGTTTAAGGCGGCCGGGGCTGGAGCACCGGTAGCCAATATGACTTCTGCCTATGGTGGGATTCGCTGGGGATCAGGAATGAGCCGGATGTTCCAGTATGAGCAGACCCAGTCCAGGATAGGAGGGACCCTTTGGGAAAAGCCCATGCATTATGTAGAGAATTCCCCATTATTCTACGCAGATAGGGTTAAAACTCCTGTGTTGATCATGCACAATGATGCAGATGGTGCGGTTCCCTGGTACCAGGGGATTGAGTTTTTTATGTCTTTAAAGCGAAATAGAACTCCTGCTTGGCTATTGGTATATAATGGTGAGGACCATAATCTCAGGAAGAGGAAAAATAGAAAGGACCTATCTATAAGGCTGTCTCAATTTTTTGATCATTATCTAAAAGGCGCTCCAGCTCCGCTATGGATGACGGAAGGAATTCCAGCGGTAGAAAAGGGGAAAACTTTAAAATATGAACTGTCAGAATCAGAATAACAAAAGGGAGGTTCAAACCTCCCTTTTGTTATTAGTAAGTATTGTCTTATGAAAGGATTACTTTACTTTTTCCAAGTCGCTTAATACATTCATTTGATTGATCACAGCAGCTTCAAGACCATCAATTGTACTTAAGTCTCTATCCCAAAGGTCAATATTGCTAAGGGCTTGGTGAGCAACATGCTCGGTGTCATCAGATTGCCAGATCTGCTCAAAGAAACTTATTATTTCTTCATTGTCATTTACTGGGGTGCTTTCTGCATTAAATGTCCCCTTATAAAATAAGAGCAAGGCGGAAAGAGAATGTATCAAGTTTTGGGGAAGCTCCCCTTTACGATGGATATATTCCAAAAGGGAAGGGAGGACCCTAACCTTAAATTTAGAAATAGAATTTAATGCAATTGAACTTAGTAGGTGTTTTACATATGGATTTTTGAAACGATCCATTACATCTTGTGCAAACTGTTTGAGTTCTGCTTCCGGAAGGTCTAAGGTAGGAATGATCTCATTCTGGATGGTGTCAATAAGGAATTTCCCAACTTTAGGGTCTTCCACGGATTCTCTCACCGTTCTAAGGCCGTGTAAATAAGCCACAGGAACTAAAGAGGTATGGGCACCATTTAGTATTCGCACTTTTCTGGTTCTGTAGGGGCTTTGGTCTTTTACAAAAAGTACCTCTAAACCTGCCTGGTCTGCGGGGAAATCTCTTTTTACGGCATCAGGACCTTGTATGACCCATAGATGGAAAGGTTCTGTTTTTACGACCAAGTTGTCTTCAAATCCGATAGCATTTTGAATGTCTTTAATGGTTTCTTTTGGGAATCCAGGGACAATTCTATCCACTAAGGTATTGGAGAAAGTATTGCTTTCATTTAGCCAATCAATAAAGCCATTGGGAAGTTGCCAAAGTGAAGCATATTGGAGTATGATTTCCTTAAGTTTTTCCCCGTTTTTATCAATCAATTCACATGGAATAATATGCAGTCCCCTTTCTTTGTTCCCATGAAATACTTCAAATCTATGATATAATAGCGCTGTCAATTTTCCTGGAAAGGAATCTGAAATTTGATCTTTTTGATCATCATTCGGATTGAATGAAATTCCTGCCTCGGTGGTATTGGAGATGATGAATTTCAGGTCGGGATTTTCCGCCAATTTCAAATAGCTTTGGTAATCTTCATATGGATTCAATACTCCCCTTACGCAATCGATCAGACGAGTCACTTCTTGGGCAGTTCCGTTTTGGATACCACTTAATTGCACATGATAAAGGCCATCCTGTTTGTTGATCAGCTCACCCATACCATTTGGGATTGGCTGGATAATTTGAACATCTCCATTGAAATCGGTTTTTTCATTCATGATGTCTATTATCCAGTCCACAAAGCCTCTTAAAAAGTTACCTTCACCAAATTGTAGGACTTTAATGGGCCTTTCGGAAATATTAGGGGAATTTTGTCTATTGAGTGTTTTCATGGTTGATGAGCGTTTCTATTGTTCGAATTGAAAGTAATTTTTGGCATTGTAGTAACAGATATCGCTTACTATCTTACCTAGCCATTTTTCGTCTGCTGGAAGTTCTCCATTAGCTACATCATTTCCTATAAGGTTACACAATGTACGTCGGAAATACTCATGACGTGGGAAGGATAGAAAACTTCTGGAATCGGTTAGCATTCCTACAAAACAACTTAAGAGCCCCATATTGGATAAAGCATTCATTTGTTTTTCCATGCCATCTTTCTGATCCAAGAACCACCATCCGGATCCAAATTGGACTTTTCCTTTGACAGAGCCATCATTGAAATTGCCAATCATGGTAGCCATGACTTCATTGTCAGCAGGGTTAAGGTTATAGAGTATGGTCTTGGCCAATTGGTCGGTGCTGTCCAAAAGGTTTAAGAAACTGGCAATGGCTTCAGCTTGGGAGAAATCCCCAATGGAGTCAAACCCGGTATCTGGACCAAGTATGCTCATCATTCTATCATTTGTATTCCTTAACGCCCCTAAATGAAATTGCTGGGTCCATCCTTTAGCATGATACATTTTGCTCAGGTGCAGTAGGGTTTCAAATTTGAAGTAATTGACTTCTTCTTGAGTTAATGATTGTCCAGATTGAAGCTTTTTAAATAGTTTACCCGTATCATGTTGTCCTAATTTGAAGAAATATAATTGTTCCAATCCATGATCTGAAAGACGGCCTCCATGCTGATGGAAATAGGCAATTCTGTTTTCCAAAGCATCTAGTAGGTCGCTGTAATTTATTATTTCAATATTACTTGCATCGGCTAATTTTTGGATGTAGGCTAAATATTCGTTATGATTTTCAACAGCATAGGCTTTATCTGGCCTAAATGCAGGGAAAAGTTGGGGTTTTACACCTTCTTTTTTGGCTTTAACGTGAAATTCAAGACTGTCAATAGGGTCATCTGTAGAGCAGACTGTTTCTACATTCATTTTTTCTAGAAGCCCCTGAACTTTGTAAGAAGGACTCTGAAGTAGGGCAGAGGCCTTGTCATAGATGCTGTTAGCAGAGTCTAAAGTCAATAGCGTGTCGATATCAAAGTACCTTTTGAGTTCAAGGTGTGTCCAATGATAAAGCGGGTTTCTAAGTGTATATGGGACAGTTTCTGCCCATTTCTGGAATTTTTCCCGGTCAGTGGTTGCTTTCCCCGTAATAAAATTCTCATTTACCCCTAAAGTTCTCATAGCTCTCCATTTATAATGGTCTCCAGCCAGCCAGATTTCTGTTAAATTTTTGAACTGTCTATTTTCAGCAATGTCTTTAGGGGAAAGATGACAATGGTAATCGATGATAGGTAAACCCTTTGCGTGATCATGGTAAAGAATTCGTGCAAAGTCACTTTGCAGCAAAAAATCCTCATCAAGGAATTTCTTATTGCTATCGCGCAATCGATTGCTCACTTCGTCCAACATTTTTTATTCGTTTATTTAACTATAATGATTTTACTTATAATGGCTTATTTTATTTTCCTGGTGGAGGAACCTCGTACGATCAGCTCTGGTTTGAGTACCGTTTTTTGGGGGACAAATTTTTTGGGGTCAGCTTTAAGTAGCTCAAAGAATAACTCTGCAGCTACATTTCCCATCGGAATACTCACTTGATCGACTGTAGTCAATGAAGGGGTGGTAAATGATGTAAACGGTTCATTACCAAAACCAGCAATGCCCACTTCTTCTGGCACACTTATGCCCTTGTCTTTGAGGATTTGTAAAGCGCCCATGGCGGCATAGTCACTGGAGGAAAAAATGGCATCAAATTCTATTCCCTCATCCAACATCTTTAATGTGCTTTGTTGCCCATCTTCAAGCTGCATATTACTTTCAATGATCAAGTTTTGATCAAAGGGGAGTCCATTGTCTTTAAGGGCATCTGTATATCCCCTGAGCCTTTCACTATAAATGTTTATTTTCCTGGGATTGGTGAAGTGGGCAATTTTTGTATAACCGTTATCAATCAAATGCTCGACAGATTTATAAGCGCCTATATAGTCATCAATTACTACTTGGTTTACCTCTACCTCTTCGGTTATCCTGTCAAACAAAACAAGGGGAATGCCTTTTTCTACCACCCTTTCCAAGTGCTCAAAATTATCTGTGTTTTTTCCTATTGACATGATGATGCCATCTACGCGTGCACTTAGCAATGCATCTACCGTTTGTGTTTCCTTTTCGAAATTTTCGTAGGATTGGCTAATGATTACTTTATAATTGAGCTGGTTGGCTATTTCTTCTATCCCTCTGACCACGGATGAAAAGAAATTTCTATTGGCCGTAGGGACTATGATTCCAATTAATTTGCTTTTACCGTTTCTTAAGGCAGCTGCTATATTATTGGGCTGGTAATTTACTTCCCTGGCGGCTTTTTGAACAAGCTTTTTGGTGGAATCGCTGATTCTAGGGTGATTGTTTAAAGCCCTAGAGACTGTGCTTGCAGTTATCCCCAATTTTGAAGCTATATCATGGATGGTCGCTTTTTTTCTTTTGTTCATCGCTTTAGTCAGGTTGCCAAAAACTCAAATGTACTACTTAACTTTAACTTAAGTCATATAAATTTTATTGACTGTCCACTCAAAGCTTTTTGGCATTATATAATAATGGGTAATGGTATTATCTTACATCAATACCAATTTATAGATGTAATCGTTTGCGCAATATAGTTTATTTATTTCTCCTAAGTCAAGAAAAATAAATAATATTTTTTTATTGTTATTGGATAGATTTTAAGTATAAAGGCTTTGTATTAGTCCTTAAATCGACTTATTTATGATTATTTTATCGATTTTTTAGGATAAAATTTTAAAGTGTCATAAAAAATAATTAACTATGCAATCGATTGCTCATTGTAATGTACAAATGGAGTAATCATCCTTTTGATAGGTGAGTGTTTTCACTTTCAGAGGGATAATTAAGAATATTATATAATTAGTTTAGGGTTAATGATACGAAATGTCTCCTTCGCTTGAAGGAGATATTTCTGTTTGATTTGAAACCTGGGCTTCTTATAAATAGTCAATTAAAATCCCAAATAACATGAATACATCCAATGATATTAAAAAGGTTCTTGCAGCATTTTTTGGACAAATTCATTTGAATTTCATTTTTTCAGAGGTCGTTTTGTTTCCCATAACAATTAGAAACGACTAAGGTGTTGGATTTAAGTAATTTTCGTATAAGACCTTGTAGTTAATAATTTTAGAAAAATAACCTTTGCGCTATGTGTATGACCCAAAAACCAGTTGTTACGAAAAAAATATTTCTTGCACTATCGCTTATAGTGGGATTATTTTCTTGTCAATCAAAAACCGTAGAAGAAAATAGTGGTGAGGCCAAGAGTACAGGAAATGAAGAGAATACACAAGTGTATTCTACTTGGATGGCTGATTCAGAAATTAAAAGAAACCCCAAGGGGTGGACATTGGACTTCAACGAAAAACCAAAGTGGGAATACACTCATGGTCTTATCATGACAGCTATGGAGCAGGTTTATGAAAAGACTGGTGAGGAAAGATTTTTGGATTATATCATGAACTTTGCAGATTTCATGATCAATGATCAAGGTGAAATCAAAACCTATAAAAAGTCAGATTTTAATATTGACAGGGTAAACGGAGGGAAATTTTTGATTGGACTCTACGAAGAAACAGGTAAAGAGAAGTATCAACTAGCAGTAGAGGAATTAAGGGATCAGATGAGAAATCACCCTAGAAATTCTGAGGGAGGTTTTTGGCACAAAAAAGTATACCCCCATCAAATGTGGTTGGATGGGTTATATATGGGATCTCCATTTTTGGCAAGATATGCTGCGGAATTTGATGAACCTGAGCTTTTTGATGATGTCGCCAATCAAATTTACGTTATGGATAAATATGGTTACAGTGAAGAAACTGGCCTTTACCATCATGCATGGGATGAGAGCAAGCAGCAGAAGTGGGCTGATCCAGAAACAGGCCTTTCCAAAAACTATTGGGGTAGAAGTATTGGTTGGTTTAGCATGGCCGTGGTGGATGTTTTGGACTATTTGCCTGAAAATCATCCTAAGCGAAATATGATTATTGATGTAGCTAAGAAAATAGCTGCAGGAATTGTGAAATACCAAGATGAAACGGGTGTTTGGTACCAAGTTGTGGACCAAGGTGGTCGTGAAGGAAACTATTTGGAATCTTCATGTTCAAGTATGTTTGCTTATTTCCTACTTAAGGGATCTTCCAAGGGGTATTTGGATAAAAAATATAAAGATGCTGGAATAAATGCCTATAATGGTTTGATAAAAGAATTTATTCGCGAAGATGAGGATGGAGGGATAAGCATCACCAATGTTTGCGGTGTTGCCGGATTGGGGGGGAACCCTTATAGAGATGGTTCTTATGAATATTATATTAATGAACCGATAAGGATTAATGACCCCAAGGGAGTAGGCCCATTCATCCTTGCTTCTTTGCAGTATGAACTGATCAAATAACCCGACTTATGAAGATTTTATTTAATGTATGTTTCCTGATTTCCATGATATTCAGTCATAGGGTAAGTGCTCAGGATTTTGACATTGTGGTAGCCAAAGATGGTTCTGGTGATTTTAAAACCATTCAAGAAGCATTTAACAGTATTCCGGATTTTAGAAAAAATATTACAAGGATTCATTTAAAACCAGGCGTTTATAAGGAGAAGTTGACATTGGCAGCAACTAAAACCAATGTACATCTTATAGGGGATAATGTTGAAGAAACAGTGGTTACCTATGATGATTTTGCCTCAAAGAAAAACAGTTTCGGAGAAGAATTGGGGACTACAGGTTCATCCAGTTTTTTTGTTTTTGGAGATAATTTTTATGCCAAGAACATCACTTTTGAAAATTCTTCAGGTCCTGTAGGGCAGGCTGTGGCAGTAAGGGTGGATGGTGATAAAGTTTTTTTTGAAAATTGCAGGTTTCTAGGTTTTCAGGACACCTTGTACGCTCATGGAGAAGATAGCCGCCAATACTATAAGAATTGTTATATAGAAGGTACGACGGATTTCATTTTTGGATGGTCCACAGCGGTGTTTGAAGACTGCGAAATATATTCCAAAGAGGGAGGGCACTATATAACAGCAGCATCAACAGATAAAAAGAGCTTACATGGTTTTGTGTTTATTAACTGCAAACTTACAGGTGATGCTCCAGCGCAAAGTGTTTACCTAGGCAGGCCTTGGCGAGAGTATGCCCAAACTGTATTTATCAACTGCGAACTAGGAGCTCATATCAAAGCAGAAGGTTGGCATAATTGGGACAAACCAGCGGCGGAAGAAAACTGCTTCTATGCTGAATACAAGTCGGTCGGGCCAGGAGCGGCACCTGATGAAAGGGTGTTATGGTCATGGCAGCTCACGCCTGATATAGGAGAGGCTTACACTGTGCTTAATATTCTCAGTGGAGACGATAAATGGAATCCTTTGGATGTCATTGAGTAAAACCAAGAATATATCATCCAATAATAACCTTAACCCCAAAATAATGAACTTCAGTAAATTCTTCTTAAACATTCTATTGTTGACTTTTTGGTTTTCTTTTTCGGCTAAATCCCAAGATGTTAAAATATCAGATGTTTGGGTAGCCGATCAAGGTGATGGTACTTTTATTAATCCAGTTTTACATGCTGACTATTCCGATCCAGACCTTTGTAAGGTAGGAGATGATTTTTATATGACAGCTTCCAGCTTTAATGCAAGTCCTGGCTTGCCAATATTACACTCAAAGGATTTGGTAAACTGGAATTTAGTAGGCTATGCTTTGGATAGATTGCCACCATTTGATCACTTCAGTATGCCGCAGCATGGTAATGGCGTTTGGGCGCCTGCCATAAGGTTTCATGATGGCGAGTATTATATCTATTGGGGAGATCCGGATTTTGGGATTTATATGGTGAAAACCAAAGACCCAGCAGGAGATTGGGAAGAACCAGTTTTGGTAGAAGCAGGAAAAGGATTGATAGACCCTTGTCCTTTATGGGATGAAGATGGGAAAGCTTATTTGTCCCATGCTTTTGCTGGAAGTAGAGCAGGTATAAAAAGTGTGCTTGTCGTAAAACCACTTAGTCCAGATGGGACCAAAACAATAGGACCAGGGAAATTGGTTTTTGATGGTCATGAAAACCATCCAACCGTGGAAGGGACAAAATTCTATAAGCGAAACGGATACTATTATATTTTTGCCCCTGCCGGTGGTGTTTCTACGGGTTGGCAATTGATCCTACGCTCCAAAAATCCTTATGGCCCCTATGAGGAGCATATTGCCTTGGCCCAGGGAAATACGGAAATCAATGGGCCTCATCAAGGAGGTTGGGTTGAATTGGAGAATGGGGAAAATTGGTTCTTGCATTTCCAAGATAAAGAGGCTTATGGTCGAATCGTACATATGCAACCTATGTTTTGGGAAAATGATTGGCCTACAATGGGTGAAGACCTTGATGGAGATGGTACTGGCCAACCCGTAATGCAATATAAAAAACCAGATATAGGGAGGTCATATCCATTGGCGACACCAGCAGATACTGATGAATTTGATGGCAATGATTTAGGATTGCAATGGCAATGGCATGCTAATCCCAAAGCTACTTGGGCATATGTCAATCCTTCAAAAGGATATTTAAGATTGTACACAGATCAGGTTCCAGAAGACGCCAAGAACCTATGGGATGTGCCCAATCTTTTGCTTCAGAAATTCCCGGCAGAAAGTTTTACGACTACAACAAAATTGACTTTTTACCCTAACGAAAAGCTGATAAATGAAAAAACCGGATTACTGGTGATGGGGATGAGTTATGCTTATCTCGCATTGGAAAGTCAAGAAGATGGTCTTTACCTAAAGTATGTGGAATGTGAAGACGCCGAACATGGTAAACCAGAAAAGGAAACAGTGATTAAGAAGCTTTCAGGCAAGTCCATTCAACTTAGAGTTGAAGTAAAGGAAGGGGCCATTTGCCAATTCAGCTATAGTGAAAACGGAAAGAGGTTTGTTGAAATCAATGAGGAGTTTACAGCAGTTCCCGGCAAATGGATTGGGGCCAAAGTAGGCTTGTTTGCAGTGAGAGATACCAAAATCAATGATTCAGGTTATGCCGATGTTGACTGGTTTAGATTTACAAAATAATATACCCAATGAAAAACACCTATTATATAGCCTTAATGGTAATTACCTGTTTAGTTAGCACTTTACAGGTTAAAGCACAAAAAATCGCAGGTATCGACCCGAGTATATATGAGGGAGTTGAGTTTGATATGCCAAAAGTCAAATTGCCTTCTTTTCCAGACAAGACAGTGAATATAGTAGACTTTGGGGCAAAAGGTGATGGCATGTTTAAAAACACAGCAGCTTTTAGGCAAGCCATTCAAGCGCTTAGTCAAGAAGGCGGTGGGAAATTGCTTGTACCCAGAGGAATTTGGTTAACTGGTCCGATCACCTTAAAAAGCCATATTAACCTTCACTTGGAAGAAGGGGCTTTGCTTTTGTTTAGCAGTGATTTTGATGATTATGACTTGATCGAAACAAGTTTTGAGGGCTTAAATACAGTGAGGTGTGAGTCCCCAATTAATGCCTTAGGAGCCGAAAATATAGCGATTACCGGTGCTGGAGTAATTGATGGAAACGGAGATGCTTGGCGTCCAGTCAAGAAAGGAAAAATGACGGATAGACAATGGAAAGCCCTGAACAAATCTGGTGGGGTGCTATCGGAAGATGGTAAAATCTGGTTTCCAAGTGAATCTTCCAAAAAGGGGTATATGAGCAGCACCAACTTCAATGTCCCAGATTTAATATCACAGGATGAATTGAAATCGGTAAAAGATTTCCTTAGACCAGTAATGGTGAGTTTGGTCAAGTGTAAGCAGGTGCTGTTGGATGGTCCTACCTTCCAGAATTCGCCTGCTTGGAATATACATCCTTTAATGTGTGAAGATTTGGTGATAAGAAACCTCAGCGTTAGGAATCCTTGGTATAGTCAAAACGGTGATGGGCTTGATTTGGAGAGTTGTAAAAACACCTTGATCTATAATAATACTTTTGATGTAGGTGATGATGCCATTTGTTTCAAATCTGGGAAAGACAAAGATGGTAGGGATAGAGGTATCCCAACCGAGAATGCTATTGTAAAAAACAATACAGTTTATCATGCGCATGGCGGTTTTGTGGTAGGAAGTGAGATGTCAGGTGGGGTCAGAAATGTTCATGTTTCCAAATGTACTTTTATCGGTACAGATGTGGGGTTGAGGTTTAAAAGCACCCGAGGTAGGGGCGGAGTAGTTGAAAATATTTTTATATCAGACATTGATATGATCAATATTCCTACAGAAGCCATAAGGTTTAATATGTTTTATGGTGGGAATTCTCCGATTCTGGAAGAAGATCAAGATGCCTCAGACGAAGCTCGGGACGAGACTTTGGTGTCCGTGACAGAAGAGACGCCTGCTTTCAGAAATATATTTATGAAGAATATCACGGCAACTGGTACAGGTAAGGCGGGCTTTTTTATGGGGCTGCCAGAAAAAAGTTTAGAGAATGTCCATCTAGCGCATGCTTTGCTAGAAGCTAAGCAGGGGATCACAGTGATCGATACGAATGGTTTGACATTGACTGATGTCAAAGTAATCGCTGAAAAAACCGCCGCCCTGACAATCTATAACAGCCAAAATGTGAAGGTAAAAGGTTTTGCTTTTAATGAAAATGGTAAAAAGCCTGTTCGGGTTTTGGGCGTGCTGAGCCGTGATATTCATTTTGACCTTACTGATTTTAAATCTTACCAGGATCAATTGACACTAGGAAAGGAGTTGCCAAAAGATGCCGTAAAAGTCCAATGATTATGAAGAGAATATTATTTGTAATTGGTTTATTGTTAGTAGTCGCCGGTATAAGTTCCTATAAGGAGACAGACAAAGAGATTACTATTTTTTTGATTGGCGATTCCACATTGGCCAATAAGCCTTATTCCGGAAGCAATCCTGAAAAGGGCTGGGGGCAGGTATTTGGTCTTTATTTTAAGGATGGTGTAATAGTAGAAAATCATGCATTGAATGGACGTAGCACTAAGAGTTTCAGGGATGAAGGACACTGGGAAAAGGTGTATCAAAGTATTCGGCCTGGGGACTACGTTTTGATAGAGTTTGGCCATAATGATCAAAAAGAGAAATCTCCTGATCGGTATGCTGCTCCCGATACAGATTATAGAAATAATTTGATCAGGTATATCAAAGAGACCTATGAAAAAGGAGGAAAACCAATCTTGGCCACTCCCATTTCCAGAAGGAGTTTTGATGAAAATGGGGTGCTCCTGGATACCCATGGACGGTATTCGGAGGTAGTGAGAGAGGTTGCAGAGGAATTTAGCCTTCCTCTTTTCGATATGCACAAAAAGACCATTGAAGTATTGGAGCAATTTGGTGTAGAGAAATCCAAGGAGTTGTTTTTGCACTATAGGCCGGGGGATTATGCTCAATTTCCAAATGGAAGATCAGATAATACCCACCTTTCTCCTACAGGTGCATTTAAATTTTGTGACCTTGCTGTGGAAGAGCTCAGACGGGAAATACCAGAGCTGGTGATTTTCTTGAAAGATTAGGATTGAAATGTAGAACTATGAAATACATTAGCTTTTTGCTCATTATTGTGTTTTCGGCCGTTTTAGGGTTTCGACCAAAGGAAAAGGTTGTCAAGGTTTATCTGATTGGAGATTCAACCGTAGCAGATTATAGTGGTGATTATGATCCAGGAAGGGATTATATGAAAACCAGGTATCCGGTAATGGGTTGGGGGCAGACTTTTCAAGCATATATGAGCAAGAGAAACCTGACTAATTTGAATAATCTGATTCAAGGAGACTCGGTGCTGGTGGATGATCGAGCAAGAGGAGGAAGAAGTACAAGGACTTTTTTTGAAGAGGGACGTTGGCGAAAAGTTTATGAAGAACTTGAAGCGGGAGATTTGGTCCTTATGCAATTTGGGCATAATGATGCTGCAGAAAATAAACCAGAGCGGTATGTGAATATTGAAGGATATAAGGAGTACATCAGACTTTATGTGAGTCAAACCAGACAAAAGAATGCAATTCCGATTGTTTTGACCCCTGTAAATAGAAATTATCCTTGGAAAGAAGGAAGGCTTCAAAATGTACATGGTCCTTATTATGAAGCCGCAATAGAAGTAGCAGCAGAACTGGATGCGTTATTGATTGACCTTACACAATTGTCCATGGATCATTTTACCCAGAAAGGCAAGGCGTATGTCACTGAGCATTATTTTATGAATTTTGGTCCGGGTATTTATGAGGCTTATCCTGAGGGGAGTAATGATAATACTCATTTTCAACCTGAAGGAGCCAAAGCAGTGGCAGGACTTGTCTACCAGGCGATGACTCAATTGGAAAGAGACTATTAAAGCAATCACCACATATTTAAAGTAAAATAAGATGAGGTTAAAACTTGTGAATAGTATCAGGCTGAATTTTTTGATTTTACTTATCGGAGGCCTTGCCCAAGTTGGTTTTTCCCAACATGTCAATTCTTATCCTAAAGATGGCAAAATCAAAGATCTAAAAGGAAAAGTACAGGAAGATATCGTAGTAGCTAAAGATGGTTCTGGGGATTTTTTGTACATAGCGGATGCCTTGGAGGCCATCAGGGTTTATCTGCCAAAACCTATAACGGTTTATATCAAAGAAGGAGTTTATAAAGAGAAATTAGAGATACCGGGTACCATAACCAATGTTACTTTTAAAGGGGATGGTCCAGATAAGACGATCATCACATACGATGATCATACCGGAAAAAATTATATGGATACTTTTGACTCCTATACACTTTTGGTGTGGGGCAATAGTTTGATTTTTAAAGACCTGACTATACAAAATACCGCTGGTAGCGTGGGGCAAGCAGTGGCTTTGCATGCTGAGGGAGATCGATTGGTGTTCGAGAATTGTCATTTTAAGGGAAACCAGGATACCATGTTTGCTTCTGGAGAAAATAGCAGACAATATTACAAGAACTGCTATATAGAAGGTACTACCGATTTTATTTTCGGGTCTGCTACGGCTTTGTTTGAGGATTGTGAAATACATTCCAAGGCCAATTCTTATATCACTGCAGCATCAACACCAGATTGGGTGGATTATGGTTATGTATTTAAAAACTGTAAGCTCACGGCCGCAGACGGAGTAGACAAGGTTTATTTGGGTCGGCCATGGAGGGATTATGCCCAAACTGTTTTTATTTCTTGTGAAATGGGTAAACACATCGTTCCAGAAGGTTGGCATAATTGGGGCAGTCCAGAAAAGGAAAAGACTACTTTTTATGCAGAATATAATTCTACTGGTGAAGGAGCCAATATGCAGGCAAGGGTGGATTGGGCCCATATACTCACTGAAGAAGGGCTGGAGGATTTTACCAAAGAAAAAATTTTTAGTGGGAAGGGTAAATCTGTGAATGCGTATGGTTTTTCATGGTATGGTTATGAAAAAGACACCTCTTATACATTATATAGTTCTTATAAGAAGTATCTAAAGGACCTACCTCATATTGTACCGGTCCATGCTGAAAATATAGGTGGAGTAGAAGAAACAATGAGTATTCCATATAAAAGTCTGGGCTATCGGGAACTTCTAATGGATGTTTTTCAACCTAAAAAGCAAGGGGATCAAGCTCTTCCTGGTATTTTGTTTGTACATGGCGGGGGCTGGAGATCAGGAGATCGTTCATTGCAGATTCCACTAGCCAAGGCGCTGGCGGCAAAGGGCTATATCACGGCTGTGATGGATTATAGATTGTCCTTGGAAGCCCCTTATCCTGCAGGAGTATATGATGTAAAGGATGCCATAAAATGGATTAAGGATCATGCCAATCAATTTAATTTAGACACATCAAAAATAGCTATATCCGGAGGTTCTGCGGGTGGACAGTTGGCAGCTTTGGTGGGGACGACCAATGGTGTCGAGAAATATGAATCGGATCTAAGCGTGTATCAATCAAGTTCGGATGTACAAGCGATCATAGATATGGATGGTGTATTGGCTTTCCATCACCCGGAATCTGAAGAGGGAACTGTCGCTTCGGAATGGCTGGGAGGGACTTATGATGAGGTGCCAGAAACCTGGGATGAAGCATCAGCCTTATATCAGGTAGGCACTAGGGCTGTCCCAGTATTATATCTCAATAGCCAATATCCAAGGTTCCATGCTGGCCAGGATGATATGATCAATAAGCTAACAGAATTAGGGTTGTATACTGAAGTGCAAGGTTTTCCTAATTCACCACATCCGTTTTGGCTTTTTGAGCCTTGGTTCACGCCAACAGTTAATTTTGTCGATCAATTTCTAAGAAAAGTTTGGTAAGAAAAAGGCTTTGTTTGGGCTGATTTACGGAATCGTTTCCGTAAAAGGTAATCGATTGCACATAATTTAATCGATTTAGTGTATTTCTTCTTATTATATTAATTGTAATTGATTCTTTATTCGGCAATTAATCATTCTATTAATTTTATATATTGAAATTATCAATAAGTGTAGAATTTACTTGTATTTAAGGTTTTAATTAATTAATATGCAATCGATTGCGCAATATTAAACGGTTTGCACAAAATAGAAAGTTACTTAATAAATAAACCCTTAATAAATTAATATGGAATCCCACCGCATTACACCCCCTCCCTAGGTATAGATGATTCTTGTTTTACTATGGTTTATGTAAAAGAAGATCTATCGAACCCAATGATTACAAATATTTAATTAACAAAACCCAATTAATATCGAAATGAAGCTTACCAAAAACTTATGGGGATTTTCCCGATACCTCTCGCTGTTTTTGCTGCTCATGATATTCTCTTTGGCTGAGCTACATGCACAGTCGTTGACGATAACAGGAGTGGTGAAGAGCTCAGATGGTGAAACTATTCCAGGAGTCACCGTTTTGTTAAAAGGAACAGGCACAGGTACAAGCACTGATATGGATGGTGCGTATACGCTTGCTGTAGACGATCCTAATGGAACTTTAATTTTTTCTTCCATCGGGATGATAAAACAAGAAATTTCAATTGAAGGACGGAGTAGCATTGATGTGGCCATGGAAATGGATGTGGCGCAATTGGATATGGTAGAAGTTGTAGATTTTGGTTATGGAACCGTGAAACGTACAGATATGACGGGTTCTGTTGCTTCAATGTCCGGAAAAGAATTGGCTAAAATACCTGTTGCCAGTGCAGCACAAGCCATTACTGGGCGTCTTCCAGGTGTCAATGTTTTGACCACTGATGGATCGCCGGATGCAGAGGTTGTCATCAGGGTTCGTGGAGGTGGATCCGTGACACAGGATAACTCGCCTTTATATGTAGTGGATGGTTTTATTGTAGGTAGTATCCGAGATATTCCTCCTACTGATATTGAGACCATTACGGTGTTGAAAGATGCTGCTGCTACTGCCATATATGGAGCCCAAGCAGCCAACGGGGTGATTGTGATTACCACCAAGACACCTAAAGCAGGAAAAACAACAATTTCTTATAATAATTTCTTCCAATGGAAAAGCCTTCCTAAAGACAGGAAATATGAGGTGCTGGATCCTTATGAATATGTTTTGGCTAATTATGAATATGCCAAACTCCAATCTGATGCTGCCGTGAGGAATTTTGAGAAGTTCTATGGTGTATATGATGATTTGGAGCTTTATCAGCAAAAGCCAGGAACGGATTGGCAAGAAGAGCTTTTTGGAGATCCAAAACTCAGCCAATACCATAACTTGACCTTAACTGGAGGTACAGAAAAAACCAAGCTGATGCTGAGTTTGAGCAATAATACAGACGAGGGCTTGATGCTTAACTCCGGATACCAAAGGAATGTGATCAACTTTAAATTGAACCAGGCCATTTCTGATAGGCTTCAGTTTGATGCGGGAGCTAGGATTACCCATACTGTAGTGGATGGAGCAGGAACTTCCGGTAATGCCCAAATCAATATCAAAGAGGCTGTTCAGACTAGACCTGTAAATGGTATAGCAGATGAATTGGATATTGATTTGACACAGGTTAATTCTGAAGATGACTTCCAATCGTTCTTGTTGAGTTTAGTAAGTCCTGTGGAATTGGCCAAGCAGGACTGGAGAAAAAGAACTGATTTTAATTATATCTTCAATGCAGGGCTGACTTGGGAGATAATTGATAACCTTGAGTTCAAATCCACATTTAATGGATCCAGGGCCTTTAGAGAAAACCTAAGATTTTATGGCCCCTTGACAGGAGAGTCATTTAATAATGGTGGAAGTCTTCCCCTTGGTGTAAAAGAGGAGAATACTACCCATTCTTATCGATGGTTAAATAGTGTTTCCTATAAATTTGATAACCTTGGTGATCATGATCTTGACTTTTTGGTAGGACAAGAGATTTATTCTACCGGCGGAAAGAGTGATATGGTCAGGGTAGAGGATTTTCGCCTGTCCATCACGCCTGAGGAATTATTTGCCAATATGACTTTTGGACGTGTGGATCGTCACGAAACCAGTGAGTCAATCGCTGCTAATAGGTTCTCCTTATTTGGAAGAGCTAATTACCAATACTTGAAGAAGTACCTGTTTACTGCCACCGTCCGTTCTGACGCATCCAGTAAGTTTGCCAAAGAAAATAGGGTGGGAATATTCCCAGCTGTGGCTGTGGGATGGAAAATTTCAGAGGAAGACTTTTTGAAAGCCTCTTCTTGGGTGGATGAGTTGAAGTTGAGATTAAGTATCGGTGAAACAGGTAATGACCGAATCAGGACCGATGCTACCAAGTTTCTGTTTGAGGGATCTACCAACAGAGGTCCTGGTTTTGGCAATGTGGACAATGTGTACTATACCCCAAGCAGTAACACACTTTATAACCCAAACTTGGTCTGGGAAACAACTGTGACCAAAAACGCCGGTTTGGACTTTAGCCTGTTTAGAGCAAAAGTAGAAGGTAGTTTGGACTTTTATGAGAACACCACCAGGGACTTGCTGTTGACTTCTGATATCCCTTCAAATACTGGTTTTGACACCCAATGGAACAATGTGGGCAGCACCTCCAATAAAGGAGTGGAATTGGGCATCAATGCATTTGTCATAGACAAACCAGACTTTTCATTATCGATAAACTTTAATACGGGTATCAATAGGGCAAAAGTGGTAGAGTTGGATGGTACAGATGAACGGTTTTTCAGGTCCAACTGGGCAAGTACTGATCTTAACAATATCAATGATTTCTACTTGAGAGTAGGAGGACGAGTGGGAGATATGTATGGTTACGTTACAGATGGTTATTATACTACTGATGACTTTGAAGGATATGATGCGGCAGCAGATGAGTATATCCTGAAGGAAGGTGTTCCTAATTCTACTTCAGTGGTGGGTAATACCAATATTAGACCGGGGTTCTTAAAACTAAAAGACCTTAATGGTGATGGGGAAATCAACGCTGATGACCGCCAGGTAATAGGCAATGCACTTCCAAAAAACCAAGGAGGTTTAGGCATAAACGCAAGATGGAAGGGGTTTGATGCTGCTATTTTCTTTAATTATCAATATGGAAATGATGTCTATAATACCGGCAAAATTCAATACAATCAGTTCAGAAGGGTGAGCTATGGTAATATGCTGACCACGATGTCATCAGCAAATCGCTTTACTTATTTGGATGTAGATGGTAGTTATACAGGTACTCCTGGTGAGATCGTCACGGATCTGGCACAACTGGAAGAAATGAATGCCAACAAGAATATTTGGTCTCATAACAGTTATGGCATAGCGGGGGCGGTGATCCACTCTTGGGCTGTTGAAGATGGATCATTTATACGATTGAATAACCTTACAGTGGGATATTCCTTACCAAGTGAATTGATTTCAAGAATAGGTATATCTCAATTCCGTGTGTATGCAACAGGAAATAATTTGAAACTATGGTCAAATTATTCAGGATATGATCCGGAGGTAAGTACTTCCAGAAGTAGTAGTTACACAGCACTGACACCTGGAGTGGATTACTCTTCATTCCCCCGAAGTAGGTCTTATACAGTAGGTATCAATGTGACATTCTAAAAGAGCTTATAGAATCATGAAATTAAAATATATAATAATAGCAGCAGCGGTTTCCTTTATGACTTCATGTGATAACTTCTTGGAGCCGGAATCGCTTTCGACCTTCGATACCAATTATGTGTTTTCGAATGTTGATGATGCAAGAAAAGGGGTAAATGCGGTTTATTCGCATTTTGGTCAGGATGCTTTTAGGTCCAGACTCTCTAATAATATGACCGGCAATACAGATATAGAGCGTCAAAGTGGCTGGAACAGCAATGGAGATCGCTACCAGATTTGGAATTTGGATGCTTTGGAAAGTAACCGTGATCTGGAAATCGTGTGGACTTATGCATATCGGGCGATCAGGGATGCGAATATTGCCATAGAAGGCTTATTGGCCAGCGGAAAACTGGAATCATCCGATGTGACCGAAGCCAATACCATGAATCAATTGTTGGGAGAGGCCTATACTTTGAGAGCATATTGGTACAGCATGTTGATCTATTATTTTGGGGATGTTCCTTACATCGTAGAGGCTCCTAAGGCCGGTAATGAGTTTAACCAACCGAAGGAAGACCGAAATGTGATATTGTCCGCTGAAATTCAGCATTTGATAGACGTGGAGGCGAAGATGCTTTGGGCGGATCAAGTGCCTTTTGGGATAGAGCAGGTCAACAGAGAGTATACTTTGGGTATGATCGCCAGATTATCCCTGCAAAGGGGAGGATATTATCTACAGCCAGACCTGAACATGGCCAGGGAGTCTGATTATTTGGATTACTATCAGATTGCCAAGGATTATGCAGCCAAGTTAATTTCTCTCAAGGACCGTGAATTGCCAGAAGACTTTAGACAAATCTTCATGAACCAGTGTACTTTCCAGGCTCCTGTAAATCAGGACGTCTTATTTGAGGTGCCGTTTGCGGTAGGCAACGGTGATGTGGCATGGAATATTGGTGTAAGAGTGGAAGGTGGACCTACTGCAGCACACAGTTTTGGATCTGGAAATAATTATATGTCCATGCCGCCAACCTACTATTTGTCATTTGATACCTTGGATGTAAGAAGGGATGTAACTTGTTCTTTGTATAAAATAAATACCAGTTTCGAATATGAATTTGTAAACGGAGGCTTGGATATCGGCCAGGGAAAATGGAGCCGTCATTTCTTGCCTAACCCTCCCGGGCCATCATCTGCCAAAGGGACGGGGATCAACTGGCCAATGATGAGGTACTCTGATGTATTATTAATGTATGCTGAGGCTGAAAATGAATTGAACGGCCCAACTGCTGAAGCCCAGGAAGCATTGAAGAGGGTGAGAAGAAGGGCATTTGATCCGCAATATTGGTCTAGTAGGGTGGACACTTACGTTGCTCAGGTATCTGCGGGTAAGGACAGCTTCTTTGAAGCCATTGTAGATGAGCGTGCTTGGGAGTTTGGAGGAGAAATGATCAGAAAATATGAATTGATCCGCTGGGGAATTTATTCTGAAAAGATGGCTGAAACAGTCGAAGGACTTAAGGAACTGGCCGATGCAGCATTTAATGGCACTACTCAATACCCTGATTATATGTATTGGAAAGTAGATGAATCTGGAAACTTTACCATTCTCAATCCTAATCGACGTGTAGTGGCTCCACCGGATGATACTTGGACGCAACAGTCATTCTTACTTGCGCTACATAGTGACCAGTATACTTATCAGGAATGGATTACTAAGGATTGGGAAAACCACATTAATGGTCCGAAGCCAGGTGTTGCTAGATATATCTTCCCCATTCCTGCGTCTGCTATAGCGAGTAGTCAAGGTACTTTGACAAATGATGGGTATGGATTTTAAGAATTAATCATCAATTCAAAAAATGAGAAGCAATGAATAATAAAATCAAAAATATATACCTGAGCATCTTAATGTTTTCGGTGGCTATGCTGGCTTTTAGCAGCTGCGAAGAAGATGATGAGATGTTCGAAAGGACAAGGCTCTTTAGGCCTGTACTGACAGAAGATTTATTTTCTGAAGCAAACACCATCATCGTCAATATGGGCAAGATGAAGGAAGCAATATCCTATACCCTTGAGGTGAGCAGGGATACGTTTAAAACTACTGATTATGTCATCGAGACGGATACCAGTTATGTGGTGATTAATGAAGAATTGGTGGGAGAGACCTTATTTTGGAATACGCTTTATCAAGTGAGGGCAATTGCCCATGCGGATGATCCTGTGTATGATAGTAAAATTTCTGATTTAGGAAATGTCCGAACACAGCGGTTTCCTACTATCCTGAATTTACCCGAAAGCTATGATGTGATAGATGTGGCGGCAAGGGTGACTTGGACAACAGCCGGAGCGCCTGTTACAGGAATAAAGCTGTTTGCTTCAGATGATCCCCGATTATTAGAGCCATTGAGAGAAGAAAGGGTGATCACAGAAGAAGAACGGACCAATGAAGAGTTAATAATATTAGGTCTTGAACCAGAGACGGAATATCAAGTGGCTTTGTACAGTGAAGATCAGTTAAGAGGTTGGGTGAGCTATACTACTTTACCTCAGGATATATCACCTACAGCACCTGGAGTGATAGATATCCGCGATAATGAGAGTCCATCAGCTGTGTCAGATGCTGTGGCAGCAGCGCCGGATGGGGCCATCATTTTGGTGAAACGAGGAGTTACTTATGATTTTCCAAGTCAGAACCTTAACAAGTCAATTACCATCAGGGCTGCTTATGGTTTTGGTGAGCAAAAAGCCAAACTGTATACTACAGGTAACTGGGATATTGATGATGGATCACAAATCGACCATATACGATTCATAGACCTGGAACTTAGGGGGGCTGATTACTCAGGAGATTATGTGTTCAATCCAAATAGAGATAATGTGCATGTGGGAGAGTTGAGTTTTGAAAATTGCGAGATCGGAACTTTTAGAGGAATACTAAGGGTAAGGTCTTCTACTGTAATAGATAATTATATCATCAAAAACAGTGTAGTGGATAGCATCGGAGGTTATGGTTTGTTTACAGTAGATACTGAAGCTACGGCAATGATCAAGAATATTAGTTTTGAAAACTCTACTTTTAACAAAATCCAAGCAGGGATTACAAGTAAAAGTAATTCGGAATCCATTGTGTTTGAAAGCTGTACCTTTGCCAATTTTGTAAAAAGTGGCAACCGTATTTTCAGGTATCGAGGAGGTGATGGTAATAATAACGTGGCCAATGGCATTGTAATTCACAACAGTATCTTCGGCCATGGTTGGGATGAGGCACAAGATGAAAGTTATGATATTCGTGGTATAGAAGGCCTAGAGAATACCAATTTCGATTTAATAAACAACTACAGTACTAGTGACTTTGGTTTTTCGGACAGTCCGATTCCAGGTTTTGCTATAGGAAATTATTCTGGCAGTCAGAGTGACCTTTGGGTAAATCCTGGTCAGAATGATTTCAACTTTAAGGATAGGGGCTTTGCCGGCAGATTTGATGCTGGAGATCCTAGATGGAGAATTGTCCTGTAGTGCTTCATTCCTTAGAACTAATTTTAAAAAAGGTGTGGCCTGCTTGGTTGCACCTTTTCAATAAACCTCAAATACCATGAAATTAAAGTGTCTTATTTTTCAAATAGTCATTGTTTTTGGGCTTGCTGGCCTTAGTATGGCGTGTGAAAATTCGGATTCACAAACTGAGCCTAAAGAGGAAGAAAAGGAGGAGGCTTATGATGGTCCTGTTTATGCATTTCCTGGGGCAGAAGGATACGGACAATATACCACTGGCGGAAGGGGAGGAAAGGTTTATTATGTCTCTAAACTAACAGATGACAATAGCCAGGGAACCTTGCGCTATGCTTTAAATCAAAGTGGTACTCGGACTATAGTGTTTAATATAGGCGGGACAATTGAATTGAATTCAACTTTGACCATTTCCCGTGGTAATGTAACAATAGCTGGACAGACAGCCCCCGGAGGAGGGATTACATTGAGGAATTATCCTGTCACCATCAATGCGGATAATGTGATCATTCGCTACTTGCGTTTTAGAATGGGAGATACAGCCCAGCAGGAAGGAGATGCATTGGGAGGAAGGTTTCATAAGGATATTATCATAGACCACTGCTCCATGAGCTGGAGTACAGATGAGTGTGTCTCTTTCTATGCCAATGAAAACTTTACCTTACAGTGGTGCATTATAGCTGAAAGCCTTCGGAACTCGGTGCATGGGAAAGGAGCTCATGGATATGGTGGGATTTGGGGAGGTAGGTATGCTTCTTTTCTCCATAATCTATTAGCCCACCATGATAGCCGCAATCCAAGGTTGGGTGAAGAAGCTGGAAAAGCCTTTGCACTGACGGACTTGGTGGACCTAAGGAACAATGTACTTTATAACTGGGGAAATAATGCGGCTTATGGAGGGGAAGCTATGAATGTAAATATCGTCAATTGCTATTATAAACCAGGGCCTGCCAGTCCTTCTGGAAGTAAGCGAAATAGAATTATGTCGATCGATAAAAATAAGGTAGTAGGCACCGAGGTCTATGATATTTGGGGCAAGTTTTATATAGATGGAAATGTGGTCCATGGTAGCAATCAAACCTCTGAAGATAATTGGACCTATGGGGTGTTTAATCAATTTCACGGTAGCTATGGGACAGTAAGTGAAGTTGATAAAAATAGTATGAAAATGGATGTTCCTCATGAGCAGGAAGGATATACCGTGACCACTCATTCTGCGGCAGAAGCTTATGAATTGGTGCTTCATTTTGCTGGTGCCAATTTGAAACGGGATGCAGTGGATGCAAGAATCATTGCCAATGTTAAAAATGGAGATTATGATCATGAAGGATCCATGGGAAGTACCTATGGGATTATCGATACTCAAAGTGATGTAGGGGGATGGCCGGACTTGGAAGCAGGAGAGCCTGTTACTGATACAGATGGAGATGGTATGCCTGATGAGTGGGAAACAGCCAATGAACTTGACCCTATTAATGCAGAAGATGGTAAAAAGATAAAGACTGGAACACCTTATACCTATTTGGAAGTCTATCTCAATAGCCTGATTAATGATTTTCCACTTCAGTAATTTCTTTGATGATTAATTCATGATATAATATTGGTTTGTCGCGAGTCACCAAACCTTTGCAGACAGTCAGAGAAAAGATGATTGACTTGCCTCGGTCATTGAGGAAAATAGAAATAAATTGATGTTTTAAGATGATCGGTTCATAGGGAGAAAGAATACCACATATTGAAACAGGAAGCATGTGGCGGAAAAAATATTACCTTAGAGCCACTGTAAATTTATTGGAAATTTTACCTGAACTGTAAGCATAAATTTAAAATTATGAAGTTTGAGCATTTTGCAATTAATGTCACCCAACCAAGAGCAATGTCAAATTGGTATGAAAAGCATATTGGCTTAAAAGTAGTCATGAAAAAAGACCAAAGTCCGTATATGACTTTTTTAGCAGATGACAGTGGGACCATTATGATTGAAATATACAATAATCCCAAAGCACCAATTTTGGACTTTGAACATCAGCACCCTTTGGTGGTACATTTGGCCTTGGTGTCCGAAAATCCTGCAGATGACAGGGACAGATTGATAAAGGCGGGAGCAGAATTGGTCAGTGATGATATTTTAGAGGATGGCTCTCATTTGGTGATGCTTAAGGATCCATGGGGACTGGCCTTACAGTTGTGCAAAAGGGCCAAACCAATGCTCACATAGAAAACTTAAATCTTAGCAATGAAAGGACTAATCTCTTTAATTTTAATAATAAGTTATGCCGTATTGGGACATGCCCAAGGAGGAAAAAGTAAAGATGTTTTGGCATTTCCAGGTGCCGATGGTTTTGGGAAATACACTTCTGGGGGAAGGGGAGGAAAAGTATTGGTCGTAAATAACCTGAATGATGATGGCCCTGGAAGCCTAAGGGAAGCCCTGAGAAAGAAATACCCAAGAATCATTGTCTTTGCGGTTTCTGGAAATATCGAGCTGGCATCAGACCTGGATATTAACTATGGAGATTTGACCATAGCTGGGCAGTCAGCTCCTGGAGATGGGATTACCATTCAAAATTACCCGATCAAAATCAAGGGGGACAATGTCATCATTAGGTATATCAGGAGCCGTTTGGGAGACTTGAAAAGGGTGCAGGATGATGCGATGAGCTGTATTAGGAACAAAAATATCATTATTGATCATTGCTCGCTAAGCTGGGCAACGGATGAATGTGGCTCATTTTATGATAATGAAAATTTCACATTGCAATGGTGTATTGTTTCAGAAAGCCTAAATGAATCCGTACATGCCAAAGGAGACCATGGTTATGGAGGGATATGGGGAGGTATGAACGCTACTTTTCACCATAATTTATTGGCAAGCCATAAGAGTAGATTGCCCAGATTTAATGGAGCAAGATACCATAAGGAGCCAGAAAGGGAAGTGGTGGATTTTAGGAACAATGTGATCTATAACTGGATGAGCAACAGTTCTTATGCAGGAGAGGAAGGGCATCATAATATCGTTGGGAATTATTATAAAGCGGGGCCTGCCACCCAATCAAACCGGGATAGAATAGTGGAGCCATATGCCCCTTATGGACAATTTTATTTGAAAGGAAATATTGTGTCTGCTTCAAATGAAGTTAGTGAGGACAATAGCAAGGGGATCGATGGTGTTGATAATTTATCAAATGTGTTAGTGACCGCACCGTTTCCTTTTGTCATCGCTAATGAACAGGTCAGTGCAGAAGTAGCCTATAAGGATGTCTTGGCCAAAGCTGGAGCTAGCTTACGTAGGGATCAAGTTGATAAAAGACTGGCGAAAGAAGTAAGGTTAGGGAAAAGCACCTCTGGGAGAGGTGGTAATGGGATTATTGATAGCCAATCGGATGTTGGAGGCTGGCCATTGTTAAAGTCAGAAAAGGCACCTTTAGATACAGATCAGGATGGTATGCCAGATGCTTGGGAGAGAAAACATCAACTGGACCCTAAATCAGATGGGGATGCTGCAGGTTTTGATTTGGATAAGGAGTATACCAATATTGAAATTTACCTAAATGGATTGATTGGCGATTGAAATTTTACGCTTTGACGGAAATTGGCATGTTGAGTGTACTCTTCTTCTATTTATTATATTTTTTCCCTTGGTCGGTGAATGGATAATCAATAAATTGAATCTGATATTTTCACTATGAGCGACCAACGTATACCTTTTTCTCGTTTGCAGGAAGTGCTTTGCAGCATTCTAATTCAAAACCAATTTAGTCAGGAAAGAGCTACACTTAGTGCTCGATTATTTGCTCAATCGAGTTTGGACGGAGTGCCTTCGCATGGGTTGAATCGTTTTTTGCACTACCTGAGCTATATTAAAAAGGGATTGATTCAGCCCAATGCAATTCCAAAAGTGATTGATCGCTTTGGTTCTTTGGAACGGTGGGATGGGGGGCTAGGACCTGGTAATATCAATGCTCATTTGGCCATGGATAAGGCAATCCATTTGGCCAAAAATACTGGAATAGGCGCAGTGGCCCTGCAAAATACCAATCATTGGATGCGTGCTGGCAATTATGGCTGGCAGGCTGTTGATCAAGGTTGTATAGGTATTTGTTTTACCAATACCAAACCCAATATGCCAGCTTGGGGAGGTAGTGAACCTAAATTGGGCAATAATCCATTGGTAGTAGCCATTCCAAGGAAGAATGGTCCGATTGTGCTTGATATGGCGATGTCCCAGTTTGCCTATGGAAAGATGGCTATTTATGAAAAAGAAGGGGAGAATATGCCCTATGATGCAGGTTTCGACCAGCAGGGGAATTTGACCAAATCACCTAATGAGATTATAGAAAATGAGCTCGCTATGCCGATTGGTTTGTGGAAGGGAGCGGGACTTTCACTAATGTTAGATATGCTGGCTGCCATACTTTCAGGCGGACAGGCTACACATGAAATAGGAAAAAGTGGGGAAGAGTATGGGCTTTCACAGGTGTTTGTGGCCTTGGAACCTTCAATACTGGGTCTAGGAGAGTGGATGGATACTAAGACAGAGCGTATTATTGAAGATCTTAAGCAATCAAAAACTTTTGATAAGGAAAAAAAGGTAAGGCATCCTGGAGAACAAACATTGAGGGTACGGCAGGAGAATCTGGTCCATGGTATCCCAGTAGATATAGACATTTGGAATCAAATTGTAAAAATATTGGAATGAGAAAAATAAAAGATAAAGAAGTAAGATGGGGTGTTTTGGGTGTTGGGGATGTTTGTGAGAAGAAAAGTGCCCCTGCGATGAATTTAGTGGAAAACAGCCGGCTCGTAGCGGTGATGAGGAGGGATGAGGAAAAGGTGCAGGACTATGCAAAAAGACATGGCGTGCCCAAGTGGTATACGGATGCTGATGAATTGATCAATGACCCCGAAGTCAATGCCATTTATATCGCTACGCCTCCGCATGTTCATAAAGCCCTTACTTTGAAGGCAGCAGCTGCCGGAAAGCCTGTTTATGTAGAAAAACCCATGGCCAGGACTTATGAGGAATGCAAATCAATGATAGCAGCATGTGAAGCTGCAAATGTACCCTTATTTGTGGCTTATTATAGAAGGGCTCTGCCCCATTTTGTTAAGATTAAGGAATTGATACAGGAAGGAGCGATTGGTGATGTCAGGTATGTTAATATACAGATGAATCAGGTATTGGTGCCTGAAGTGGTTAGCAATTTGGATAATAATTGGCGGGTAAATCCCGAAATGGCCGGGGGAGGGTATTTTTATGATTTGGCTTCCCACCAGCTGGACTTTTTGGATTTTGCCTTAGGGCCAATAAAATCTGCCAAAGGATTTAAGACCAATCAAGCGGGGATTTATGAGGCCGAGGATATGGTCACTGCTGCTTTTGAGTTTGAATCAGGGGTGATGGGATCGGGAAGTTGGTGTTTCTCTAGCAGTAAAGTTTCAGAAATGGATCTGACGACTATTATAGGAAATAAAGGACAAATTAGCTATGAGACCTTTGGGGCTGGTAAGTTGCATTTGGAGACAGAAAATGGCCAAAAGGAATGCTTTGAATTTGAGTTGCCCCATCATATTCAATATTTTCTCATTCAGGCCATTGTTGGTGAATTATTGGGAGAAGGATCGAGTCCCTCAACTGGTGAATCAGCTGCTCGCACGAATTGGGTTATGGAGGAAATTGGCTGATGTTAAGGATGTCATTAAGTAGTTGGTTGATTTATAAGTTGTAGATGCTGTAAAGTCTATTTATATGCTTTTAAGGATATAAATTGTGTTTATAGGTTTTTGAACTTATATTTATGGACTAATAATGAAAAAATGAAGAAGGTAGCGGTGATTTCAGGAGACATTGTTTCTTCTACCAGTTTAGTGGTGGAAGATAGGACAATGTTGGAAGAAAAGTTAAAAGATCTATTAAAAATCCTTGATGAAAAATGGGGCGTTTATGGTAGGCTGGTTAAGGGAGATTACTTAGAATGTGTCTGTCCAGTACCTGGTGATGCTTTGCGGGTGGCCATGTTGGTAAAGAGTTTTGTGAAATCCTTTGATCCTCAGCAGGCAGATAACAGAGAAGACAATAACAGAATCAACCTTTTTAAGACACATGGAATCAGGTTGGCCATTGCTATCGGAGAGCTGTCGAGATTTGATCGGGAAAAAGGAATCATAGATGGAGAAGCGGTGTATTTGGCGGGGAGACTGATCAATCAATCCACATCCAGTCATGGAAAGGAAAGGGTGGTCATCAAGCATACTTTGTTTTTTATCTCTCATGATGAAAAATTAGATGAACAAATGAACCCAGTGATGGGGCTATTGGATGTGCTTATGGGTAAAGCTACTGCGCGCCAATCGGAAGTATTATATTGGAAGTTATTGGGACATACTGAGTCAGAAATAGCCCAACAACTGCAAATCAGTCAATCTGTGGTTAATCAGCACAGTACCAGCGTAGGTTGGAACAGCATAGAAAGAACTGTATTATATTTTAATAAAATCATTAAGTAGCCTTATTTATGAACCCAGTTCAGGTTTTTATCTTACAGCTTATAGCCCATGTACTGGCAGACTTTTTTTTCCAATCGGACCGGCTAGCCATTCAAAAGAATGCATTAGGCTTTAGTAGCCCTTTTTTGAAGTGGCATGTCTTAATCATTTTTTTATTGTCTTGGCTACTGTCATTTCAAGTACAATTTGTTTATGGTGCTTTGATCATTGCCTTGACCCATTATATAATAGATGGCATTAAGCCTTGGGTCAATAGCAGCAAGACCTTTGGTAAGTATGCATTTTTTATCGATCAAGCATTACATATTTTGGTTTTGTCCATGGTTTGCTATGCTTATGTTTGCTACGCCCCAATTCATCCTTGGCTCAATATTCCTGTTTCAAAATCCATTCTGTTAATTGTTCTTTGTTATATGTTATGTCTAAAGCCCGCTAATATATTTATAAAAGAAGTATTTAGGGCCTATGAAATTAAAGTACCTGGTTCAGATGATCTGCCCAATGCAGGTAAATTGATAGGAGTATTGGAAAGGGTATTGGTTTTGACTTTTATTTTGATGGCAGAGTTCCAAGCTGTTGGTTTTTTGATTGCGGCTAAGTCCATATTGCGGTTTAAAAATGATGATTCTTTGAAAGCAGAATATGTTTTAATAGGGACCTTGCTAAGCTTTGGTATTGCGGTTATTCTAGGACTTTTGGTAGGGACAATTACTTAATACTTGTTTTTGGTCTTATGAGCTGATTTTCAGCAGATAATTGCTATCTTCAGGTAGTGAAAGTCACTGCTTATTTTTATTCATAAAGCCAATATTTCAGCCATGAAAGCAATTTGTTTATTAATGATTCTTGGGCTACTTTATTCATGCCAGGATAAAGAGCTGCATATTCAGCAAGGGAATAATATTACTAAAACAGGGGATAAGAAGGGTGAGATCATCGACTTGACCCATGCATTTTCGGATGAAACGGTTTATTGGGTCACCGCCAAGGAATTTGAGATGGAAGAAGTAGCAAAAGGCCAAACGGAAAAAGGATATTTCTATGCCGCCAATAATTTTGAGACTTCTGAGCATGGAGGGACGCATATAGATGCTCCTGTCCATTTTGCGGAAAAGGGCATTTCTGTGGATGAAATACCATTGGAGCAATTGATTGGAGAGGGAGTAAAAATAGATGTGAGCGAGAGAGGACTTTCGGATCCGGATTATCAAATAGGTATTGAAGATCTTAAAAAGTGGGAAGCTCAAAATGGGCAGATTCCTGAAGGAAGTATTGTTTTATTGCAGTCTGGACATGGAAAGTATTATCCAGATAAAGTTAAGTATTTGGGCACTGACGAAAGGGGACCTGAGGCGGTCAAGGACCTCCATTTTCCTGGCTTGGCTCCGGACGCTGCCAAGTGGCTGATGGACCAAAGAAAGATTAAGTCTGTTGGAATAGACACTCCAAGTATTGACTATGGCCAATCCCAATATTTTGAAAGCCATGTGGCCTTGATGACTAGCAACATCCCGGCATTTGAGAATGTGGCGCATCTGGAAAAGCTGCCTGCAAAAGGCTTCCGTGTCATTGCCTTGCCTATAAAAATCAAAGGTGGCAGTGGAGGCCCCTTGAGAATAATCGCTATGCTGGATTAGCAGCATTTTTCATTGATGGGAATCGATAATGGCAGTAAAAGGACCATATTTATGTTGGGATTCAGGAAAGCTGTCAGTATATGGCCCAAAAGGGTGGTCAAAAGGTTTTTTGGAGATATCTGGCCAGTCACCTGATAAATCCTTGTCCGGTCTGGGCATGGAGTTAACATACGCAGCTACATCCCAAGCCTCTTCATCGGATAAGAAAGGGTTCTCATGACTGATGCCTAAGGGCATATTGGATTTGACAAAAGCAGCAAACCTAGAAAGTCTATAAAGGCCAGCACCTATATTATAACTGTTTTTACCATAAAGGGGAGGATAGATCCACTCTACACCATCATCAGCTAATTGGCCCTGTCCATTATCTCCATGACATCGGGCACAATAATTTTTATATACTATTGCACCCTTTATGGGATCCGCAGCCCTATCCAGAGGGCTAAGGGATTTAAGCCCCAAGCCAGGCATCAATTGTCCTTTGGGGACATCTTTGCCCACCCATTTCATATAAGCTACCATGGCTTGCATTTCTTTACTTTCAACTGGCAGGGCTTCCCCATTCAAGCTCCTTTCAATACAGTCATTGATGCGTTTTTCAAATCCTTCTACCGAACCAGACCTATTTCTTAGTTTGGGATATGTAGCCGCTACTTTGCCATAATTATTGCCGAAGGGAACGGTTCCTGCCTTAAGGTGGCAGTTTTGACAGTTCATGCCATTACTGATCTGATAGGACTTTCCTTTTGGGCCAAGGTAGACTGCTGTATGGGCAATTAAATTCCTGCCATATCGAATCAAATCCCCATCAGATCCCAATGGGATGGCGCTTGTGTCGGGGGCTTGCCAATACTTCAGGTCTGAAGAGAGGCTGACCATATTTTCACTAGGCTCATTTTTAGGGTCGAGCAAGGGTTTAATCTCAAATAACCCGAGTTCCTTACTGATAAAAAAAGCACTTGCACCTAATACACAAATGATCAATAGCTGAACCGATTTGATCAGTTTTCTAAGTAAAGGGACGAATTTATCCACCTTAGGCATTATTGGCTAAGTTTAAATATTCAGTTGAAAGGATGGACCTCAGTTTATGGGATTTCTTTGATATAGCCCCAGCCTTCTTTTTGTTTTTGGACTAGCTCAAGTATGCCATCAGGAACAGTGGACACGCCAGGTAATAACTGCGATTTATCAATATTATACCTTTTCATCGTGCCTTCACAGACCTTGAAACTTACGTTTTTATTGCCATCAAAAGCCTTGATCTGATCAGCTACAGTTGATTTTTCGTTTAAAACCATGGAAATAGCACCTCCATAAACCACCACTTCAAACTGGGAATCAGGGTAAGCCTCAGACATCATTTTTACATGTCTCATCGTTTTTTCATGTGCTTCCTCCTCTTTGCTGGTCAAGTCAAAAGCTATTTTTACCGGAGTTGTTTGTGCCCATACACCAATGGCTAATAGCATTAGGGGAATCAGAAGTAATTTTTTCATGACTTTATTTTTATGATTAACCTCCTGCGTAGATATAGCCGCATTTGTGTTCTTGCGCTCTTCCCAAGGCCCAAACTCCAGAAGGAACCACTTGAATATGTGGTAATACACCTGCTACCCACTCTTCTTTTACCTTTTCGGGATCCATTTCCATTTTTTGAGCCATCATGCTACTATAAACGGTGATGGCCAGGTCGCACACGCATACCATCACACCTCTTTCAATTTGACGCTCCACCCCATCAATGCCCGGCATGGGATAATCTCCATCTGTAGGTTGATAATAGGGGTTCCTAATCGCTGCAGCTCCTGTGGTATTATCTGTGATGCCAAAGGTTTCGCCAAATTTATATTTCTCCCAAAGTTCATTTTTCATAGCAAAGGGGATAGCATTATGTCTTAGGACAATCACCGCTGTCATATCCTCATCAGGGGTGCCTGTTTGGTTGTTGGTAAGATAAAATGCCCAAGACCAAATAAAGGGGAAGCCTTTATGAGGTTCAGGTGCATCGTAGACGACTCTGTGCTTCCCTTTGACTTCCTTAAACCATTCGTCGGCATCTTTGAATAGTAGGGGATTGTTGGGGGTAGGAATGGGCTGTCCCATCAGTGGGACTGCTACTGAGGAAAGTGTGGCTGTAGTCGCCAAAGTCCCAAGAAATTTTCTTCTAGATTTAAGTTGTGTTAAATTCATGGTATTTGTAGTTTGGGCAATTAGAATAATTTATGTGTGAGGGCACTGATAGATCTTTGTACTTATTTTTAGTGCCCCAATTAAAAGCTCGATTTTACTCGGCTATACCGATGACGTTTTAAAATTTCATTGAAAAAGTATATTTAAAATTACAGCCTTACAATTAGTTTATCTATCTCTAATGATTCAAATAATAGTGTTATTTGTTCATTATCAGTTGATTGGATTGTTTTTGTGTAGGTTTTCTTTGTAAACTAAAAGGATAAATCAATTCCACAGTTGAAGTTGTTTTAGGTGTTTTCTGAATAGGGAATAGGAGCTGAAGGACGCTCTTGGTTACGGTCTTTTTTTGTCCCCATATGATTTTTATTAATGTTGGAGTTGTTCTTTCTTTTTGGCTATTTTTAAAGATTATTAACTTAAAAAATGGATGAATAAATGGCTGTTAAAATAATTTTTGAGGTGAAACTAATGAGGGATTTATTGCTTAGCCTAATTTTATTGGGGGCTTTGGTGTCATGCAAAGGCCAAGAAGAAGATTCTGAAAGTACGAAAAGACCAAATATTATTTTTATCATGTCGGATGATCATGCATATCAAGCGATAAGTGCCTATGGTTCTGACTTGATCAATACACCTAATATTGACAGAATTGCCAATGAGGGGATGCTTTTTGAAAATGCATTTGTAAGTAATTCCATTTGTGCGCCCAGCAGGGCAGTTATCCTGACAGGCAAACATAGTCATATCAATGGCTTGGTGGATAACGCTGTGAAGTTTGACAGTACCCAGCTTACCTATCCTAAAATTCTTAGGGAAAACGGCTACCAAACAGCAATGATTGGTAAATGGCATTTGAAAACCCAGCCTACGGGCTTTGATTATTGGAAGGTACTACCAGGACAGGGCCATTATTATAATCCTGAATTCAGGACTAAAGATGGGATGGTGCTGGATTCAGGCTATGTGACTGATCTGATCACGGATTTTGCCATAGACTGGCTGGATAAAGCTAAGGAAAAAGATGCCCCATTTATGTTGATGTACCAGCATAAAGCGCCGCATCGGGAGTGGTTGCCGACTGAAGAGAATTTTAGGGAGTATACCAAAAAGGAATTTCCTGAGCCAGCAAGTTTATTTGATGATTATGAGGGAAGGGGACGCGCTGCCAAGGAAGCGGAAATGAGGATTTCCACACACATGGGATTGACCAATGACAGCAAAATACAGCCTGAAATTGCGAAAAGAATGGGACATGAAGATTTTCTTAAATGGTATTCAAATGCATATCATGGAAATCTGGATAGGATGAGCAAATCTGAAAGGGCTGCTTGGGAGGAAGTATATGGGCCTATCAATGAGACTTTTGAAAAAGCGGATCTCAAAGGGGATGAATTGACAAAATGGAAATATCAGCGATATATGCAGGATTATTTGGCCAGTATAGAATCAGTGGATGAAAATGTAGGCAGGCTTTTGGATTATTTGGAAAAGAATGGCTTGGCTGAAAATACGATCATTATATATACCTCCGATCAAGGTTTTTATTTAGGAGAGCATGGCTGGTTTGATAAAAGGTTTATGTATGAGGAATCTTTTAGAACGCCATTGATGATAAAGTGGCCAGGAGTGATCAAGGCAGGAAGTAGGAATCGTGATTTGGTTCAAAACCTTGATTTTGCTGAGACTATGCTAGATGCGGCTGGGGTAGAGATCCCTGACGAAATGCAAGGGTTGAGTATGCTACCTTTATTAAAGGGTGAAAAGGTAGCATGGAGAGATGCTATTTATTACCACTATTATGAATATCCCGGAATACATGCTGTAAAAAGACATAATGGTGTAAGAACTGATCGCTACAAACTGATTCACTTCTATTATGATATTGATGAGTGGGAGTTATATGATTTGCAGGAGGATCCTCATGAAATGAATAATGTTTATGATGATCCCGCCTATTCGGAAGTAAAGGAAAATATGCATAAAAAGTTAGAGGAATTAATGAAACAATATAAGGATGAAGTAAAAGTCCCCAATAGTTAAACTCATTGAACCAAGTATATATCCCCAATTTTCCTCTATAGAATTGGGGATTTTTTTTGCACAGTTGTTATTGTTGATGAAATTGAGCAAAATAGATTTGTATCAATGAGAATGCCTATGAACTATTGTTTTACGGTATTTTTTTGGAAAAAATTATAAATATTGAACTAAAAAAGGATTAAACAGGTAGATTTTGAGGTTGAATTTTGTATATAGTACATAGCAAATGGATTTGTTTACTAAACCATATATACAATTATGAAAAGGGCACTTGTAGTAGTTATCTTCTTCCTTCTTTTTTCAAATTTAACTTTTGCTCAAGAAGAAGGCCTCCGTTTGAATTTATATGGGAATTTTGTTTTTGCAGATAAATTTGATTCCTATTATGACAGAGGGAATGGATATTTTTATTCAGGTAGGATCGAAGAAGGTTTACAATGGGGTGGAGGTTTGGAATATATGGTTAATCCTGCATTTGGAGTTGAGTTGATGTATTTGAGGCAGGATACCAATAGTCCTACGCGATATCGTTTTGTGGCAGGCCCTGATCAGTTTACCAACTTTGATTTAGCCATCAATTATGTGTTAATTAATCCGACAAAGTATTTTAGAGTGCCAGGAAGTCCCTTTGAGGCCTATGGAGGTTTTCAGGTAGGTGGAGTATTTGCTAATCTTAGAAATCCCGATAATGGAAGAGACGATACGGCGACCAAATTGGCAGTAGGCATAAGAGGAGGAGGAATATATTGGGCCAGTGATTATGTTGGAATAAAAGCCCAGGCTCAGTTTATTTCCGTTGTACAATCAGTTGGGGGAGGCTTTTACTTTGGAACTGGTGGGTCAGGTGTTGGTGTGAGCAGCTATTCCAGTATTTACCAATTTGGTCTCGGACTGGGCCTTACCTTGAAACTTAATTAGTGACTCAAATGTGCTTTTCGAGTTGTTTTTTAAGCATATTGTTATGTGTTAGACTTCAAAAATCAGTTGCCACTATATACCAGATGTTTGAGTGAAAAATATGGGAGGTTGTTTTAAGTGATGATTTGAGTATCTATTTTGGGGATTAAGACTTACTGTTTAGTGAAGGCAATAAGCCTTATATGAAGTCAAGTGGTTTAGGGAGTAAATTAATATTTATCACATGGAATATTTTTAACTCATATAAACCACAAAACAACATGAAAAACTTTGTTGCAGAATTTATTGGAACCTTCTGGTTGGTATTGGGAGGTTGCGGAAGTGCTGTATTGGCAGCTGGTATTCCTGAATTGGGAATTGGTTATGCGGGAGTTTCCTTGGCATTTGGTCTGACGGTTTTGACAATGGTCTATGGGATTGGCCACATTTCTGGTTGCCACCTTAATCCTGCAGTATCTTTGGGACTTTGGGCAGGAGGTCGGTTCCCTTCCAAAAATCTATTGCCCTATATCATTGCCCAGGTTTTGGGAGGAATCGCTGGGGCAGGTATATTGTATTTGATCGCTTCCGATCAGGCGGGATTCGAGTTAGGTAGTTTTGCTGCCAATGGTTATGGAGAGCATTCCCCACATGGATATGGCATGACAGCTGCATTGATTACTGAAATTGTGATGACTTTTATCTTCCTGATCGTCATCATGGGAGCTACTCATCCCAAGGCACCCAAATACCTCGCTGGTGTAGCCATAGGTTTGTGTTTGACCTTGATCCATTTGATCAGTATCCCCGTGACCAATACCTCTGTAAATCCAGCTAGAAGTACCAGTCAAGCTATTTTTGTACAGGACTGGGCAATCGGACAACTTTGGCTTTTTTGGCTCGCACCTATTATCGGGGCCATTTTGGCTGGATGGGTTTATAAGACCCTGTTACCTGTAGAGGAAGGATAAATATTATTCATTTGAATTGAACCATGGTTTTCTAAACCCTGAATTTTACTTCAGGGTTTTTGTGTTTTATGTACAATTTGCGATAAAAGCTGGGGATCAATCAATATTTCAGGGGGGATGTGATTTCAAACTTAGATTTTGTCTACCCTTGTCAGATCAAGCGTAGTTTAAGTAATCAACCTGCCTAGACAGTCAATTGCCTAAAAGGAGGAACACAGATGTATTATAAATAAGCATATCCGTGTTTATTTTTATCTATCTGTGGTTAATAGATAGCGCATATCAAAGCTAAAATAGACTGTTTTCCCCCAGCTTTTCGGCTTGGTCCTATATTGTGGCACTGATCCTTGAGTTTTTTTGAAAATGTGTAGTCCTACTTTTGACCACTATTCCAGATATTTTTATACAAAAAATGTATTGGGAATGGACTTAGGTAAATCTTCCTTATTAATTTGGTTTGGTCAAGCCATTTACCAACTTTTACAGATCATTTAATATGGGACAAAAAATAAAATTCGGAATTATTGGAACAGGGGCCATTGCTGCACAGCATGCTGCTGCTATTGGGGAATGTGAGGCTGCCGAGTTAGTAGCGGTTTGTAGCTCAAATGAGGAGCGGGCAAGAAGCGCTGAGGATAAATTCAGGGTCAAGGCCTATAGCAATTTGGATGAGTTTCTGGCCCATCCAGCAATGGAGGTAGTTTGTATCTGTACAGCTAGTGGTCGGCATATGGAGGCGGCTGTAGCAGTAGCTAGAGCTGCTAAGCATATTTTGGTAGAAAAGCCCATTGAAATTAATCTCGAAAGAGCGGATCGAATAATCGAGGCTTGTAAAGAAAATGGGGTTGTACTAGGGGTGGTTTTTCAGAACAGATTTAATAAGGGCTATCTCCAATTAAAACAGGCTGTTCTGGAAGGAAAGCTTGGTAAATTACTGATGGGCAATGCTTATATCAAATGGTATAGGGAGGAGGCTTATTATCAAAATAGTGATTGGAAAGGGACCTATGCAGGTGATGGGGGCGGTGCCCTGATCAATCAGGGGATTCATACCATTGATTTATTATTGGATATCATGGGGGAGGTCGAGGAGGTATATGGTCAGGTAAAAACTGTATTGCATAAGATTGAAGGAGAGGATTTGGGAACTGCAGTGGTGAATTTTAAAAATGGAGCAATGGGAAACATTACCGCTGGGACTTCGCTGTTTCCAGGTTATCCAGAGCGCTTGGAGGTGTATGGTACAGCAGGCAGCGTAATTTTGGAAGCAGGAAAGGTGGTGGCCTGGAATATCAAAGGGCAAGAGAATACCAGTCCAGCAATTCTCATTGAAAAATCAAGTGGTGCTGCAGATCCTATGGCTATAGGGCATCAATTGCATCTTCTACAAATTATGGATATGGTAAGGGCTATTAGGGAGAATAGGAAGCCATTGGTTACCGGAGAAATAGCTAAGCAGTCTTTGGCCCTGATCAGGGGGATTTATAGGAGCTCAAGAGAAGGGAGAAGTGTTTTACTTTGAAATGATGGTGATTATAATGTTATTCTGTTTGAACTTATTATTTAGTTTATTATATTGATTTTCTATTAAATTTTGTGTTTTAGGTAAGGACCTTGATTTATTCTAAATACTTAGTTGTTCTTGAACTTATTTTTGAAAGATGAAACATTTAAATTTTGTATTAAGCCTCGTCCTATTGGGTTTTTTATTTTCCTGTGAATCAGAAAGAAAATCGATAGAATATTATGAACAGCCAACTGGTAAACTTGTTTTTGAATTGGACTCCCTGACCCCCAATGCTGCTCACCATATGCAGTTAGCGGAGGTAAACGGGAAGAAACTGCTTTATGTATTGTCCCCATTCGGCAATCGATTTGTGGTTTTTGACTTTTATTCAGGGAAGAAAGTGAAGGAGTTTTCTTTTCCCAATAGTGAGGAAATGCCAATCAGCATTGGTGAATATCACACAGGTTTTTATTTTCATCGTCCTGATTCCATATTTATGGTAGCCAGAGGATCGAATTTATTTTTGGGAAGGGAAAGTGGAGACTTTGATGCGGTGTTTCGTTTTAGAAAGGAATTTCCAAATGATAGGACTTTATAGCCTCGGGTATTTCAGTTTTCCAAACCTTACTTAATCAATGACAGTATTTTGTCTTTCGGGGGCTTTATAGAAAATTACCAAGAGGCATATAAAGAAAATATGCGTACTGATCTCCTGTTCGATTTGAAAACCAAGAAGGTGGAACGGACTACCCTATATCCCAAAGGAGTCTATAAGCCAGGAGTTTACTATTCGGTAGATCGATACAGTCCAGGTAGGGCATATAGTAAGGAAAACCATACGATTTATTATAGCTTTCCCAATGCGGATTCGATTTATGCCAAAGATGTAAACAGCGGCAAAGTCAAAGCTTTCTATGCCAAAGACGAAAACCTTCAGCCCTTTATAGAAATGCAAAGCTACGAGGAAATCTCAGATATGATGAAAAACTCCCAAGCGACTTATATTTCCCAGCAGGGTGCTTATTATTCCATTTTTGCGGTGGATGAAAAGGATATGGTTGTCAGGTCAGCTTATTTGGGCATTCCCAATTATGATCCGCAAATCCATAATGAAAGGGGCTATGCCATCAACAAGGCCTTGATGTTTTTTAGACAGTCAGATCATCAGCATCTGGGCACCATTTACCTGAAAAATATTGATGAACGATTTGTTTTCTTTGATGAAGATCACTTTTATGTTTACTCTTTTGACCACCAAGATAATGAAGATCAAATGGTCCTTGACCAATATGATTATCCAGAGTTTTAGTTTTTACGTACTTGTGGTTGTTTTGACAGGATTGTCCATGAGCTCATGTGATAAAAGGCCGGATTTAAAGGACGTTAAGATCAACTCCCGGTATACCCTTATCATTCCTCAGTATGGATGCCCGGGATGCATTAGTCAAGGGAAACGCTTTGCTAAGGAACACTTGAATTCAAGTTGTTTCACCATCGTATTTACCAAGATTCAAGACCTCAAAAAGCTAAAAATTGATTTTGGATATAAAGAGGTGGAGGCTCCGAATGTGTTCTTGGATACGGAAAATACTTTGGAGGGCTATGTGGAGGGTTACCCTGTAATGATCACTGAAAACGAGAAAATTGCGCTAGACAATTCGGGTTTTCATCATTATAGGGATCTGGAAAAGGACTTAGCGGAGTGTAAATAATGACCTTTCAAGCAAAAAAAAAACAGGGCCTAAACCCTGCTTTTTATTATTCGCTCATGCTATAAATTAATCCTAATTCCAAGCCCCTGAGTTCGGCCAGTCCCTTAAGGCGGCCGATCCCAGTGTAGCCAGGGTTAGTGGTTTTTCTCAAATCATCCAACATCTGATGCCCGTGATCCGGTCGCATGGGCAATGATTTTTGCCTTCTGGCCTGTACCTTGATCAGTTCCTGAATGACCTCAATCATCGGTACATCGCCCTCAAGGTGGTTGGCTTCATGGAAATTGCCTTCTGCATCCCTTTGGGTACTTCTGAGGTGGATAAAGTGGATATGGTTGCCCCAATCTCTAATGATCTGAGGCAGATCATTGTCTGCTCTTACTCCGAAAGAACCTGTACAAAAGGTAATGCCATTATAATCACTGCCATTATCAGTAAGGAGTCTCTCCACATCATTGATGGTACTCATCACCCTTGGCAAGCCAAACATAGGGAATGGAGGGTCATCTGGATGGATGGCCATAAATACCCTGTTTTTTTCTGCCACAGGAATGATTTCCTCTAAGAACAACCTGAGATTTTCTGCCAATACTTTTTCATCAATGCCCTTATAGGTATCCAAAACTTTCTGGAAATCCTCTACAGAATAGCCTTCCTCAGCACCGGGAAGCCCTGCAATGATATTATTGGTCAGCAATTGCTTCGCTTCTTCGGTCAATCCATCGAAATACTTTTGGGCTTTTTGGATAATTTCCGGAGAATAGGCTCCGTCAGCATTTGGTCGCTTTAAGATGAAAAGATCAAAGGCTGCCAAGGCCTGAAGCTCGAATCGTAGCGCTTTGGCACCATTTTCCAATTCATAAGCCAAATCTGTTCTGGTCCAATCCAATACGGGCATGAAATTATAACAAACCGTATGGATACCTTCAGCAGCCAAGTTTTCTATTGATTGCTTGTAATTGTCTATATATTCCTGAAATTGACCGGTTCTGGTCTTGATATTTTCATGTACGGGGATACTTTCAACTACTGACCAAGTTAAGCCTGCAACTTCAATGGTATCTTTTCTCTTTTTGATTTCCTCAGTGCTCCAAACCACTCCGTTTGGAATATGGTGCAAGGCGGATACGATGCCAGTGGCACCGGCCTGTCTGATATCTGATAAGCTTACAGGGTCATTGGGGCCATACCATCTCATGGTTTGCTCCATTTTCTTTATAGGTTTCATTGCTCAGTTTATTGTTTTGAGAATCTTTACCATTCAATTAAACGCCTCCATAGGCACTGAAGCCGCCATCTACAGGGATGATGGTTCCGGTAACGAATTTGGAAGCATCGCTGCATAGAAATCCTACTGCGCCGAATAGATCTTCCGGGTTTCCAAATCGGTCCATAGGAGTGTGACTGATGATTTGGTTGCCACGGTCGGTTAAGCTACCGTCTTCCTTGGTCAGTAGGGCCCTGTTTTGTTCCGTCAGAAAAAAGCCGGGTGCAATGGCGTTGACCCGGTACTGTTTGCCATATTTCTGACAAAATTCTACCGATAACCATTTGGTAAGGTTGTCTATGGCAGCTTTGGCAGAGGCATAGCCCATTACCCTGGTCAAGGGCCTGGAAGCTGCCATGGATGAGATATTGATAATGCTGGCTTCCGGGTTTTTTAGCAACAAAGGAGTAAATACTTGAATAGGCATCAGCGTGCCCAGATAGTTGAGCTCCATGACTTTTTTTACTTCATCAATCTGCAGGTCGGTGATTTTTTGATCTGGAGTAACGATGGCACCAGGCATATTTCCCCCGGCGGCATTGATCAAAACATCAATTTTCCCGAAATCCTTTTCCACTTGTTGTTTGGCGGACTGAAGTGCTGCTTCATTGGTTACATCAGCAAGTAGGGGATAAGCTTTCCCTCCATTGGTATTGATTTGAAGGACGAGTTCGTCCACTTTTTTAGGGCTTCTTCCCAGTACGATTACTTGGGCACCTTCTTTGGCCAGGTATTGGGTGATCTGATTTCCCAAAACACCTGTGGAGCCACTGATTAATATGATTTTGTCTTTTACAGAAAATAGTGCAGACATATTTAGATTTGAATTTTAAGGGATACTAATTGAAAATTATTGGAAATTGAAATAGTCTTTGGCGTTGCGGTAGCAAATGTCCTGTACCATTTTTCCCAACCATTTTTCATCAGCAGGTAATTCACCATTGACCACATCATTGCCTAGTAAATTACAGAGGGTGCGTCGGAAATATTCATGGCGAGGAAAGGAAAGGAAACTTCTGGAATCGGTCAACATGCCTACAAAGCAACTTAAAAGGCCCATATTGGACAGGGCGTTCATTTGTTTTTCCATACCGTCTTTTTGGTCAAGGTACCACCATCCAGAACCAAATTGAACTTTCCCTCGGATGGAGCCATCATTGAAATTGCCTGTCATGGTGGCCATGACTTCATTGTCCCTAGGATTCAAATTATAAAGGATGGTTTTGCTCAACTGATCACTTTTGTCCAATTCATTGAGGAACTGGGCAAGGGCCTTTGACTGGCTGAAGTCGCCAATTGAATCAAAACCGGTATCAGGGCCGAGTGTGTCCAACATTCTTTCGTTGGTGTTTCTCAAGGCCCCTAAGTGGAACTGCTGTGTCCATCCTTTGGCATGGTATAGTCTACATAGCTCCAATAATGTTATAAACTTGAAATAGGTCGTTTCATCTGCATTAATGGACTGGCCGGCGCTTACTTTTTTGAATAAGGATTCAATATCATAAGTTTCCATTGGGAAAAAGTAAAGTTGCTCCAAGCCATGATCAGCCAATCTGCCACCATTTTCATGGAAATAAGCAATCCTGTTTTCCAATGCGGCCATTAATTTTTCATGACTGTCAATCTGAATATTGCTCGCTGCAGATAATTTTTCTAAATAATTGCCATAGCTTTTTGGGTCTTCCACGGCAAAGGACTTATCAGGACGGAAGGTGGGGAAAAGTCCAATGGACATACCGTCTTTGGCAGCCTTCTGGTGATATTCCAAGGAGTCTACAGGGTCATCTGTAGTACAAACCGTTTCCACATTCATTCCAGACAATAGTGCTTGGGTGCAGTGGGAATCCATTTGCAGTTGACGGGTGCTTTCAAGATATATTTCGGAGGCATTGTCCGCAGTAAGTAGTTCGTCTATACCAAAATACCTCAATAGTTCAAGATGAGTCCAATGGTATAGCGGGTTCCTCATGGTGTAGGGGACGGTATAAGCCCATTTTTCAAACTTTTCTTGATCAGTGCCATTGCCGGTAATGTACTTTTCATTGATGCCCAGGGTCCTCATGGCGCGCCATTTATAATGATCGCCAGCTAACCATATCTGGGAAATATTTTCAAATTTTCTATTTTCTGCTAAGTCCTTAGGCGAAAGGTGGCAGTGGTAATCTATGATGGGCATTAGTTTCGCATAATCATGGTATAGCACTTTGGCCATATCAGATTGTAACAAAAAATCCTCTTGTATAAATTTAGTTGTTGTTTGGGTGGAATTCATAATATTCAAATGTTCACTTTGTTTTTTGAAAAGCTGCTGTCATATTCTTTTGATTAATACAGGGATAACTCCAAATAATTATTGGGTTTGGAGTGGACTTATCTTCCGATTAAATAAGAAATATCGATTTGAATGGGGTTTATAAAATAACATTTTTGAAACCGCCTAAACCTTAATTAGAAGCGCCATTTCAATAAGTAATAATAGCTAATGTTTGTTGGTTTTTTTAGAAATCGAGCCACTTTAATCACGGAATCGTTTTCGTATAAAAGCCCCAAGGTACAGTACAGTTTTGTCGTTGGGGATTTAAAATTAATTCATGGCAGAGATGTATTGGGGAATTAGTTTAAATTTGATATTGGATTAAACTATTTGTAATTGAATTATGGGTGGAGTAAACATCAAAATGTTGGCGGAGGCACTTCAGCTTGCCCCATCTACAGTTTCAAGGGCACTCAATGACAGTCATGAGATCAGTGAAAAAACCAAGAAACGGGTTTTGGCCATGGCGGATAAAATGAATTACCAACCCAATCCTTTTGCAAGGAGCCTCAGGGAGCATAGGAGTAAGACGATTGCCATGATCATTCCAGATTTGGTCAATAATTTCTTTTCCCAGGTCATCGAAGGAGTGGAAGAAATTACCCAGCAGTTTGGGTATCATTTGCTGGTCTATCATACGCATGAAAGTGTGGAGAGAGAAAAGGAGATTGTGAGTCATTTGTTGAATGGAAGGGTAGATGGAATCATGATGTCAGTATCCCATCAGACTAAAGAAACCGAGCATTTGCTTCGGGTGTTCCAAAAGGGGATCCCGCTGATATTTTTTGATCGGATTTGTAATAGTATTCCAACTACCAAATTTGTTACAAATGGTTATGAAAGTGGTTATGAAGGGACCAAGCATTTGATAGCGCAGGGCTGTAAAAAGATTGCCTTCTTATTGCTTTCAAAAGAGATATCAATAAGTCAACAGCGATTGAAGGGATATACAGATGCCTTGAAGGACAATGGTTTGGAGATGAATGAAGATTTGATCCTAATGTGTGGAAAAGAGGATCAACTCAATCATCAACTGATTAAAGATTTTCTAGTAGGAAAGGAAAGACCTGACGGGATATTGGCAGCAGTGGAGAAATTGGCCATTTCGACTTATTATGCAGCTAGTGAGTTGAAATTAACCATGCCTGATGATTTAAGGTTGGTTAGTTTTTCAAATATGAAAATAGCGGATCTGTTGAATCCCAGTTTGACAACTATTTCCCAGCCTACCCATGAATTTGGCCGACAGGCGGCGAGCCTTTTAATGAACAAGTTGACAAAGAAAAATGCGCCGGATTTCAAGGATGAAATAGTTGTTTTGCCTTCTACTTTGCATATAAGGAAATCCTCAAAATAAAAAATGGCCGCCCAATAATATGGGGCGGCCGATGGTTCAAGTTTTGAATTGAATTAATATCCTGGGTTTTGTGGGAAAGCATCATTGCCTCCCGCGGCCCTATCAATTTGATTTTGGGGTATTGGTCTCAATACATGGAAATCTTCTATATTAGGAGCTCCATTATCATTATAGCGTTTTACCCTTTCCACAAGGATTCCCCACCTTTTTAGATCTAGCCACCTTTTTTGTTCACCGAGAAGTTCTCTGGCGCGTTCTTCTGAAAGCAACTCAAAGGTCATTTCTGCCGGGGTGATTTCCATTTGGGCTTCCATTCCCGGCCAAGCAGCCCTTCTTCGAACGGTATTTATGGTAGCTGTGGCTTCAGCAGTTTTATCCTGCATCAATTGGGATTCAGCCAGTAATAAATACGTGTCTGCAAGTCTAAAAACCACATAATCTCTTCCTCCACCTTCTTGGGTCTTATCAGCTCTTCCAGGGTCCAAGTGTTTGTTTAAAGTAGGGTATAGTTTATCGGTATAGAGGCTTGGACTAAGTACCTGATAAGGTTTTTCGGCCCTTTCAGCTTCAGACATTTCATAGCCAGGGATATAAATGGCAGTATCACCTTCTGCAAATGTCACACTGGATTTAGACTGATCGAAGGTGGTATTATATGTTCCCGGTTTATTGGTTTTGAATACATGTTTGAAGGACTTGTTATACCTGCTGTCGATGTCCCTATTGGAGAAAATGGTGTTAAGGGTATATTCAGTAGGCCGATATCTTTTCCAAGGTCTACCATTGGCTACATCCCTTTCCATTCCAGGTTGCACATCATATTCCATCAGAAAATAAAGGTGGGTATTGTTACCGCCACCATTGTTCAGAGGATCCCGAGTATATTGTATGGAAAAAATAATTTCATCATTTATTTCATTTCCGAATTCATATACACTGGCAAAATCAGGTAAAAGCTGAAACCCATAATCATTGATGACTTTTTTGAAAAGGTCCTCGGCTTTGGTATAATCTTCAGTTTCCTGGGCCTCAGTACTGGCTTTGGTGAGATATACCAAGCCCAATAGATGTTCTGCGGTCGGTCTGGTGACACGTCCATAATCACTGGACTGCATATTGGGTTCCAAGTCCGGAATGGCAGATTCCAAATCATGGATAATGGCAGCATACATTTCAGGAACAGAGGATCTACTGACTTCTTTGCTGGGGACAACTGACTCGCTAAGCTGAAGGTCCACGCCACCAAAGAACTGGGTCATCAAGAAATAATGGTGTGCTCTAATAAATTTAGCTTCTGCAACTCTTTGGGCTTTGATGGATGCATCCATTCCGGTAACTTCTGGAGCCCTTTCTATAACGGCATTGCAGGTGTTGATACCTTCATAGAAATCGTCCCATAATTCTCTGACATGGCCATTTCTGGAGTCAAACTGAGAAGTATAAGCATTCATGAATTTCCAACTGCCATCGGATCCATTGGTGTAGGTGTCTGTTCCAAAGATGGTCAGATTATTCCCTCTTTCTGTCCCATAGAAGGACCTGAAAGAACTATATGCAGCGTTGACACCATCATTTAAGCCGCTTGGAGTATTCATATAATCATTTCCGATTTTCGAAATGACCTCTTCTTCAATAATTCCCTGACAGGAAGAAAAAGTTAAAATACTAGTTCCCAATATCCCTATAGCTGCCAGAGAGGATAGTTTGTTTTTGATTTTATGTCTATTCATTTTACTTCGTTTTTAAATCCAATAGTGCTGCTTAAAATTTGGCATTGATACCTAGGGTGAAAGAGGTGATTGCAGGGCTTATATTTTCATTTACTTCACCACCTCCAGTGCCTTGATCACCATCGATGAACACTTCAGGGTCGATTCCTTTGTGTTTGGTTCTGTATTCTGAGAAGATGAATGGTTGCTGTATACTGCTATATATTCTTAAGCTACTCATACCGATTTTTGAAGCAATCTCATCTGAGAAATTATAACCTATATTGATATTTCTAACCTTGATAAAGGTTCCGTCAAAATAAGACATGGAAGAGGCATATTTTGGACTTTCTTGGTTTTGGTTCGGTCTTGGGTAGTCATTGGTAGGGTTTTCCGGCGTCCAATAATTAACAGCTAGGTTATTATACCTGCCAAATAATGAATTGAAACTGTCGTGGAACCTGCTGCGTATCATAGCACCAAATCGACCGTAAATAAAGAATGATAGATCAAAGTTTTTATAATTGAACCGGTTGGTCATGCCTAGGACAAAGTCGGGGACTGCTGAGCCTAGGATTTGTCTATCATCAGCATTGATTTTTCCATCATTATTAAAGTCCTCTACCCTTATTTCACCGACATTGTCTCCATAAGCATTGGCTTCATCTTCTTGGTCGGATTGCCAGATACCGATTTTTTTATAATCATAGAAGACGGTCAAGGCTTCTCCGACAAATCTTCCTGCTGAAATATCGTCCCCATTGGGTAGTTCCAATATTTCTTCCCTGTTTCTATTAAAGATAAAATCAGTAGACCAGCTAAAATTGGTTTTGTCGATATTGACACTTGATAAGGTCAGTTCAATACCTCTGTTTCTGGTTTTGCCAATATTGGTCGTAAATCCTCCAAAACCAGTAGAGTTAGGCAAAGGCTGCGGAGCCAAAAGGTCTTCGGTAGTTGTGATATAGTATTCCAAACTACCAATGATTCTGCCAGCAAAGAAAGAGAAATCAGCCCCAAGATTAAATGTCGAAGAAGTTTCCCATCTAAGATTAGGGTTACCAATAGTGTTGGGACCGTAACCGTAAGCAGGGCTGTTACCAAATGCGTATGATGTTCTGTCCAGTAAAGGCTGGGTTTGGTAAGGGTCAATGGCTTGGTTTCCTATGGCTCCATAACTGGTTCGTAGCTTGATTTGGTCTATAAAGTCTGAAGTCCCAATAAATGGCTCATCGGTCAGGTTCCAGCCTAGGGCTACAGAAGGGAAATAACCAAATTTATTGTTTTCCCCAAACCTGGAGGAGCCATCTGCTCTCAAGGTGGCTGTCAATAAGTATTTGCCTTTAAAGTCATAATTCAGCCTGCCCATAAATGAAAGCAGGGTCCATTCGGTCAAATTGGTGTTGGCTGAGGTGATTTGACTAGCATCGCCAAGCCTATGAAATAGTTGAGAAGCGGCAGGTATTCCCAAGACGGCAATATCTGTTTCTTCATAATTGTCATTTTGAATGGATTGAAGTCCAGTAAATTTGAAGTTATGAATGTCATTTAGGCTTTTGGTATAGGAAATGATATTCTCTAGTGTATAGTTGAAACGGAAATTTTCGCTGATACTTCCCGTAGGACTTCCACCTCTTCTGGAGTTGGTCATAGATCCTGTGAAGCGGCCATTTCTATCTATGGTGATGTCAGGTCCGAAGTTTACGCGGTAGGAAAGTCCTTTGGAAATTTGCCATTCACCAAAGATGCTATTGAATATTCTATACCTTTTGGTTAGGTCCATATTGGCACCTGGAACAATTTCTGCCAGAGGGTTGGTCCTCAATCCATCAGATGTCGGTAAAAAGATAAGGTTACCTTCATCATCATAAGGTTTGCCAAGAGGATTTTCTTGCATGGCACCTCCAATAGGGTTAAAATTTTCTCCGTTTCTTTCACTATAAGAAACCAAGGTGGATGTGCCTATCTTGATTTTGTCATTGATTTTATGGTCAATATTGGCCCGAAAGTTATAGCGGGTAAAATCCTGGTTTTTTACCACCCCCTTGTCCTGAAAATAATTGCCCGAAACAAAAAACTGGGTCTTCTCACTTCCTCCTGATACGCCTACTTGATGACTTTGAATACTTCCTGTTCTTAGCAATGCCCCAATATAATCGGTGGTTCTGCCCTGAGCGATTCCTTCTAATTCTACCGGTTCGAATAGGGCTTCGTCAGCTTCTTGGGTAGCAGGTCCTTCGGGATAGTTGCCTGTTGCTCTTCTTGATTCTCTTTTGTATGCTGCAAAGGCAGGTCCATCAAATACCTCAATGGTTCCGAGTGATTGGTTCACTCCATAATAAGAATCCACTGAAACTACAGTTTTGCCTGCAGTACCTCGCTTGGTTGTTACCAAAACGACTCCATTTGCACCTCTGGAACCATAAATTGCCGTAGCAGATGCGTCTTTTAGCACTTCCATCGAAGTGATATCGTTAGGGTTGATATCATTGATGCCTCCTGCAATAGGGATGCCATCAACTACAAAGAGGGGATCATTACTCGCGTTGAAAGACCGACGTCCCCTGATCCTAACTTGGGGAGCTGCTCCAGGTTTACTCCCCGGAGAGGTTACGTCCACACCAGAGCTTCGTCCCTGCAAAGCTTGTCTTGCATCTGTGATGGGCTGTTCAGCTATTTCCTTTGCACCCACGGATGATATGGCTCCTGTAAGTTGACTTTTTTTAACTGTACCATACCCTACTACGACTACTTCTTCTAGATCAGAAAGGTCTTGTTCTAAGGTGATATTAATGGTGCTTTGGTTGCCTACTTGTACTTCTTCAGGCAGATATCCGATAAATGAGAACTGCAATGTACTTCCACTAGGGGCAGAGAGCTGGTATTTACCATCAATGTCAGCGGCTGTTCCAGTGCTAGTTCCTTTGATTAAAACAGCGGCTCCGGGGATGGGGAGTCCGCCTTCATCAGTTATGGTTCCGCTAACTTGGACATTTTGTCCAAAGGTTGGGACATACCAAACCAATAGTAATAGCATAAATGCTATTCTTGGGTAGAATCTGTTTTGCATAGTTATTATTAGGTTATTGTTAATTGAAATGAGATGAATATTTTCATCTGCATTTCTTTAAAACTAGTGATTGAAAAATACCATTTCAAGTCAGTGCTGTAAATAATTTACGGAATCGATTTCGTTATAAAAGTTTGTTTGTTTGGTTGAAATAGACTGAAAAAGTTATAAAATTGAATATAAACGGTATTTTTCTATCGTAAAATAGTATTGCTTTTCACACAGAAATGATGTCATTGAAAAATCCTATTTTAAAGTATAAATGGAGAATAGTTGCTTTATTGTTTATGGCAACTGCAATTAAGTATATTGATAGAAATGTTCTCTCTTTTACCATGATTGATACGAGTTTCAGAAAGGCCATGCTTGGTTTAGATACTGAAGGCTCCTTAAGTCAGGACCTAATTGATCAATTTAGGGTGAAAATGGGCTATGTTGATGCTAGTTTTAAATTCGCCTATGCAATGGGCTTTGTTTTGATGGGCTATTTGATAGATCAAATCAAGGTGAAAAGAGGCTATGGTCTTGCAATGCTTATTTGGAGTTTAGCAGGAGTTTTTACATCCTTCGTAAATAGCTTTAAAGGACTTGGAACCATGCGGTTTATATTTGGATTTGGGGAATCGGCCAATTTTCCCGCAGCCATAAAAACTATAGCGGAATGGTTCCCAAAAAATGAGCGTTCATTCGCGACAGGAATTTATAATGCAGGGGCAAATGTGGGAATAATGATTACCGTGTTTATGGTTCCGGTACTCATCATCCATTTGGGCTGGCGATGGTCTTTTCTATTGACTGGTTTATTGGGAATATTTTTGTTGATGGGTTGGTGGTGGATTTATAAGTCGCCGATGGAAAATAGTGGGATTCAAAATGAAGATTTGAAATTAATCAAGGTTACTGACGACGATAGTGAAGAGCATGTACCTTGGAGAAGTTTATTGAGAAAAAGAGGGACTTGGGCCATTGCAATTGGTAAATTTATGACTGATCCTATTTGGTGGTTTTACCTGACATGGTTACCCGATTTTTTTAACAGTAATGATGCTTTGGATAACAAATTGGAATTGACAGGCTTGGCATTACCTTTTATTTTCATATATTTCATATCTGATTTAGGCAGCATTTTATTTGGATGGCTTTCTGGTAAGATGATCAAAAGAGGTTGGTCAGTTAACAAAAGCAGAAAAACAATACTTTTGATTTGTGCATTACTGGTGCTTCCTTTGATTTTAGCGGCAAGGATTTCCAATTTGTATTTGGTAATATGCTTGGTTGCCATTGCTGCTGCAGCGCATCAGGGATGGTCAGCGAATCTTCTGACCCTATCCTCTGATATCTTCCCCAAAAAGGTGGTGGGGTCAGTAGTTGGTCTTGCAGGAATGATGGGGGCGATGGGAGGTACTTTGTTTGCGGCTTTTGCAGGTTTGGTCCTGGTAAAATGGGGCTACCTTCCGATTTTTGTCTTTGCCTCTGTTACCTATTTAATGGCATTGATATTGATACATATTTTAGTACCTGATATAGATAAAAAAGATACTTTGTATAAATAAGTTCAATTCCCAAATGAATATTAGCAAAGTAAAAATCCCGGGATATTGTCCCGGGATTTTATTTTTGTGTATAGATAGGATTATTTAAATGAATCAGCTTCGTGATAGGCTTTGATCAAGGCTGTTTCGCCTTCTTTTCCTGGAGAAGCATTTCCGTGCTCCATGCCACAGATCCCTTTGAATCCTTGAGCATCTATCCACTTAAAGACGTTTTGGTAATTGATTTCACCAGTGCCGGGCTCTTTACGGCCTGGGTTGTCACCGATTTGTATATAGGCAATTTCTTCCCAGCAGAGTTCCATGTTTTTAATCAGGTCACCTTCATTTCTTTGCATATGATAGATATCATAAAGGATTTTACAGGCAGGACTGTCTACGGCTTTGCAGATCAGATGACCTTGATTGGAGTGTCTTAAAAATAAGTCAGGATTGTCGCTCAAAGGTTCCATGACCATGGTCAAATTGTGTGGTTCGAAGACTTCTGAAGCCCTTCGGTATGCATCGATGACATGGGCAGTTTGTTGGTCAAGGGGTAATCTTCTCTCGAAATAGCCAGGCACCACGGTCATCCATTTAGCATTGACAATTTTGGCTACCTCCACCGCTTTTTCACACTCCTTTACAAAAGCTTCCTTGAATTCATCTTTTCCAGTAGTTAATCCAGTTTTCCAGTTAAAACCAGGGTCAATTACAAAGACCCCCATGGTCATATTGTTTTTTTCTAGGGCTGCTCCAATCCGTTTTTGGTCTTCAACCGAACGGTTCATCAGGCCATTGTCTTCAAGTGCAGTAAATCCTTGCTCAGCCATGAAGTTAATCTGGTCTACATAATCATTGCCTGCATGGTTCTTGAACATGCCAAAATGTGGGGCATAATTCATATTGAAAGCCCTTCTTTTGGGACTTTCGTTTTGTTTGGCTTCAGCAAGTGACATTCCACCTGTAAAAGTGGCCAACGCTCCGCTAAGAGCTGCATTTTTTAAAAAACTTCTTCTTTGGTTATTTAGGTTTTTCATGTTATACAATAGTTTGTGCAGATATTTTAAAGGTTATTAATCACTTATTTTAATTTCAAAATCCGACTAATATATATAGGAATATAGCCTTTCACAAGGTATTTCTTCTATCATTGTTTTAAAAAGTTATGATTGGTTTTGATCAATTCCATGGTGCTCTGGAGAGATTTTGGTGGATAAATTGATAGTGCTGAATGAATTTTATTGGTCTACGATGGTTCTAAAAGTCAAACTGATCCTGGGCCTAGTGACCTTTTTGGTGGGGGGAAGCCTGTGCAGCCAATGGCTTTGGGTGCTCCCTTTCATGACCAAAAGACTGCCATTTTCTAAGAGTATAGAAACAGTTTGCTTGCTGTTTTTATGTTTGAGGGTGAATTTGCGCTCTGCTCCCAAGCTCAAAGAGGTGATTACTGTGTTTTCACCCAAGGACTTTTCGCTGTCGCTGTGGTAGGCCATTCCTTCTGTACCATTATGGTAGAGGTTGAGGAGACATGAATTGAAGATGACACTGGACTTTTCTTCTACCAAGCTTTTCAAATGTTTCAGTTCTTCTGTCCAGGGGAGGGCTTTCTTGCAGGTATTGGAATAACTGTATGTATAGGGTAGGTCGCCATACCAAGCAACCTTTCTTTTGGTGATATAATGCTTGCCATAAATTATGGCCTCATCATGTTGCCATTCAATATTGGACATTAACCTTTCAAAGAAAAACAGTGATTGTTGATCGCTAAGGATTTTTCCATAATAATGCACTGTCCCGTCATATGGTAGCAGGTTTGAAAGGCTGTTCTGATTGAATAGGTCCATAATTTGAGGTACGAGGTTTGAAGTGGGAAGTTTGAGGTCAGAAGAGGTGAATTTGAATTATTAAGTCCTAGGGAGGAGGAATGATGACTTCATGCTGTTTCAGGATATTTAGGGTTTCACTCCCATTGGTTTTGGTGTTGGAATTTCAAATTCCTAAAAGCTCTATTCACTTTCCATGATACTTAGGGTATTAGATTCAAAACCAGATTTTAAAGTCTAATGTCTTTTGTCTATCATTGCTGCTTCCCAGCCAATAATAGCTGTTTTTCTTGCTGGTCCCCACATATAGCCACCAAAGATACCACTGGCTTGGATAACCCGGTGGCAGGGAATAAGAAAGGCCACAGGATTACTTCCAATAGCTGTTCCCACGGCCCGGGAGGCTTTAGGATTGTTGATTTTCTCAGCGATTTGTCCATAAGTAGTAAGTTTACCCATCGGGATTTTCAAGAGGCTTTCCCAAACCTTCAGTTGAAAGTCGCTGCCCTTAAGGTGGAGTTTGATTTGATCCATTTTGGTCCAATCTTGCTGGAAGATACGCAGCGCATTTTGCTGTAACTGGTCTTCTCGATTTTTGAAACTGGCATTGGGGAAACGGCTAACTAAACCCTCTATTGTGTAAGGCTCATCTTCCAGAAAAGCCAAATAACAAATTCCTTTTGAGGTGGAAGCCACTAGAATTTCACCAAAGGGTGTTCCCGAAAAACTATAATTGATCTGCAAGTTGGTACCACCATTTTTATATTCTCCAGGGGTCATCCCTTCAATATTGACAAAGAGATCATGCAACCTTCCAGTTCCAGAAAGTCCAGCTTCCATACTGGCCTCCAAAAGGTTGGTATTGGTTTCTCTGAGGATCTTTTTGGCATGTCCCAAGCTAATAAATTGCAGGAACTTCTTTGGACTAACGCCTGCCCATTCCGTAAAGATGCGCTGAAAATGGAAAGGGCTTAGGCTAGCTTCTTCAGCTATTTCATTTAAGTTGGGCTGTTTTTTGAAGTTTTCTTGGAGATAGGAGAGGGCTTCTGCTACTCTTTGATATGTAATATCTTCTTGGCTTTTCATGTTTGATTATTCCTTATGGATCAAATGTAATAAGGAATCCAACAAGACACCACCCGAAAATTGCTGTGTTGATAAATATAAAATGATAAATAATAAGAATAAAAACTTAATCTGAATATCTGGTATTGAACCAATATATTTTACACTCCAAAACAGGCTCCTCAAGGCAGCACTGATCTCACAGAAATGATTGATTGGACCTACCTACCACTGGCTAGATGCCGGGAATCCCCGACGCAGGCTGGAAAGGCTGTGGGCAATCAGATGACTGGTGTGAATACGGTCCAATATTAATGAATTTAACATTTTTAACATTTATGCTTTAACCCATGTTAAACCCCAGATTAAGCCGTGTTTATCCCGTGTTTTAGCCGTATTTATCTTATTAGAAACTTAAGCTCGTCTTAGGCTTACCCCCACCTTAAGTCCTAGAAAAGCTAAGGAACATATTATCATGCTATTTAAAAACTACTGGTGCCTTTAAGGATATATATACCTAAAATTCCTTTTGACTATTGTTTGTTCATTATCATAGAAAAATACTATTTAAAATTAGTCTAAATAACTTTAAGGTTCCGGTTTTAGATTATAGATTTGCCTTTAATTAAAATTAATCTAAATAAGAACATGAAAAGACTATTACTTTTAATGCTTTTTCTATGTACCGGAGAGGTACTGTATGCCCAGTCTACGGGCACAATAACTGGCCTTGTCCAGGATGAGGTTGGGAATCCTTTACCTTATGCATCGGTGATCTTGGAAGGAACTTCATATGGGGCAGCTACAGGTGAAGCAGGGGACTATCAATTCACTGCACCGGCAGGGAATTATACCTTAGTAGTGTCAGAAGTAGGGTTTGCTTCTTTTCAGAAAAGAATAAGTATAAAAACTGGACAGGTCAATCAACTACCTGTGGTGGTATTGAAGGAAGCTCAGGAAGTATTGGGAGAGTTTACAGTAAGAGGCCAAAGGAGTGAATATAAAGTAGATAAAGCCTCTGGTAGTTTGCGCTTAAATACCCCATTGATAGAGGCTCCGCAGAATATTCAGGTCATCACAGCTCAGTCATTGGAGGACCAGCAGATTATGGATATGGCAGATGGTGTGTTACGGAATGTCAGTGGGGCCACACGTCTAGAGCATTGGGGTAACCTATATGCACGTGTAAACATGCGCGGCTCCCGGGTAGCTGCTTTCAGAAACGGTATGAATGTGACTTCTAACTGGGGACCTTTGACAGAGGATATGAGTTTTGTAGAGAATATAGAATTTGTAAAAGGGCCTGCTGGATTTATGATGTCCAATGGGAATCCAAGCGGTATATATAATGTAGTGACCAAAAAGCCAACCGGTCAGACAAAGGGGAGTGTTAACCTAACTTTGGGCAGTTTTGATCTGTATCGCGGTGCTTTGGATTTAGATGGAAGGTTAAGCAAAGATGGAAAATTACTTTATAGACTAAATGTAATGGGACAGTCCCAGAATTCTTTCCAGAATTATACCTTTCAAAACAGGTACAGTATAGCTCCAGTGTTAAGTTACCAGTTGGATGATAAAACCAAACTGACACTGGAATATGCTTACCAGCATGTCAAGATGTCCAATGTCGGTTCAGCTTATGTTTTTTCTACAGAGGGATATGGTATTTATGATCAAAGTTTTACCATTGCTGAGCCAGGTCTTGACCCTACTAAAATCGACGATCACAGTATTATGGCCAACTTGCAACATGATATTAATGATCATTGGAAAGTAACTGGACAGCTGGCTTACTTTAACTATAGTCAAGAAGGAAGTTCGATGTGGCTGAATGGTATAGAGGGCACTAATTTACAGCGGTATGCATCCATTTGGGATGCCTTGAATGAAAGTGCTTATGGACAGGTTTATCTCAATGGAGAGGTAAAAACAGGTGGAATCAATCACCGTGTTTTGGCAGGATTGGACATGGGAACCAAAGAATATTTGGCTGATTGGAGTCAATCTCATCAACTGGACACTGAGGAAATCCCATTTGATTTGGAAAATCCATCTTACGGCTACCCGGCAAATGGTTTACCGAAGTTTGATCGCAGTATGAGCTTAAAACAAAGGGCCAATACTTCTGTGATTTTACAATCTTATTCAGGATTTTATGCGCAGGATGAGTTGGGGTTCTTTGACAATTCACTAAGGCTGACCCTCGCAGGAAGGTATACCTACGTTTCGCAGAACTCTTACGGTACTACGGTAGAAGATAGTAAAATAACGCCAAGAATTGGTTTGAGTTATACAGTGGATAATCAGACCGCTGTATATGCACTTTATGATCAGGCTTTTGTGCCACAGTCTGGTGTGCTAAAGAACGGTAATCCGGCCAAACCAATAACGGGTAATAATATGGAATTGGGCTTGAAACGTGACTTTTTCGATGGGAAATGGAGTACAGGTCTTTCTATTTACAGAATTTTCAAAGACAATGAATTGGTTTCAGATCCTGAAAATCCTACGGCTCCCTATTCCCTTCAAATGCAAACCAGAACCCAAGGGATAGAGTTTGATGCTAGGGGAGAGTTGGCCCCAGGCCTGGTGCTAACGGCCAACTATGCCTATACCGATTCAGAGATTACAGAAGATGAGAGAGCAGGAGAATTTTCCCAAGTTGGGCAACCCGTAGCAGGTTTTGCTAAGCATCTCGCCAATGGTTGGTTAAGCTATTCGCTCCAAAATGGTAGTTTGAAAGGTTTTGGCATCAGTGCCGGTTTTACTTTCCAAGGAGATAGGACTACTTGGAACTGGCCTGGAGATGGCCAGATGGCACTCCCTGATTATTTTAAATTGGATGGAGGACTGTCTTGGGAAAACAATAATCTCATCATCAGGGCTAATGTCTTCAATGTGCTCAACAAGTATCTCTATTCTGGATCAGCCTATGCTACTTACTATTATTATCAGGCAGAGGCCCCAAGAAATGCCCGTTTGAGCGTTGGATTTAAATTTTAATCATTCAGGTTGCTTTCCATGCGGAATGAGAGGGCTGTTGGTCCGATGAAAAAGGTTAATCGGAAACTAAAACAAAACATATAAACTGATAATGAATTAACAGTATTCGAGAAAAGTGAAAATTTCAATATTCAATATAAGATTTTAAGTCCTGTGATGGGAGGGAGATGGTTTGTATATCCAAAATCAAGTATTCTTTCCCGCACAGGCCCAAATTAATTTTTCAACCTTAAGTGATGAATTATGAATTATTGCAGTCCTGAAGTATTGATGATGAAAGATGATTTCATTCTTACCAGATGTGAACACTGTGGTCGTATGGGGATGATGTTTGGCCAATGTATGGTTGGTTTCAGCGAAATAGACTTTAAGGGTTTTTGTCTGTATATAGATGAACTTTCATTTGATGGAAACTATAGTCCATTTTATGATGGAGTGGATAGGATTGTATTGGAAACATACCATATGGATATCCAATTTTCATTGCTAGAGGAGGACTTTTACAGGTTAAAATCTTATTTGCAGGAAGCACAAGTGCAAATAAAAATCAATGATTTATTAAGAAACTAACATTAAAAAAAATAACAGATGAAAACTAAATTCAGCTTATTATTGGCCATGGCTTTATTGATCAACTTAGGCAATGCTATGGCACATGCATTATGGATCGAAACAGCCATCAAAGGAAAAAAGGGAGAAGCACAAGAAATCAAAATTTACTATGGTGAGTATGCAGAAGGGGTGATAGAGCAAGTGGAAGATTGGTATTCAGATGTAAAGGAATTTGAGCTTTGGTTGATCGACCCTGAGGGTAACAAAACCCTTTTGGAAACTGAAGAAAAAAAGGATCATTTTACCAGTAGTTTTACTCCTGAGATGGATGGAGTGTACCGTCTTCAGATAGGACATGCTGCCCAGGATCTAGGAGGGGAGTATCTCTATCAATTCAATACTGCCACACAAGTAAGTGTCGGAAAAGTCAATGAGATGGGCCTAGAGGGAGCCAAAACAGATTTGGCTTTGCTCTTGTCTTCACCAGTTAATGGAAAGCTGAAAGAAAGCCTGTCATTTAAGACCTACTTTAAGAATAATCCTAAAGCAGGAGTGAAAGTTGCTGTGGCCAGTCCAGAAGGTTGGAGCAAGGAATATGAGTCAAATGAAGAAGGCGAAGTGACCATTGATACACCGTGGAAAGGGCAATACCTCATTGAAGCGACTTATACAGAAGAAGTATCCGGAGAGCATCATGGGGCCCCGTATGAATTTATCTGGAGATGTGCCACCCAAAGTATAGAAAAATAGGTTTGTAATTTTTTAACTGACTGACGACCCCATCAAAGTGAAGACTTTGGTGGGGATTTTTTTTAATAAATAGCTGTTCGGGATTCCAAATCCCGAACAGTTTCTAATAAGATCTAAAAGTCCTAATATGACCGAATCAATAGAGATTGACTTTGGAACTATTATCTTTTTCAATATTGATCTGATTAAGAGGCGATTGTTGAATAGTGATCTTACTATTGGTCATTTTTAGGTCAAATAATCCCGTTCTTATAATTTGAGGATTTTCTTTTTATGGTTTCGGGGATAGGGGTTTCTGATTTTCCTGTGGTTGGTGTCCTCTTTCTTGCACATGGCAGAAACTGATCAGTCAGAAGCTGGGTGGAATTTGCAATTCCGCCTATCGTGTAAAGATGGGGCTAAATAGATTGCACATTATCTAATTGAAGCCTAATTATTTCTCCATATTCCACTTTTAGGTCAAAGGAATCTTTTAAAGCAATATTATTGACATGTGCATGCATGGCCCGAATGGGCCCGGCATGCGTGACAATAGCAATAGGACCAGCCGGCAATTTGTTTAGTTCATTCAAAAAATCAATGCCTCTGTTTGAAAGTTTATGGTAGGATTCTCCATTGGGGCAGGGGGTATGGACAAAATCTTCCATCCATGGATTGAGTTCTTTATGAGGGATTTTATTCCAAGCTTTCATTTCCCAATCCCCAAAATCAAGTTCCTTGAGTCTATGGTCTTCTATTATGAAATTCCCAAAGAGTCCGACGGCAAGTTTTTTACATCTTTTTAAAGGACTGGAATAGATGGATTGGAAATTGATATTTTGGGGAAGGTTTTCTTCTACCAATCTTAAGTCCTTTTCAAAACTACTGGCCAACTCCAAGTCCGTTTGGCCATAGCAAATCCCCTTTTCTATGGCCGGTTGTGTATGCCGTATCAGGAAAATTTCCATATGATCAATAGACTCAGGTAAAAGATGACCTCGGTGATCTGTTGTACAGCTCCTAAGGTGTCTCCAGTAAAACCACCAATCCATTTATTGAACCAGCGGCCTAACCACCATTTTGTGATAAAGCAAGGAATCAATACTAGGAAAACGATATAATTTTGGAATAGTGCCAGTGGTAGAAGTCCGGTTATAGTAGCCACAAAGAGGTCCATATTATTGATTTTTTCCTTGGCCATTGGTTTAGATTTACTACCGATCGTATCGTTTAATTTGGCATATTGATGAGTTTTGAAAAAGGTCAAAGCCATATACCTACTGATGGCATGTCCTGATATAAAACAGGCTAGTAAAGACTGGTAGAACTCAAAGGAATAGGCATTTCCCTTGGCCCAATTGACCAATTCCATCAATGCCAGAAACTTTACAGGTAAAAGTATCAATAGTCCAAGTACACCATAGGTGCCCAACCGGCTGTCCTTCATAATGCTAAGGATCTTTTCTTTGGTCCAGCCTCCTCCAAAACCATCAAGTGTATCTGCAAAACCATCTTCATGAAAACCTCCTGTCAACAGCATGCTAATTCCCATGGAGAGGAAAATGGTGATTTTGACCGAAAGGAAATTCAAAAAGAGCAGTACGATCAAACCGGAAATTCCACCGACTATCCAGCCTATCATAGGGAAATATTTCCTGGATAGATTCAAATACTCCTCGGAGTGGTCTACCCAACTAGGACAGGGAATACGGGTATAAAACATTACTGCAGTAAAGAAAGCCTGTATCTCTTTCTTCATATGAAAATATTAAAGGTTTTAATCAAATTGGTTCTTAAGTCTTGCTTACGCCGGCACTTTCAAAACTGGCCATTTCATTTAGAAAGGTACAGGCTGCAGCAATAACCGGATAAGCAACAGCTACTCCAGACCCTTCACCAAGCCTCATTTCCAGATTTAAAACTGGTTTTGCTTTTAAGTAATCTAACATGGCCCGGTGTCCCTTTTCATTGGAACAATGGGTAAATATACAATAGGCTTTGATGGCAGGATGCATCTTATGGGCTAGCAATAGTGCAGCAGTGGAAATAAAACCATCTACCATGATGATCATCTTTTTTTCGGCTGCCTTTAACATAGCCCCACATATTTGAGCAATTTCAAATCCCCCAAAACTAGCTAAAATTGCCAATGGATCTTCACTACTAGTATGAAAATCAACGACTTTTTCTAAGGTTTCAAGCTTTTTCTTTAACTGCTCAGGATCGGTTCCAGTACCTAAACCTACACAGTCCTTTAGGGGGAATTTACAAACGGCCTGCATGATCAGAGCAGCGGAGGAACTATTGCCAATGCCCATTTCGCCAAAGCCAATGATATTGGTACCTAGCTCAAATGCCTTCTCCACCATATCAGCCCCTTTTGTCATGGCCATTTCGGCTTCAGCTAGGGTCATGGCGGCTTCCTGAAGATAATTTTTGGTTCCAAATGCAATTTTTGCGTCGATCAGCCCGGGTGCTTCTCCAAAATCATGGTTCACCCCAGCATCGATAACTTTAACTTCAATATTGTTCTGCTGAGCGATCACATTTACGGCAGCTTTGCGAGAAAGAAAATTCATGACCATCTGAAAGGTTACTTCCTGAGGATAGGGGTTGACCAAGCCTTCTTGGGCGATACCATGATCTCCAGCAAAAACCAAGATTTGAGGCTTTTTCAGTATTGGATTGCTACTTTGTTGTATCATACCGATTTGCAGGGCCAGCTCTTCTAATTGGCCCAAGGCGCCTATAGGCTTGGTTTTTTGATCTATTTTTTGTTGGAGTACCCCTTTTAATTGAGGGTTGTCAATTTTATCAATCTCAACTTTGATCATCAGTTTTTGGGAATAAGGTCAATATAGTGAAAGCCTGAAAGTTGTTTTTTTTCTTCTGTTTTGGGCAGGCAAGCGTCATTCAAGTCCTTAGGCGATTCATAACTTCTGAAAATTTTCTCTCCTAAATCAAATTCAATGGGATGATTGAAAATCGGGCCATCAAAAACAAAGGTGTGAAATTCACCATTTTCCCCGCATGGATCTACTGAAGAGGGGAGGGCTTTCAAGAAATCCTGATCAATTACTTTTCCTACAAATTCAGCGGGCAAAAGATCTGCTTTGGTGCAAACCACGATGGTTTTAAAGCCCAGATCCAAGAATTCTTGGATAAGCCATTTGGTGTCTTTTTTCCAAAGTGGAAAGTGGCCTTTAAGCCCCACTTCTGCCAATCGTTCTTCTCTATATTTTTTTAGGTCCTCCAAAAATATATCACCGAAAATACTATGGCTGATATTTTCATTTTTTAATGGCTCAAGGTTTTCCTTCATGATCCGGTCATAATCTGACATACTGGGCATTTCAGGCAGTCGAATTTCTTTAATCGGGAGCCCGATGGAGCTGCCTTGGGCATATAGTAATTCCTTGCGCACCCCATGCATGGATATCCGGTCAAATTGGGCATTAACTGTAGTCATCAATGATGTGACCTCGAATTTCTTCTCATGGAGTATATGGTACAGGGCCAATGCACTGTCTTTGCCACCACTCCAATTAAATATGCTTTTTATCATCTTATTTGAGCTCAATGGATAATCCAGAAACCATAAAGGTAGCTTTGTGGGCGTTCTTTGCAATGAATTGGTTGATCCAGCCTTGGAGTTCAGTAAATTTTCTGGCTACCGCTGTTTGTGCATGTATTCCCATGCCGATTTCATTGGATATGATAATGAGGTTGGTCTCATCAGAGGCATTTTGAAAAGTAATTTCAAGTTCTTTTTTGCAGGACTCCAAGCAGTAACTGATGTCATTTTTACTGTCTGCGTACCAGTTGGTGAGCCAAAGGGTTACACAGTCCATCACTATTGTTTTGTTTGAGATATCCACCTTGCTGAGGTATTTTTCCTCTTCGATGGTGGTCCAACGTTCATCCCTATCTGCAAGGTGCCTATCTACTCTTTTTTTGAAATCATCATCCCAAATTCTGGAAGTGGCCAGATAATAGGGGCTTTCAGAGAGTTGTTCCGCCAGTTCCTGTGCGTAGCGGCTTTTGCCGGATCTTTCACCTCCAGTAATATAATAGATCATGATTTATTGATTTTATCATAAGGACAATTCTTGCAACCATTTCCACAGCACTTTCCCTGTCTGAGCAGGTACCAAGCAGTGAAGACGTAAAAGCCTTGTTCATTTATGGTATAGTCTATACCTTCTATTAGTTGTTCCGGCAATCCCAGTTTTTGGATTGTTTTAACCTTTTGGCCATCCAGGGATGCGGTGTAATTGTTAATGCTGTTGATGGCTTCCGCTTTTAAGCAGCTAGGACAAAGGCAGCCTTTGCCATCTTCCAAGGGGAAAATAGGAGGAAAAGCACTGCACCAGCATTGGCTGGAACAGTGAAATTTGTTTTGACAATTGGGACAGTGCTTTTCTTTGACCATTATTTAAAATTGATAACTGGCACCAATATTAAAGTTTCTTCCTCTGGTGGTGTAACCATAAATCGCCGTAAATTCTTCGTCCAGTAAATTATTTATTCCGGCATATAATTTAAGCTTTTTATTTAGAACTGCTTGTTGGGCGTAGAGGTCTATTAGGCCATAACTATCCAATTCCAATTCTCCACCATAGCCCCAATCATAAATGGTTCTCTTGCTGGTGAAATTATATTTCAAGGAAACCACTGTATTGTCCGTTGGCTTGGCCAGGAAGGCCATTCCCCATTTGTTTTTTGGGATTCGGTAAAATGTTTCTGGTTTATCGGTACTTACGTGGGCATAGTTTCCGTTTATCTCGAAGAACTGGTTTACTTTCCACGAAAGATCAGCTTCAAATCCTTCCACCCGTCTTTCGTTAGTAGTATTTTGGTATTCGCCTCTCACATAATTGCCCTCTTCATCGTAGATAGAAACGAAGTCAATCGGGTTTGATTCATCCCTTGTGAAATGTACCAAGTTCACAGTGAAGTCTTTGCCAATATAGAAGGATATGCCCTGTTCATAATTGATGGATTCCTCAGGTTGAAGCTGGGTATTTCCGTAAAGAGGGGAATTCAATTGGTATAGCGTGGGAGTGACATAGGAGCTGGAAACCGAGGCAAGAATTTTCATGCTTACCCTATCAGAAATGGCTGTTAAATAAGATGGGTTCAGGTTGTAAACGAATTTGCTGTTGTATTCCGAATGCGTATTTAATCGGGCTCCACCATGAAGGTTAAAGCCACTGTTGGATTCGTAGAATAAACTTGCATAGGGATCGACCAAAGTGAATTTATTCTCATCAAAGTTCAATTCACCAGGCTGTTCGTAAGAGAGTTGCTGCAGGTTTACACCCCAGAGACCTTTTAGGCCATTTAGGATTTGATGTTCTTGGGTCAGGTCGAGCTGCAAGTTTCTTCCTTTGTATTCACTTGGAAAGCTACTGATAAATTCCCTTTCATTGATATTATAAATTGACTTGAGTTTGATCGTTCCCTTGCTATAGGTATAGCTAGGCGTTAAGCCTATTCTAAATTGCTGATTGGTCTGTTGGTTATCAGCGTCGGTGAAAGTATTGTCGTCATAATCAGCCTCCATATCATCATAGGCAGAAACAAAGTCCAATTGAAATCGGTCTGAAAAGGCATAACCCAATTTCAATAGGGCATTTTGCCTTTTCATGCCGTCTTTCCCAAATGGAGTAGGGGATTGTTCTTCGGATGCAGATGAAAATCCATCTGAAAGGTAGGTGCTTCCTGAAAGCATATAATTAAATTTATTGCTTTTACCGTGAAGGTTAAGCCCTCCTCTGTAGGTGCCATATGAACCTCCATTGATATCCACAGAACCTGCCAAGGTTTTATCCTGTAGTCCAGATTTAAGTTTAATGCTGATAACTGCAGCGGAAGCTCCTGTTCCATACAGTGTGCTCAATCCACCCTTTAAAACTTCAATGGATGCTACTTGGTCCAAAGATAGTAACCTGAGGTCATAGGTAGAGGCTATTCCAGAGGGATCATTGATAGGGACACCGTCTATGAGAATTAGGGTGTTTTTACTGCTAGCACCTCTGACAAAATAATTGATGTTGGTACCTGGTGAGCCGAAATTACCTTCTATTTGTATTCCGGGGACTTCATTGAGCAGGTCGGCGACAGTTTTGCCTGCATTTTGTTCAATGGCTTCTTGATCCAGTTTGTAAATAGACTTTCCGGATTTTTCTATTGGAATTTCAAATTTCGTACCTGTAACTACTACCTCTTCTAATTCAGTAGTGTCTTGGGAAAATGTTTGGGAGGGAGAGAAATAAAGGCCCGCCAATACTATTGAAGCAGCCAATTTTCTCCCTTTTTTTGTAAAGGGAACAATACTTTTGTTCATAGCGTAATGATGAATATTAAGAGTTTGACACTATGAACTTTCTGGGAAAACTGATAAAAACACCCTCAGCGCTAAGAATGATTTTTCATGGCTTTTCACCCGAAAGCTCTGAATAACAGTTATTGGCAGGTCTTCTGACTTACTTCACTTTTGACGGCCTTCCCGTCTGCCTAGGCGGACAGTGGCTGTAGATGCCAAAAGCTGCATTGAAGTTTACAGCTGCGGGTACAGTTTCGGACTTACACCGAATTCCCTATTAAACCCATCCCCGAAATAGGAGACAGGTACCAAAAACTTGTGCAAAGGTAGTTATTTTTTAGGAATCAGCTTAAAAAAATAGTTTTAGTATAATTTTAATGGAGGGATTAAAAAAAAGCATCCATGTAATTTCATAGATGCTTTTTAGAATATGAATATCCGCAATTGTACCAGTTAAGGTCAAAAGAGGTTCTAAACGAATGCTTAAACTAAAACAAAAACTGCTTCGGTCTTCAATCTTCCGACCACTTCATCAAAGGATTTCAGGTTACTGGCATTAGCGGATAATCAGGATTTAGAATAAATGATGACTGATTATTTCAGGATATCCTCAATTTTACTAAGTTCTTCATTTGAAAAATCCAGTCTATTCAGACATTTCAGAGAATCTTCCAACTGGCTGGTTTTGCTGACTCCGATAAGTACGGAAGTTACCCTATCATCTTTTAATAACCAAGAAAGGGCCATTTGTGCCAAGCTCTGCCCTCTTTCTTGGGCCAGTTCGTTCAAAGCCTTTATTTTTTGAAGTGTGGTCTCAGTAATATCGGCCTCTTTGAGGAAACCGTGTGCTTTTGCAGCCCTGGAATCTTCAGGGATTCCTTTCAAATATTTATCGGTCAGCATCCCCTGTGCCAATGGAGAGAAAGGAATGCAGCCTACACCTTCTTGTCCCAAAACATCCAGTAGACCACCTTCTACCCAACGTTCAAACATGGAGTATTTAGGTTGATGGATAAGGCATGGAGTGCCCATTTCCCTAAGGATATTAATGGCTTTTTGTGCATCATCTGCCTTATAATTGGAAATTCCCACATATAAAGCCTTGCCTTGTTGGACGATTTGATGTAGTGCGCCCATGGTTTCTTCCAGTGGCGTTTCTGGATCAGGTCTGTGATGATAAAAAATATCCACATATTCCAGTCCCATTCTTTTCAGACTTTGGTCAAGACTGGAAATCAAATATTTTTTCGATCCCCAATCGCCATAGGGACCATCCCACATCAAATAACCGGCTTTTGAAGAAATGACCAATTCATCTCTAAGACCGGTAAAATCTTCTTTAAGTATTTTGCCGAAATTTTCTTCAGCAGAACCTGGAGGCGGACCATAATTATTGGCCAGGTCAAAATGGGTAATGCCTGAGTCAAAGGCCAGTTGCAATATTTTACGGGAGTTTTCCAAAACATCCACATGGCCGAAATTATGCCAAAGCCCCAAGGAAAGTGCAGGTAGTTTAAGTCCACTTTTTCCACAGCGACGATAGGTCATGTTTTTATATCGATCGGGATGAGGTAAATAGCTCATAAGGTTTATTGTGATTTTGAAATTTTACAAAGGATGCAATATAATCAGAAAGGTCCAGCTTTTCCCCATCTTGCGAGAGCGTAAACAATAAATTATTTATAAAAATAAATGTTTAAGAATTTAAGACTGAATAGCGGCATGATCGATATGAGACCCTAAAAATAATGGTATGTTTGTAAAAATCTTTAATGGTTTGAAGTATAAAAAACATTATTTAAAATACGTTTTAATATATAAAAAATGAAAAAACATTTGTTTGTTTGAAATTAAATACAGACATTAGATATATAGAAAATCAAAATAACCAGCGCGTAGAAAGTGAGCCAAATGGTTAAATTTTTGTTTCATTAATTGTTTTTGATATGCTATTAGAACAAAGGAGAATGAATCCCAATTTTCTTCCCTCATATGGAAAGAAAACATTCGAGAGGAATCTAATACCGCTATTGGATTGGATTCCGATGATGCAAAAAGAGTTTGATAGGGTAGAAAGAATAATAGGGAATGAACTTAGACCGGAGGCAGCTTATTATTATTATGATTTCTACGATTTGGCGCAGATTATTAAGAGGAAGTTGCTTGAATGCCCAGCTATTGAAGTGTCTGATTTGATCGCGGCAAAGGCTAAGCTTGATTTTGGTTCAGAAGTTTTTCCTGAATGTAACAGGGAGGCTTTATGGGGACTATTAAGTGCTGCTGTACAAATTGACCATGCTAATCACTCCTATTTAGAGAATAAAATAAAGGATAAAACTGTTTTGAAACTGCTTAATGCAATTAAAAATTCTTTTCGTTGATTTTTTTAATATGTCAAACTTGGTGAGAAAGGTTCGGGGAATTTTCCCGAACCTTTTTAATGATTACTATTCTCTTTTTGCTTTAAGAACGGCTGGTCAAAACGGATCAGTCCTAAAAGTTGGGGTCAAGCAATATTTCCGGGGGTGAATAGTTTTCAACTTAAATTTTGTTTACCCTTGTCAGGTTAAGTGTAGTTGAAGTAATCAACCTGCCCAGACAGTCAATTGTGTAAAAGGATGAATAAACAGATATCTGTGTTCATCTTTGTCCATCTGTGGTTAATAAATAGCGCATATCAAAGCTATAATAGACCGTTTTTCCCTGCTTTTCGGCTTGGTCCAACCCTAGCCCAAACTAATACCAAAGTAATACCAGAGCTGGGGCAAAGCTGTATCAAAGCTGGGGTAAAGCTGGGGCAAAGCTGGGTTTAGCCCTCTTTTTGTTCATAAACTCCCTTTCTGGTCCAGATTTGCAATTTGGATCCATAAATAAACGGCATTAAATAGTGTGTATCAAAGCTAAAATAGACTGTTTTCCTCCAGCTTTTCGCCTTTGTCCGTAAAAACTGGTAGCTGTGTGATGGAGAGACGGGAAGCAAGGGCTTTTTTGACAAATTATTTCATTTCTGGAAATTAATAATGATGTTTTTAATAGGACTATTTCCCTGGACTTAACTTTATCATAATAGATGTGTGTCTGCTTTGCTGCAGGTAGCCCCATGTAAACGTGAGGGCCTGACCTGTAAGCTGGCTACTCGCTAAAAACAGTCACTGACTGTTTTCTTTACGCATGGAACTCCACGGTGCGAGCTAGCTCATTTTCTTAACGATCTTCTCAATCGTTCCAAAACTGAATGCTCCAAAGGTCAAATAATAGATTTCGCTGGATATTTTGTTTATTAGAGGATACGTGAAAAGGTACCGATACACATATAATAATTTGTTCAAAAAATGGAATTTTAAAGCTGGTAGAAAAATACCCTAATTATGGTATTTTTTATTCAAAAATATCTTTTATGAGGGTTAGAAGCTGAGCAAATATGTTGATAAGTTGTTGATAAAAAGAAAGGTACCGATGGTTTTCGTCATTGTTTTTGTAAAATACTCTTTCTACTTTTAGATGAATTAATGCACTTCGGCTGCTTTATTCTAATTATGACGTTAAATTTTCAACTGTGTTTTGCTGCCAACCTGTAAATCAGAAATGATCCGGTCTTGAAATAGAGTGGTCAGCTAAAGGGCCTTTTTAAGGAATTGTTTGTGTCTGTATATTGCAATAAAAAATCATTAAAATTATAGTATATGCTAATTTCATCTACAAATGGATTTCTCTCAATAGTGAACTGTCCTTCAGATGGAGACCATGTTCTGGTAAGGGCAACAAAAAAGGTTGTGTTGTCCCGGTTGTTCGATGATAGAAGAATTAAGTTTATTGAAGAAGAAGGGTTTGATTTTGGTGTTTCGGTTTGTAAGCAAGAGCTTGCTGATATTTTGGTCAAAATGGTTAAAAGTATAGATTATACCAATTTTAGATCAGACTTCTCTACTGTGGACGCCTAGTTGTTGCAGTAATCTATTTTCAATTGAGAATTATAGTGCGTTTTTAAATTTCCATTCCTTGTCTTGTATTAAGGAAGGAGACCTGTTTTATATTTTTACAGCTTGATTTTTCCTGATTATAATTGGGGCTTACATTTTATTATCCTTTTTAAAATCGTAAATTCATGAGCGGTCATTCACCGATATTTTGAATGGCAGAGAAAGTTTTTCAATCTGCTGTTTGGTGTGGTGATCTTATTGTTGATAGCCGATAAAATAGCCTTAATATGCGTATTTCACTTGCCTTTGATGTACATGGAACCTTGGTTGATGCTTCTAATGTGATCAATTCATTGGAGAAATTTATGGGGAGACAAGCTGCTGAAGTTTTAGAGACATGGAAATACAAGCAGCGTGAATATGCTTTTCGACATAGGCTTATGGAAGAAGATGTAGATTTTACGGTTTGTTCTGAACAGGCCTTGGAATATGCTTGTCTGTATCATAAATTAAATATAAAAGATGGGGAAAAAGCAGAAATAATGGAATATAGCAAGGCATTGCCTGCTTATCCTGAAGCCCTTGCAGCGCTAAAGGCCTTAAAAAAATTAGGGTTTCGCTTGTTTGCTTTCTCCAATGGGCCGCAAGATGAGGTAAGGACTTTGCTGGCCCAAGCAGGCTTGGCTTCCCAGTTTGAAAATATTTATAGTGTTCAGGGGACGAAGACTTTTAAGCCGGATCCGGAGGTTTATGAGAATTTTTTGAGGTATAATCATACAGGCCATCAATTTACCTGGTTTATTTCAGGAAATTCCTTTGATATCATCGGAGCAAAAAATGTTGGACTTAAGGTGGTTTGGGTGCAGCGATCACCGGATATTGTGATGGACCCTTGGGGAGTAGAACCAGATATGACGGTGAAGATTTTGACTGATTTGGTGCCATTTTTTGAAGGTAAAAATAACTAATAATACAGGGTGTTGGTAATGAGATGATTATCAAAAAGGTTGTGTGCAGCTGGAACCTTTTATCCTGAATCCTGCTTTTTAATGAACTGAATATTCAAGGATGTAGAGATAGAGAGTGGAGTATTCATTTAAGTTAGTTTAAGGTAGGGTTGAGGTGGATAAAATGGTTGGTTTTCCAGTGAAAAGATCATTTTTTGTTCTTGTAATTCAGTGATTTAAGCTTCTTTTGTCAATTTGTGTTTCTAAAATTTAAATATCATGGAACTAATTTCTCTTTTTGTTGATTGAATGTTCATTCGGTTTTATGGAGAAAAGATTTGATGAGTAAGAAAGAACAAATATTAGCGGCTACCCTTGATTTGATTAAAGACCATGGTTTTCATGGCTGCCCCATGAGCATGGTGGCCAAAAACTCAAATGTAGCAGCGGGAACGATTTATCATCATTTTGAAAATAAGGATGATCTTATTTTAGAATTATATCATTATGTAAATCAAAAATTGGTTGACTTAGCAGTACGGGGTGATGATCCTAATAAGGATTTTAAATCTCGATTTATGGACTTTTGGCACAATTTGAAAAGCTTTTATTTGCAGGAAAAATCCATTCATGGTTTTATAGAGCAGTTTATGAATTCACCTTATAATTCTGAGGAGGTTCAAATGGGCAAGAATAAATGGCATGATTGGTTGCATGATTTTTTTTCAGAGGGAATTAATACTGGTGTATTGAGATCAGGTGTCAAGCCAGCCATTTTGGCTATTCTGGTTCATGGAAGTGTGGTCAGCTCGGTTAAAGTAAGCCTTAACCAAAGTAAAAAAGTGCATCGTGACCAACTTGACCTAGGGGAGATCGCCGAAGTGGTCTGGGATGGAATCAAGTTCCAAGGCTGATATTTTAAGATCCAAAATAATCCAAAAATTTTGAAGGATAGTAAATGTCTTGATCCAGTGATCCAGGATGGAAAACTATATAGTAAAATAGATAAATCAAGTGTTTTAAGTATAAATTTTATGAGGATGAGTAAATACCTACTTCTGTATTTAGTTGCAGGAGCTTTATTATTTCCGAATGTCAGCTCAGCGCAAGACGTGGTGGGCAAGACTAGCCAAGCGGCTCTTACGCTGGAGCAGTGCATTCAGTATGCCTTGGACAATGGGCCGGGGATGCAACAGGCGATTTTGGATGAAAAAATAGGCGATCGTGAAATCAAATCAAGTTTGTCCGGTTGGTATCCTCAGGTTTCTGCGAATGCTTCTCTCAATGATAATATTAAATTGCAGCAACAACCAATAGGCGGGGAAGTGATTACTTTTGGGCAAAAGTATAATTCCGGAATATTACTTCAGGTTGATCAGCAGATTCTAAACAGGGATCAAATATTTGCGGGAAGAACTTCTAAGCACATCAAGAAACAGTACGAACAAAATATTGAAAATATTGAAATAGCCACTGTAGTCGATGTGAGTAAAGCATACTATGATATTTTATTGTCTTTTGAGCAGCTCAAGATACTTGATGAAAATCTTCTGAGACAGGAAAAACAGTATCATGATGCAAAAAGTAGATTTGAATCTGGCTTAGTGGATAAGACCGATTATCAGCGGGCCGCAATCACACTTTCCAATATTAAAAGTGATCAACGTAGGGTAAAAGAAAGTGTCAGTGCCAAAAAGGCATACCTTAAACAATTGATGGGGTATCCTACGGACGAGGACATTGCCTTGCGTTATGATTATGCCCATATGGAAAGCGTGGCGCTAGCCGACACCAGCAGGAGCTTGAGACCTGAGAACAGAATTGAATACAGGCAACTCCAAACGGAAGCCAATCTTGCACAATTGAATACAGGCTACCAAAAATGGGCTTACCTACCCAATATTTCAGCCAATTATAATTATAACTGGTTGTATTTTAATAATTCATTTTCGGATTTGTATGGTCAGAATTATCCCAAATCATCTTTGGGATTGACCTTGGCTTTTCCAATTTTTCAAGGGGGGAAACGACATCAGGAAATCCGCATTGCAGAGCTGCAACAGGAGAAAATCAATGTGGCTAAGAATGACTTGGAAAAGCAGATTAATACTGAATATCAAACTGCTTTGGCACAATACAAAAGTGATTTGTATGAATGGAGAACCATCAAATCAAATATGGATTTGGCGGAGGAAGTATACGATATCATCAAATTACAATATGATGAAGGAATAAAGGCTTATGTGGATTTGATAGTGGCTGAAACAGAACTCAGAACGGCACAACTTAACCATTATAACGCCATGTTCAATTTACTGTCAAGTAAAATCGACCTTGACAGGGCATTAGGAAACATAGAGATATAAAACAATGACAATAATTAAGCGGGAAATGAAACAGTTCTTATGGATAATTTTTAGTGCCGGTATGGTAGGGGCAATAAGCTCTTGCGGAACGGAGGCTACTACCCAGTCTAATCAACCATCGGCCGTCGCCGTTAAGGCCACAAAAGTGAAAAGTGAGCATGTGACTGGCCTGGATCAATACCCTGGTACAGTAGTGCCTTTGAATGAAATTCAAATCAGGCCTCAGGTCAGTGGGTATATTACGAAGATTTTTGTGGAAGACGGTCAGCAAGTAAGTAAGGGGCAAGCATTATATGAGATAGATAGAAGTAAGTACCAGGCAGCCTATGAGCAGGCCAAGGCCAATTTAAAAAGTGCCCAGGCCAATCTTGAGCGTGTCAAAAAGGATTTGGCGCGATATGAAATATTGGACCAAAAAGAGGCTATTGCTAAGCAACAATTGGATTATGCCAAAACAGATATTTTGACAGCGGAATCACAGGTGGCTTCTGCAGAAGCGCAAGTGAAGAGTGCAGAAACAGACTATAATTATTCTGTCATCAGGGCTCCTTTTTCAGGTACCATAGGAATTTCCCAGGTTCGGCTGGGAGCTCAGGTTAGTCCAGGACAAACTTTGTTGAATTCACTATCTTCCGATGATCCTGTTTTGGTTGATTTTGTGATCAATGAAAAGGATATCAGAAGATTCAGCAAAATGCTCAAAGATGAAAATCTAGCCGATTCCACTTTTACCATTAAGTTTGACAAGAACGATGTTTATTCCTATCCAGGGAAGTTGACGACCATGGACAGGGCTGTAGGAAGACAGTCCGGTACGATTAATTTAAGAGTAGAATTTCCAAATCCAGAAAAAGAGTTGATTGCTGGTATGACGGTCAATCTCCAAGTGCTCAACCAAGATATAGGAGAGCAGGTTACCATTCCATTTAAAGCAGTTACCGAGCAAATGGGCGAATATTTTGTGTATGTCATTGACGAGGAAAATACAGTTCATCAACAGAATGTTGCTTTGGGAACCAAGTTCGGGACTGATATAGTAGTTAGAAATGGGGTAAAACCTGGACAACAAATCGTGGTGGAAGGAATACAAAAGCTTCGTGAAGGTGCAAAAGTGAGAACAGAATCAGCAGCAGCCCAAGTAAGCAATTAATCGCTCAAAGCAGAAAATTTTATGATATCAGAAGTTTTTATTAAGCGCCCGGTGATGGCGATGGTGATCTCTATAGTCATTTTGCTAGTAGGAGCCATAGCCATCGTGAATTTACCGGTGACACAGTACCCTGATATTACCCCGCCGGTAGTGTCAGTATCAGCGAATTATACAGGTGCAGATGCTCAGACAGTGGAGCAAACTGTAGCCACGCCAATTGAAACCCAGATTAATGGTACTCCAGGCATGGCTTACATCAGTAGTAATAATACCAGCACAGGTCAGATGAACATGAATGTGACATTTGATGTGGGGACTGATATTGATATTGCTACCCTAGATGTTCAAAACAGGGTGAGTATTGCAGAACCGACACTTCCTGAAGCGGTAAAACGTCTAGGGGTGGTGGTAAGAAAGCGGAATCCAAGTATCATGATGGTGATCAGTATGTACTCTCCGAATGGTACCCATGATACCAAATTCCTTTCTAACTATACCAATATATTTATCAAGGATGCACTACTTAGGGTAAAAGGTGTAGGAGATATTAATGCCATTGGTCAGGATTTCAGTATGCGGGTTTGGTTGAAGCCTGATAAATTGGCCCAATATAATATTTCTTCCAAAGAGGTTTCAGCAGCTATTCAGGAACAAAATTTACAGGTAGCAGCAGGTACGGTAGGTGGTATGCCACAGGTCGATAGTCAGACTTTTGAGTATCCAATTACTGTAAATGGGAAGTTGGAAAGAAAAGAAGACTTTGAGGATATAGTAGTAAGGACAAATCCAGAGGACGGTACATTGGTTTACCTGAAGGACATTGCTAGAATTGAATTTGGTGAATTTAATTATGGAAGGTTCTCATTGGTCAACGGAAAGCCGGCAGCCATCCTTTTGGTTTACCAAGCCCCTGGAAGTAATGCCATTGACACCGCAGAAGGGATTTATAAGGCCCTAGATGAAATGAAGGCATCTTTCCCTGCAGACATGGATTATGTGGTGCCTTTTGAGTCAGTTTCTGTGGTGCAGGTATCTATAGACGAAGTATTGCATACCTTGGTGGAGGCCCTTATTTTGGTGATTGTTGTGGTATTCCTTTTCTTACAAAACTGGAGGGCAACTCTTATTCCAATATTGGCGATACCAGTTTCAATTGTGGGGACATTTGTGTTCTTCATTCCTTTAGGGTTTACCGTAAATACCCTGACCATGTTTGGTTTTGTTTTGGCCATTGGTATTGTAGTGGATGATGCCATTGTGGTAGTGGAAGCAGCGCAGCATTACCTGGATTCACAAAGAATATCAGCCAAGGAAGCCACCATGAAAGCGATGAAGGATATTACCGCACCTGTAATTGCTATTGCATTGATTTTGGCAGCCGTGTTTATACCAGTAGGTTTTATACCGGGAATTGTGGGCAGGATGTACCAGCAGTTTGCCATTACCATTGCGATTTCTGTATTGCTTTCGGCCTTTGTGGCCTTGACCTTAACTCCTGCATTGTGTAGCTTATTGCTCAAGCCTAGTGAGATCAATAGGGAGTCCAAAGGGTTGAACAGGTTCTTTTATAAATTCAATACCTGGTTCGAAAAGGTTACATCCTCTTATGGTTCAGGGGTAAAGAAAAGCATTAAAGCAACACCATTGGTACTTATACTTTTGGCTTGTCTCTATGCAGGAACTTTCGGTCTTTTCCAATCCAAACCTACGGGCTTCTTACCAACGGAAGATGAGGGAAGATTGTTCGTTTCTCTGGAACTTCCTGAAAGTTCCTCAACTTCCAGAACCAGGGCCATTATGGATCAGATGTCTGAAATGATTACATCTACGGATGGAATTAGAAACGTTACTGGTATAGGAGGTTTGAATGCGATCAATTTCTCCTTTAAATCCAATAGTGGTACCTTCTTTATTCAGATGGACCCATGGGAAGAAAGAAAAGATCCTTCCAAACAGCTATTCGGGTTGATTGGGCAGTTGAACCAAAAGTTTTCTGCCATAAAAGAGGCCAATATTGTGGTGGTTCCACCACCTGCGATTCCTGGTCTGGGGCAAACCGGTGGTTTTAGCTTTATGTTGGAACAACGCGCTGGAGGAGATGTAAAGGAATTTGAACAAGTACTTGGACAGTTTTTGGCCGCAGCCAACCAAAGACCTGAAATCGCTATGGCCTACAGTTTCTTTACTGCTAAGACTCCTGGATATCATGTTACTGTGGACAGGGAAAAGGCTAAAAAACTGGGGGTAGCAGTGTCAGATGTTTTTTCTACCATGTCCACCTATATGGGAAGTTCCTATATTAATGATTTTACCCGCTATGGACGTAATTTCCGTGTGGTAGCGCAGGCAGATACTACTTATAGAATGGATATAGAGGATTTGGAACAGTATTATGTGATGAATGGTAAGGGAGAATCTGTTCCATTAGGTGCTTTGGTAGATTACGAAGTGGTTGAAAACGCTTCCGTTATTAGTCACTATAACTTATTTAGGTCTACAGAGGTGAATGGGAATGCAGCGGTTGGATATAGTAGTGGGCAAGCCTTGGCCGCTTTGGAGGAAGTGGCAGCGGAAGTGTTACCGGCTGGTTATGGATATGATTTCTCAGGATTGAGTAGAGAGGAATTGTCATCAGGAAATACCACCATTTTGATCTTTGCATTATCCATTATCTTAGTATCGCTATTGTTGGCAGCCTTGTATGAAAGCTGGTCAGTGCCGTTTTCTATCCTATTGGCCCTTCCTTTGGGTGCCTTCGGGGCGATTTTGGCACTTACTTTTCTGCCCAAATTGGATAATAACGTTTATGCTCAGATTGGTTTGGTAACCCTGATTGGTTTGGCGGCTAAAAATGCTATTTTGATCGTGGAGTTTGCCAAAGAAAGGGTTGATGCAGGCATGCCGTTATTGGCAGCAACAATTGAAGCGGTTAAACTAAGATTAAGGCCTATAGTAATGACTTCCTTGGCCTTTATCCTCGGTGTAGTTCCTCTGGCCCTCTCAAATGGGGCTGGTGCAGTTGCTAGACAGACGATAGGTTGGACAGTGATTGGTGGAATGCTAGCAGCTACCTTCCTTGCGATTTTTGTGGTACCTGTCTTATATGTGGTCATCACAAAGATCGCGTATGGTAAGAAGAATCTAGCAGCTTTGGAAAAAGGAGAGGCGTTAAAAGGATAAAAGAAGTAATTTTTAAGATTTTAAATAGCCTAAGGATGGAATGTCTTTAGGCTATTTTTTTTAATATTTATTAAAAAAAATGATTTTTAAATACATAAATATGTATATTATTTTTTATCTTTATATAAGATTGAAAAGTATAGAAGGCCTTATTGAAAATAACAGATCGTTTTTGCTTGAACTCTGAAACAGTAATAATAAGATGCGGGATGAATTTTTCGTTCCAGTATTTTTTATTTAAAGGGGGACTTAAATGTGATGAATATAAAAGCGGCTGATAAAAACATCTCCAAAGTCAAAAAAGAAAATTATGGGGGAAATCATATCACATCATGGAATGGCAACAAACAAAAAACACTCAAAATTAGAGAAAAACCACTCCGATCACGACGAACTTTTGATAAAAGACGCACTTTTCGTTCGTGATAAAGGTTGCCTAAGACGGGTAAAGTTTAAAAATATACTTTGGCTAAAGGGGGATGGAAACTATACCACTTTAGTGACCAAGGATAAGGTATATTCCCTCAGGAATATTCTGAAGGAATTTGAAGCAATATTACCTGAGGATGAATTTGTTCGGATCCACAAATCTTATCTTGTCCGACTTGATAAGATATCCACTATTTCACCTAAGGAAGTCACCATTGAAATGGAAAATGTACCTGTAGGAAGAACTTATTATCAAAAGTTAATCCACGGAATCAATAAATTAGGTTCTGGTGCTTGATCTTATCCTATTTTTTGTGATGCCATAATAAACTACTGTCACCGTAACTCAAGAACCTATAGTCTTGGGACAGGGCCTCTTTGTATATGTTTTTCCAGTGATTTTTGGTAAATGCCGCTACCAGTAATATCAATGTAGAACCAGGTTGATGGAAGTTGGTCAATAAGCCATTACAAACTTTAAAGTGGTATCCAGGCATAATGAATATTTCGGTGCTGCCTGTAATCTCTTCTATGTTTTCACTTTCCATATGATCCAATATAGCTTGGAGACTTTCTTTCACGCTGGGCTTTTTAGCATGGTCTTGGTAAGGGTATAATTTGGGGATTAAGAACAATTTATCCTTTTCGTTTAATAACTTGACACCATACCAATATATGCTTTCGAGGGAGCGCATGGAGGTAGTACCTACTGCAATAATATTTCCATCATGATCTAGAAGATTTTTGATATTTTCTTTTTTTACGACCACTTGCTCATTATGCATAGGGTGGTCAGTTACATTTTCGTCCTTGATGGGCTGGAAGGTGCCAGCACCTACATGGAGGGTCAAATATTCCTTTTTGGTGCCATTTTCAGAGAGCTGATTTAAGATATCATCCGTAAAGTGAAGTCCTGCTGTGGGCGCTGCTACGGCTCCTTCTTTTTGGGAGTATACAGTTTGGTACCTGGGTTTGTCTTCAGAGGTTGCTTTTCTGTTTAAATAGGGGGGCAAGGGGACTTCTCCTGATGCTTCAACAATGGACGCAAAAGGAGTGTTAGGCTTGTCCCAAGATATCTTAACATACCTAGCTTCCCTGTCCACCAAGGTAGCCGATACTTTGACCTCTTGATCATTGATAATGGCCAAGCCTTCTAGGGACTCATTATCTTTCCATTTTTTTAAATTCCCAATCATAGCTTTCCAAGTGACTGGTCCCTCATGGATCATAATTTCATTGATGACTTGATTGGGAGCGATGGGTTGTAATAGAAATATCTCAATTTTAGCACCTGAAGCCCTTTTAAAGATCAATCTGGCGGGGATTACCTTTGTATTATTGAATACCATCAGGGAATTGTCAGGAAGTAGTTCTGGAAGGTTAAAAAAACGATGATGATTGATTTTCCCTTCTTCAAAGTGAAGTAATTTGGAATGGTCCCTTTTTTTGAGTGGGAATTTGGCAATTCTTTCGTCAGGTAATTCGTATTGGTAGTCAGATAATTTGATTTCAGGCCTGCTTTCCATAGGAAGAATAATATCAGTAGTTTGGTATTCTTAATGAAGAACAAGAAAGAAATTTGTACAATTCCTTTAGTTTTGCTCTTCAGGAGTGCAAATATAATTGTTTAGAAATAGGAGAAGAAATAAACATGTCAAATACGTTTAGGTTGGATGTTGCTTATAAAAAGCACAGATTGGATTTCAGGTTTGATGCAGGTACTTCAAGGGGAGTATTAAAAAGTAAAGACACTTATTTTGTCAGCGTGGGCAAGGAAGGAGAGGAGAGCGTCAAAGGCTGGGGAGAAGCAGGGCCGCTTCCGAAGTTGAGCATAGATGATATACTGGATTTTGAGGAGATATTGAACGCTTATGTGGGAAAATTGAAGAATGAGGAGTTTAAATGGTCCCAGGAGGGGATTTTGGATTTTTGCCATTCTTTTGTTTCTGACGAACATCCCAGTATACGGTTTGCATTTGAGACAGCATTATTGGATTTATTCCATGGAGGGAAGAAGCAAATACTCGAAAATGCTTTTTACTCCGAAAATCAATCCATTGATATCAATGGATTGATTTGGATGGGAGATGTGAATTTTATGCTCCAGCAAATAGAAGAAAAACTCAAGGCGGGATTTTCCTGTATAAAAATGAAAATCGGGGCCATAGACTTCGAGCAGGAACTATCGCTTTTGGCACATATAAGAAAGAACTTTAGTGCGGATGAAATTACACTCAGGGTGGACGCAAATGGGTCATTTAGTCCCAGTGATGCTTTGACTAAGCTAGACCGTTTGGCAAAGTTTGATTTACATAGTATCGAGCAGCCAATAAAGGCGGGCCAAACAGAAAGTATGGCCGAACTTTGTGAGCAAAGTCCATTGGATATTGCCCTTGATGAAGAGTTGATAGGGGTAGGTAAATCCAGTGATAGGAAAAGGTTGTTGGAGATCATTAGGCCTCCCTATATCATTTTGAAACCAACTTTGGTGGGGGGAATCAAGGATACAAAAGAATGGATTGCATTAGCGGAAGAGCTTGGGATAGGTTGGTGGATGACTTCTGCGCTTGAAAGTAATATTGGCTTAAACGCCATAAGCCAATTGACTTCCAGTTATAATACCACCTTGCCGCAGGGGCTTGGAACAGGGCAATTGTATCACAATAATATTGCTTCCCCGCTGGAAGTAAAGGAAGGGAAAATCTTTTATAATCCTGAAATAGCTTGGGACAAGGCATAAAAAAAGCTGCTAATAAAAAGCAGCTTTCGGTAATGTCATTAAATGTTATATCTTAAGATAATTTTACATTCACTGCATTAAGACCTTTTCTTCCTTCTTTAAGGTCGAAAGTAACGTCGTCATCTTCTTTGATTTCGTCTACCAATCCTGAGATATGAACGAAGTATTCTTTAGAAGACTCATCGTCAATGATAAAGCCGAATCCTTTAGATTCATTAAAAAATTTAACTTTTCCTGTGTTCATGATAATAATAATAAATGATAATATTAATTGATTTGCTTCAAAGGTAATGATACTTTTGACATAATATACATGCAGCTAAATTTTTTTTTGCTTTTTGAGCAATATTTAATATTTACTACAAACCGATCCTATTGGTGTGATGCCAATTATTATTTTTAGAATAAAAAATGGAAGTGTGTTTTGTTTTGATTTTGGAGATTTGATCTATGGTAGAAAGGGAAAAAGTGTTTGGTATTGGGTTATTATTGGGTGAGGAGTTTTGTTGATTTCTAAAAAGCATCTAAGTGCCATTTCTTATTATTTACTAGTAGTCAGTTGTTTATGTTGATTGGGAAGAGAGGAGGAATAGCTGTCAATTATAAATTTTTATTGGGATTCAAAATACCTGAAGAATAAAAAGTAGAGGGATGAACAGCTATAATTTTCAACTAATTTATCCCTTTACTTTTATCGATCAGTAAGGCCTATTTAACCATAAAGAAATAGACGGGTTTGTGAATGGTGATTTTGCTGTCCAGTTGCTTAATGATGCCAGTGCTAGGATTACGTTTGAAGGCATAGATGTCATTCGAATCTTGGTTGCCAGAGAAGAGGTATTCCCCGTCCGGAGAAATGGCAAAATTTCTAGGGGTTTTGCCACCGGAAGAAACCTGCTGTATTTTATCTAGGGTTCCCGTGTTTTCATCTATTTTGAAAACGGTAATTTCATTAGCATCACCACGGTTGGATGCATATAAGAATTTTCCATCATTGGAGATTCTTATTTCCGCTGCTCCTAATGCACCTTCGAAGTCTTTAGGAACAAGGGGATATGTGTCTAAGTGAACGATTTTGTTTTCTTCTAAATTGTAGTCATATAGCCCTACTTCAGAAGTCATTTCATGTATCAAATAAATTTTATCACCTGCTTGATTAAATACCAAATGTCTAGGCCCTGATCCTTCTTTTACTTCAAAATAGGCAGGAGTAGAAGGGCTGAGGGGGTGCTCATTTTTTGGGTCAAAATCATATATGTTGACCTTGTCCGTTCCAAGGTCAGCTACAAAAACCTGTTTGCCATTGGGATGAAATACCAGGCTGTGAACATGGGGAGCTTCCTGACGATTGGGATCAATACCTTTGCCGTCGTGACTGATTTCTTGGACAGCTGCAGCTAGGGAGCCATCGGCATTGATAGGGATTACTGCTAGATTTCCGCTGCTATAATTTCCGGCCATGATGTATTTTTCAGTCGGATCAAGCGTGATGTAGCAAGGACCGCTACCAAGTGTAGATGAGCTGTTGATTTTTTTAAGCAAGTTATTTGCCTCATCAAATTTGTAAGCACATACACTTCCTCCTTCTTCTCCACCAATTTCCTGAACCGAAAACAATAAGTCCCCTTTTTTGTTTGATATGACAAACGAAGGATTCTTAATCTCTCCTTGAAGCAAAAGTGAATCAAATTTATCAGTTTCGGGATGGTAGCCTATGAGATGGATTCCCTGTTCAGGGCTAGATGTGTAAGTGCCCAGCCAAAATTTAATCATAGGAGTGGGGTTTTTAGTGTCTGATGTGCTTTTCTTGGTTTCTTGTCCACAAGACCAAAGGCAGGTTAGTATCAGAAAAGCTAGTGGTTTGATAAATGTCTTCACGTTTTGGATAGATTTATATGAAATTATGAAGGTAAATATATATTATGATTGTCCCTAGGCATAGAACTTGAGGAAAAAATGATAAATTTATATATAGCTTTTTGGTAGAATATATTTGGGTGAACTTAGTGAAATAGGTTCGAATATTTATATAACTATACTTTTGATTAAAAATGCTGACTGATTGATAAAATGTCGGAAAAATGGCTGTTTTTTTGATTAAAATTTAAAAAATAGTCGGTTTTTGTGAATTATTTTCTTTAGATTGCAGTGTTTTTGATCAAAATGTATTTGTACTACCATGTTTTGATTAAGTTGAAATTTTAATAAAACATTACTTTAAACCATGTCAAATACCTACCAGACTGAGGTGGCCAAAAGGTTTACCATTTATAACAGTTTATTTCTTGATTTACCTTTCGATGATATTTATCGTACGGGGACATTGCTCCCGATATTGTCATCGGCCTGTCATAAGGGTTTTGAAGAAGGTAAAACACCTAAAGAGATTATTAACCAGTTTTTTGAGGGCATGATGTCTTCTCATTCAATGAAAGAGAAGCATAATTTGTTGTTCCAATTGGTTCAGTATGTGGAAAGACAGGTTGTATTGTTTGATTCAATTGAGGACGCTGCTTTTGAGAAAATCAATGATGTAAAGGGGCAAGGGACCATGAATGCATTGATTTCAAGGGCTGAAAGCGATAAAAAGAAAGAAGAATTGATAGAAAAGCTAAGAACTTTTTCTATCAGACTTACATTAACTGCTCACCCAACCCAGTTTTATCCTGGTAATGTATTGGCCATCATCACTGATTTGGAGACTGCTATCAGGAATAACGATCTGGGCAGCATTGATTCTTTGTTGAGGCAATTGGGGAAAACCGCATTTATCAATAGGGAAAAGCCTTCTCCTTATGAGGAGGCTGTCAGTCTTTGCTGGTTTTTAGAGCATGTTTTCTATAAGAGTATTCCAGATATCCTGGCTCGAGTTTTGAGAAAATTGGATATCCCTCTACATGAATGGGACAACCCTGACTTGCTGAAAGTTGGATTCTGGCCGGGTGGTGATAGGGATGGTAATCCTTTTGTGACCCATCAAATCACCATGAGTGTTGCGGACAAGCTCCAAGAAACTATTTTGAAATGTCTATACAGGGACATTAGGAAAGTAAGAAGAAGATTGACTTTCACAGGGGTAGAACCATTGATGCTTGAGGCAGAGAAGGGGATATATAAAACTCTTTTCAGTGGCGAAAAAGTCTTCAAATCCAAAGAAGAGCTTTTGGAGGTCTTGCTAAAAGCCCGAGATATCATCATTGAAAAGCATGATGGTTTGTTCTTGGATCTTTTAGATGAGTATATTCTGAAAGTAAATGTCTTTGGCTTCTACTTTGCCAGTATGGACATGAGACAGGACAGCCGTAAGCATGAGGCTTTATGGGAAGAAATCATCGAGGTAACTGAAGGGAAGGATGCTCTAGCTGCATACAAAGACGCAACAGAGAAAGAGAAGATCGAGAAGATTCTCAACTTCAAAACATTGCCAAGTCCTCAGAGTCTTAAGGATGAATTTCATCAGGAGATGTTGGAGAGCATTGCTTCCATCAGCTATGTACAGGATAATAATGGTACAGAAGGACTTCATAGGTATATTATTTCCAATTGTCAATCTGCACTGCATATACTTCAAGTATACCAGTTGAACAAATTGACACTTGCACCAAAAGGCAATCTTAAATTGGATATCGTTCCATTATTTGAGACTATCGATGATTTGGCCGCTGCTCCAGGAATTATGGAACAGTTGTATACCGATCCTGTGTATGCTAAGCACCTTAAATCAAGAGGTGGCAAGCAGACCATTATGTTAGGATTCTCTGATGGGACCAAAGATGGAGGTTATATTAGAGCTAACTGGTCTATTTTGAGAGCTAAAGAAGGCCTGACATTGATGTCCAGAAAGTATGATGTTAGTGTCATATTTTTTGACGGAAGAGGGGGGCCTCCTGCTAGAGGTGGTGGAAATATGCATAATTTCTATGCCTCTTTGGGTGACCAAGTGGAAAATGAGGAAATCCAAGTTACCATTCAGGGACAGACCATTTCTGCGAATTATGGCAAGCCGGTTTCTTGTACCTATAACCTAGAACAACTGTTAAGTGCTGGATTGGAAAATCATTTGTACCCTACAGTGGATAATAGACTGACGGAGGATCAAAAGGCTCTTATTGATGAAATGGCTGATATCAGTTATCAGGCATATAAAGAATTCAAGAGCCATCCACAGTTTGTTCCTTACTTGGAGAAAGTAACGCCGCTTAAATTCTTCGGAAAGACCAATATTGGATCTAGACCGCTGAAGAGAAGTAAAGGAGAGGGGATGAAATTTGAAGATTTGAGGGCCATTCCTTTTGTGGGCTCTTGGGCGCAAATGAAACAAAATATTCCTGGATTCTATGGTGTAGGTAAAGCCATCGATGAGATGGAAAAAAGGGGTAAGAAAGATCAAGTGGTTAAGCTTTATCAAGACTCATTGTTCTTTAGATCCCTCATGGGGAATTCCATGCAATCACTCGCCAAATCATTCTACCCTGCTACAGCTTACTTGAAGGATGATAAGACCTATGGAGATTTCTGGGCATTGATGCACGAAGAATATCAAAGATCCTTTGATAAGATTCTAGAGGTTTCTGGAATGTCAACACTTCTTGAGGACAATGAAGTGAGCAAGAAGTCAATTGAAATACGTGAAAAGATAGTATTGCCTTTGATAACTATTCAACAATTTGCTATTCAGGAAATGCTGGATGCAGGCAAAGAAAATACCATCTTACAGAAATTGATATTGAGAACAATGTTTGGAATTATCAATGCAGCCAGAAACGCGGCTTAATTCCAAGAAAAAATAAGGCAAAAAAAATCCCCGGTTCTAAAACCGGGGATTTTTTTTATTTCAAAAACGAGGTCAACATCCAATGGTGGAGTTCTATACTTTTGATCATGGCGATCAACATATCTTCTGTGGCTGAATCACCGAGCTCTGCTACATTTTCGGCACATTCATTCATGTTTTCGGCCAATATTTCAAAATCCTTCAAAACTTCTCTTACCATATCATCAGACGGTAAGTCTGTTCCTACTTCTTTGATCTCTGAGTGTTCAAGGTATTCCCTGATCAAACTCAGTGGTGTCATGCCAAATACTCGGATTCTCTCGGCTATCAAATCAATATTTTCATAAGATTCTGTGTACAGCTCCTCGAATTTTTCATGTAAATCAAAGAAGTCTCCACCAGTGACATTCCAATGGAAGTTTCTGAGCTTTTGATAGTGGACATGGTAATTTGCCAGCAATTTATTTAATGAATTTACGATCTTTTCTGATTCCTGTTTGTTGTAACCTAATTTCTTAAAAACTCTTTTTTCAGTCTGAATCATCTTCGTTTTTATTTTTGGTTCAAAATTTAATTATTGGGCTCAATCCTGATTGAGGGTACAATGATTTGCATCTATCTCTTCATCAATAATTGCGATGAAAATGAACCGCATAACCAACCTAAATAAAGCATATACTATGCCAAGGAATATCTTTTAAATGATATCTGTAGACTTTTGAAAGTTTGACTCAAGAATTCTGCGAATTAGGGTTTAGGGGGCTGCCAACTGCAATTTTAGATCAATCAGCAATAGGAGGAATAAAAATGCTTAGATTGTTTTGGGAAAAATAATAAGCATCGAATGATATAGCTAATTAAGCTATGATTATTTATGTAGGACTTGTCTTAGGCTCAGCCGAAGTATTTCTCCCATGTTTTTACAATCCAGGAATGCACTGGTTTTATAATGTTTGGAGAGATCTTTTTTTAGGTTGTCGATGTTTTCCGGGGTGGAAATAGTGTCCCTTTCCATACTATACAGGATGTCTTCAATTTCTTTGGTTGAAGTTTTTAACCTATGGGCGATTAAGGCCCTTTCTTCTCGTTGGTATTGGGCCATGGATTCTGGTGTGATATGTTTGATGCCCAACTGGATCAAGGTATTGTTTTGCTTAAAATATTGAGGGAGATAAACTGATTTTTTGCCTTCATATGATTGTTGGTCAAAATCAATGGCCCTTATCCTATAGTGGATTTCCTCAAAATCAGGGGTTACGTCTACGACGAAATTAGAAGAGTGCATATCTCCCAATAGGCGTACAAAACACCTTTCATTGAACTTTACAAATTCCTTAGATATTCGAATAGGGTTGAGCAGTGGATCGTGTATGTGCTGGCGCATAAACTGCTCGCCCGGTATTCCCGCAATATGTTCTTCTACAAGGGTATCCTTGTAGACGAGATAACCCATTCTGTTGGGGGAGAGTAGATGCTCTAATTCCAAACCATATACCCTGGAGGCATCAGCCATCTTTACATAAAAATAATCAAAGTTGTCATTGATGCGGTTTACAATCCTTACCCTGAAAGGCTGGGTATTGCCGTAAGTACATATGTCTACACGATCAACATACAAGTGTTGCATGACACTCATGTCCCCTTCGGCTTTTAGGATAGCGTAAATTTTCTTAAGGTTATAATGGATGTCTTCCCGGTCCTGCTCATTATAAAAAACGGTTTCCCATAAGGTATCATTTCCCTTGGAATCATAAAGAGAAATAGAGCTCACATAGCGTAATAATTCCTTATAATGGATAGGGATATCTATTTCCCTTCCATACTTGATCAGGTACCTTCTGAGCCCTCTATTGATTGGGTAAATATGTTTTTTTCTTTCGATCAATTTCAATTAGTAACTGCTTATTCATTAGTAACCTCAATATCTCTTAATTGATTCTTTATTTTGCGATCAAATAGAAATGGACCAAATGGAAGGACTGATGCAATTAAAGCAAATAGGGTTCTTCTAAATGACCAGTTGAGTATGGTTTTCGTAGGGAAGACCAGGTAAACATAGGCCATGAATAATATGCCATGGGCCCACCCAACATACTTTACAGCCAATGGCATGTCTAGTGTATATTTTAAAGGCATGGCTATAAATAGTAAAATAAGGAAGGAGGCGCCTTCTGCCATACTGATGTACCTGAATCGCTTTAGGGCATTTATTTTTTTCTTGTCCTGCATGGATATATATTTTTTTGCTTTAGCCTTGATTATTTGTTGATATTAAAAAACACTTGAAGGCTTTTCCAAAGTTTCCTTTTTAGGTTTTCCTCTTCAAAAATGATCTGCAGGTCATCGGCAAATATATATTCAACGTCTTTTTCAGTAGTCACTTCATAATTGGCTTCTTTAAGATGGGCCAAAGGGTGATTCAATCTGCCAAATACCAACACCTTATGTGGGTTTAGCTTTTTGATGGCACTATGGTCCAAAGATTCCAAGTGAGTGGATGATACCAAGGCAATATCCTTTAAGGAGTGGGAAACGGCCCTTAGGATTTTTAGTAGAAAATCCTTGAGTTCGTCAGGTAGTAGATTCCCTTGGTATATGACCATTAATCCTTTACCGAACTCTCCCTCATAATCAATTGTAGCGGATAGGGAGGATTCATTGTTTTCTACAGCTAAAGTGCCTTCACCTTGACTTGCTAGAGGCTCATCCGCCTTTGAGTTTTGGGAGGGTAAATCAGTCTTGTATTTGTTGAATTTTCTTGCCAATAACAATTCTTTGGCTTCTTCAGGAATAAGGACAATGTCCTCTTCGATGAACAATCCAAGCTTAAATAGATCAATTTCTTCCATATGGCTAAAATGCTTAAAAATACATCGACAAACAACCCAATAAACGGTATTTCATTAGATATTTGAACAAAATGGGCTCAAATAAATTAGTTCTTTGAAGATTGGTTTTTGCCCAATGCGTCTTCGAATCCAAATATAGATTTCAGTTCAACAGCGTCTTTGGGATCCATTCTTTTAGCCAATACCAAGCGCAATTGTCTTCTTCTTAGGGCACCGGCAAAAAGTTCTTCTTCCTCCTCATTGGTAGGGGCTAATTTTGGTACTTCTATAGGTCGACCATTTTGATCCACAGCCACAAAAGTGAAGAAAGCCCTATGGGTTTTTGTTTTTATATTGGCAGGTATGTCTTCAGCCCACACCTCGATATATACCTCCATTGAGGAATTAAAGGAGCGGGTAACTTGAGCCTTAAGGGTGACCACGTTCCCTAAAGCTATGGGGTGTTGAAAAGAAATACTATCTGCAGAAGCGGTCACTACGATGCGGTTGGAATGTTTTTGGGCTGCTATTGCGCCCACAATATCCATCCAATGCATTAATTTGCCCCCCATAAGGTTGTTTAAGGTATTGGTGTCATTGGGCAATACCATTTCCGTCATGATTACTTCAGACTCTTGTACTTTCTTTATCTTGGTCATTTAGTGTTTGTTTTTCACGAAAATATAAAATATTTTCTCAATAAAGGTTAAAAAAATACTTGTTTTTGGAATATTGTTCGGATTATTCCCACCCCTCTTTTCCCAGTAAGGGGACAAAGGCGAAATTGCTATAGGATTCTTGGCTTACTTGCTTGGCGGTTTTTTTGATGAACTTCATCATTTTTTGGGTTTTTCTATCACCTACAGGAATGACTAAAATCCCCCCAATTTTTAGCTGTTTTAAGAGAGAGTTGGGGACTACTGGAGCCCCGGCAGTGACGATTATTTTATCAAAAGGAGCTTGCTCGGGCAGCCCCAAAGAACCATCACCTTGGTAGAAGTTGATATTGATACCAATTTTGGGCAGGAATTTTTTGGTTCGTTGGTACAGTTTTTTATTGTATTCGATAGAGTGGACTTCTGCTCCTAGTAGATACAAAATGGCTGCCTGGTATCCCGATCCCGTTCCAATCTCCAAAACCTTGTCACCTGGTTGGACATTGAGTAATTCTGTTTGGAAAGCTACGGTAAATGGTTGGGAGATGGTTTGACCTTCACCAATGGGAAAGGCTTTATCATCATAAGCATGGGAATGCAAGGCACTGTCAAAAAAGAAATGTCGGGGTATGGTGCCGATGGCATTCAGCACTTTTTTGTCCATGATACCCTTGTTTTCAAGTGTTTTGACCAATGCTTTTCTTTGGCCTTTATGAGAATAGCTGTCCTCCAGTTTTAACATGCTTGATGTATGAACTTATTTTAAGTGAATCTTCTTTTTAATGCTAAGTTAATGGATTAAATGGCTTAATTTTAATTCTCAAAGGGCAATTTAGTTTATTGCCTGATATTATGAACTTTAAATTTGCAGACTCTCATGTTTACAGGTATTGTAGAAACCATGGGTGAGATAAAAGAAATCACCCAGGAAGGTACCAATATTCATTTTGATATAAGCTCCGCTATTACAGGAGAATTAAAAATAGATCAATCTGTTGCCCATAATGGTGTTTGTCTTACTGTGGTGAAAGTAGAAGGTGAAAATTATAGGGTGACTGCCATTGATGAAACCCTTCAAAAAACCAGTTTAGGTGAGTGGGAGGTAGGAAAAAAAGTGAATTTGGAGCGTTGTATGCCTGCCAATGGACGTTTTGATGGACATATTGTGCAGGGCCATGTTGATCAAGTAGGTTTTGTTCAGCATATTTCTTCTAAAGATGGTAGTTGGCTGTTTGATTTTTCCTTTGATGATACCAAAGGGAATGTGACCGTAGAAAAAGGTTCTATTACCATTAATGGCACCAGCCTCACTTGTTTCAATTCAGGTCCAGGAAGATTTTCTGTAGCGATTATCCCCTATACTTTTGAGCATACCAATTTTCATCAACTGAAAGTAGGGGACAAGGTCAATTTGGAATTTGATATTGTGGGCAAATATATCCAGAGAATGATCAAAGGATATGATAATTAATTTATGCCTTGTTGAAAAAATATAAAAGCCAGGATATTATGCTTTACCTGGCTTATTTTTATTTTATTCATCCATTTTTTCTACTTTTCGAATGGCTGTCATTTTTATCTTGATGACCAACCACCATGAAAACCATCCAGCGAGGAGTCCCACGATAGCTCCTACGATGAGATCAGCAGGATAATGCACACCGAGGTATAACCGGGTGTAGCTTACGATAGCCGCCCAAAGAAACATCCAGCCAAAGCCAGGTACTTTGCGTTTGAAGGTGAGCCAGAGGTAAGTAGCCAAAGCAAAGGTGTTGGAGGCATGTGATGAGGCAAAACCAAACATCCCCCCGCATCTTTTGTAGTTGAACATGATGCCTTCCCACCTTGGGTCATGACAAGGGCGTGGCCGTTCAAAGAAAGGTTTCATAAATCCGGAGGTCGTTTGGTCACTAATCAGGATGGCCAAAAAGATCCCAATGAATATCCAGATGCTGCTTTGCCCCAGCTTTTTAATAATAATATAGACCAAAAAAGCATATAAAGGAACCCACACTAAGGTTTTAGTCATGGCATACATTACCGGGTCAAGCCAATCAAAGTGAAAGGAGTTCAGGAACAAAAAAAGCTCCTCATCCCATATTTTTATTGTCTCTATCACTTCATTATAAACTTAACCAGTCAATCCCTTTTTTCAAATATTCCAAAGTTTTGGCCTCTGCTGTGCCCTCTTCAGGGATGTTCATATATTCCCATTCTGCTTGTGGAGGCATGCTCATCAATATGCTTTCTGTACGTCCATTGGTGTCCAGTCCGAATTTTGTCCCAGCATCCCACACAAGGTTAAATTCTACATAGCGACCCCTTCTCAATGCCTGCCATTTCCTGTGTTCATCATTAAATGGCAACAGGGCATTTTTGGCCATAAAGTAGCGGTAAATTTTAGGGAAGATATAGCCGATCGATTTCACAAAATCAAAGGTAGATGCAAAATCATTTTCATCAGTAGCCGTCAAGCGGTCAAAGAAGATGCCGCCAATGCCGCGCGTTTCGTTTCTGTGGGCGATATAAAAATAGTTATCTGCCCATTCCTTGAATTTTGGATAAAAATCCTTGTTGAATTGATCACAGGTGGATTTTAGTTCGGTATGAAAATATTTGGCATCTTCCAAATCGACATAATGTGGCGTAAGGTCAATACCCCCTCCAAACCAATAAGTACCATTGCTCATTTCAAAATACCGGATGTTCATATGGATGATGGGAACCAATGGACTGTCAGGGTGAATGACAATGGAAACGCCGGTGGCATAGAAATCGGCCTGCTCCAGTTTTAGTTTTTTCAGGATCTTTTCGGGTGTTGGTCCATGTACGGCAGAGAAAGCCACACCACCTTTGGCGATGATATTTCCGTCTTTAATGATGCGGGTTCTACCGCCACCGCCCAATTCGCGGTCCCAAAGATCTTCAATGAATTGGGCTTTGCCATCGCCCAGTTCAAGTTCTTTGCAAATATGGTCTTGTATAAGTTTAAAATCTTCTGAAATCTGTTCTTTGCTGATTTTATGCATAGTCATTAATTGATCAAATTCTAAAATTAATGGATTAGAAAGGATATCCAATACCAATATTGAATACTGTCTGTCCTTTTTCACCCAATGGATTCTTGAAGGAGAGTTGATCCAAAATGAACCTTTCTCCCTTGGGCCTTGCCGGGTCGATGGCCTTTATTCCCATATCCAATCTTAATACCAAAAAGTCAAAATCCATCCTAAGTCCCAAGCCTGTACCAACAGCGATTTCGCTAATAAAATCTTTTGCTTTAAACTGGGCTCCTTCTCGGGTCGGATCTTCTTTTAAGGTCCATATATTTCCGGCATCGATAAAAAAGGCCCCATCAAAATAACCGAACAATTTTCGTCGAAATTCAAACATGGCTTCCATCAGGATTTCACCGGGCTGTTCATAGCGGTAATCAAAATAACCTTCTTCATTTTTAATTGGGGTATATGAGCCTGGCCCGAGACGTCTTGGTTGCCAAGCCCTGATGCTGGTGCTACCTCCCGCAAAAAAATACTTTTCATAAGGCAATACGCCATTACTTATTCCGTAGGGAATGGCCAGGCCTGCATTAAGACGATAGGCGAAAGTACTTTTTCTGCTGAGTGGAATAAATCTTCTGAAATCTGATTGGAATTTTAAAAACTGGAAATACTGCAAGCTTCTGTTTTCGAAGTTGGCTTTGTTAAGGAAATTGATCGAAGTACCACCACTTTCCATAAATAAGCGAAGTAAGGAGGAACGGTTTCTTTGGAAAAGACCATACTGGTTGAAGTTGATGATTGCCTGCCCTGAAATACTACTCACATAGGATGACTGAAAAGAGTTGATCAGGTTATTGCCTAGTTCCTGCAGTTCCAGTAGCCTTTCTTCGAAGGTTGGATCAAGGTTTGAGCGGATCAGGTTGGCATCAAGGGCATTGATGGTATATTGCTGTCTCTGGTTTCTTGTGGCCCAGCTATAGGCGATGATTGTGTTGAAGCCTTCTCGTACATATTCTGGTCGATTCACATAATTGTATCCCACAAGCGTCCTAGTTCTGGGATTATAACGGCCAAATTGGTTGAGGGCCTTTCTATTAAAGGGAAAGAGGAATTGAGGGAAAATTACTGATGCTGAAGTGTTGAGTTCCCTACTTCTATACACTCCTCCAGCTGTAGTAGCCGATGCTACCCCTTCTAATCCAGCCCTGAAATTGAATTCAAAAATTTCCAATCCACGGAAAAGGTTCCTGTTCCTTAGGGAGTGGCTGAAGAAAGGACCAGGAAGCTGCTCTGTTATACTGGCACCCAGCTGATTGGTGATTTGATATTTTTCGTTGGGTTGGGTGTAGATTCTTGTTGTAATATTGTTTCCAAGGGTGTCAAAGGCAATATTTACGAACCTGAAAATGTCCAAATTGGCCAATTGGCGCTGGGTTTCCAGTACTTCAGAACGACTGTAAAGGTCTCCTTTATTGATAAATACCCTCGAGTCAATGATCTTCTCAGAGTAGCGGTCTCTGTACATGATATAAGTTATGTCATCATATTCCCGCGTGACTTCTTGATCCAAAATGACATCTGTTGGTGTCGAAATATTGAAAATGACCGAATCAATGGTATATACTTTATGGTCTTGGGAAAAGGCTGGTTTTCTGATGAGTTGTTCTATTGAAACTGTTTTGTCTACAGTGTCTTTATAGACATTGTACTCTATATAGGATTTTGAAAAAGTATAATAGCCATTGTTTTTGAGCAACTCTTCCACCCTCTGCCTTTCTTTCGTCAGGTTTTCTTGGTTATACTTGGTTTGGGGAATAATGAGTTCATTCCTTTTATTTTCCCTGAGCAGCCGATAGATATTTTCATTATCGGACCGGGTATAAAGGCTATCAATGATATAAGGCTCTTTTTCTGAGATATTATAGGTGATAAAAGCCTTTTTCTTATTTCTTTTAATAGCAGTGCTGACCTTTGCATCAAAAAAACCATGGTTTACCAGGTAATTGTTCATTTCCCGTTCAGTATTATAAGTTTTTGAGCTGTCGTAGATAGATTTGGGATTACCTGTTCTCATAAACCAGTTGCCGTAGTCTAGCTTTTTGTTCAGGTCTTCTATCTTATTGTTAATTTTATAAAACCTTCTTTGGAGCTGATTATTGCCTGGTTGTTCTTCAAGCAGGGTTTCCAATTCATGTTGTTGTTGGATATAATCTGCTTTCTTCTCGGTAAGCTTTAGGCTGTCATAATTCATTTTCCCGATATTATAAATGAGTACACCGGGAGAAATATTAAAGATTGGAATGCGGGTATTAGGGGTTTGTTTGATGAGTTCTCTTAACTTTGCTTCATTGCTGGCTTGGATTCCTTTCAGGTCAACATCATATACCAAGTACTCATTTTCATCCAGTCCCTTGGTCAAGGAACAGGAGGTCAATAAAAGTATGCATAGTATAAAGTTTATATATTTGGTTTTATTCACAATGTTTCGACCTTAATGATCAGCAAAAATACGCTTAAGTTTATTAAATCCTTACAACAGAAAAAATTCCGTAAGCAAGAGAATGCTTTTTTTGTCGAAGGTGCCAAAAATGTAACGGAATTATTACAATCTGATTTTGAAGTTAAGCAACTTCTTTATACAGAAAAATTTTATGCAAAGCATACTGATTTGGTAGATGACTTTTCTGGCCAAAGCTTTTTGGTGTCTTCTAAAAATCTTGAATCGGCAGGTGCTTTCAAGACCAATGATGAGGCCTTGGCAGTGGCCAAGATCAAGGAAAATGAATCATTTGAGGTAAAAGAAGGAGAATTGGCCATAGCTTTGGACGATGTCCGTGACCCGGGGAATTTGGGAACCATTATCCGGATAGCCGATTGGTATGGGATCAAGAAGCTAGTTTTTTCTGAGCAAACTGCTGATTTTTATAACCCAAAAGTATTACATGCCAGCATGGGCTCTTTTACACGGATTCAGTTTTTTTATACCTCACTGAAGACCTATTTGTCCCAACAAGATCAAACAGTTTATGGGGCGTTTTTGGATGGAGAAAATATACATCAGGCCCCTTTAAATGGGGAAGGCATCATCCTTATGGGCAATGAATCAAAAGGGATTTCAGCTGAATTGGAAGGCTTGGTAGATGGTAGACTGACTATTCCCAAGTTCGGTAGTGCAGAGTCTTTGAATGTAGCCATTGCTACGGCCGTGATTTGTGATAATTTTAAAAGAAAGATTTAATTCTATTTAATAGATGACCAAATTGAAACAAGTGATTGTTAAGGCCGGCTTAAATGGCTTTTTTTTGGCCTTAATCGGTACGATTTTATTAGCGAATTTATTTCCAGAATGGGGAAGCCCAGAGAGTGTGATTCCTTTTAAAGAAATAACCCATTATGGGGTGTCTTTTATCTTTTTCTTTTATGGTGTGAAAATGGACCCTGTAAAATTAAAGTCGGGTTTATCCAATTGGAAACTCCACCTGCTCATTCAGGTCACTACTTTCTTGGTCTTTCCGATGATCGTACTTTTAGTCAAAAGCATTTTTGGAGAGGAAGACAGTAATATATGGCTTGGAGCCTTCTATCTTTCAGCATTGCCTTCTACAGTATCCGCTTCTGTGGTGATGGTCTCCATTGCTGGAGGAAATATTCCTGCGGCGATATTCAATGCCAGTATATCCAGTATTGTGGGGATTTTTATCACCCCGGTATGGATGGAGTTGTTTCTGAAAGGAAGCCATATGAGTTTTGATTTGTTGGATACATTTTGGCAGCTGAGTTTGCAGGTATTATTCCCTGTGGTGGCAGGATTTCTCCTTCATAAGGTCTTGGGAAAAGCGGTCAACAGGCATGGGACATTACTGAAATATATAGATCAATCCATCATATTGATGATTGTGTTTTCTGCCTTTTCTGCAGCGGTGGGGCAAGGGATGTTTGAAGAGGAAAGTTGGGGCTTTTTATTGGGTTTAGGGGCTTTGATGCTATTACTTTTCACAGTGATGGCTTTGACCATGTTTGGAATAGGCAAGCTGTTGGGCTTTGATCGGGCAGATCAGATTACCGTTTTATTTTGTGGATCCAAGAAGTCCCTTATTCAAGGTGCCGCTATGGGAAAGGTCCTTTTTCCAGACCCAGTGACATTTGGTGTGATTTTACTTCCTGTAATGCTTTATCACGCCCTACAGCTTGTGATGGGGAGTATTCTAGCTCAGCAATTGGCGGAGAAAAATAAAGAGGAAGCGGTTACAAGTTAAACCCGGATTGTACATTAGTAATCGTAGTGAGGGCTGAAAATGCAAGAAAATCAGGCTGTTTGGAGACTGAGGCATCCGCCGTGCCTGTCTGCTCAGGCAGGGCGGATGGTGAACCTGTCTACCGCTAGGTAAAGTCGAAAACAGCAGCAAAGCATCTGATTTTAAAGCATTTTCAGTCCGTAATACTTGTGCGCCGCGGCGTAGATAAGCTAATGCATATTTCGGGTTAAATATAAGAGGAACTATAAAAAAGAAGTGTCGGAAGCTGCTTCCTCCATCATCCTTTCAGATGACTCCTTGCCCAGATATTTGTCGATGATATCATGAGCAAGATATAGTAATGGTGTAAGAATGATGGCCACAGTGAATTTGTAAATATAATTGATGATGCCCACAGCAATCAATTGCTCTATAGACCAGTTACCAAAAACATAGAATGCAATACCTAAGACCACAAAGGAATCGATCAACTGGGAGACCAAGGTGGAGCCCGTTGCCCTGAGCCATATCATTTTTGCTCCGGTAACTTTCCTTAATTTTTGAAATACAAAAACATCAATAAGCTGACCCAACAAGAAGGCTGTTAAACTTCCAACAATGATACCCAAACCCTGTCTGAAGATGGTGTTGAAGGCATAATCTATATCAAAGGGAGCTCCATCTGGAGTGCTGCTGTTTACATCCAACCAAAATTGTGCAGGGGGAAGATTAGTAATAATTGAAATGGCTATGAAAATATAAGCAACAAAGGCAGCGGTCAGAAAGCTGATTTTTCTTACGCCTTTTTTTCCGAAATACTCATTGATGATATCTGTCGTGATAAAAACTACTGGCCAAAGCAGGGCTCCGGCTGTTAAATTAAAATCAAGGATATATTCCCCGAAAAAACTGATATTGGCAGGATTGAGGCCTAAAGTCGATTCAGCAGAGAATATTTTTACACCGATAATCTCTGCTAAAATAGCATTGGTGAGAAAGATGCCACTTAGAATAATGAAAAGATTGGTTTTTTTATTGTGGAAAGAATAGTCCAGTTGTTTTTCCATTTTAATTTAAACAGTATAAGTTTCACCTTCAATACTTAGTTCAGAACAGGGAAATAGATCTTTTGCCTCATCTAATAAAGGTTCAAGGTCCTGATATCTTGTGGAGTAATGGCCTAGAAGCAGTTTCTTCACACCTGCTTCTTTTGCGATAGTTGCCGCTTGCTTTGCTGTACTATGGTAGGTGAGAGCTGCTCTGTAGGCTTCGTTCTCCATAAATGTGGCTTCGTGATAAAGTAAGTCAGCTTCTTGGATATAAGGTACTAAACTCGGGTCATATATGGTGTCAGAGCAAAAGACATAGCGTCGCAAAGGAGGAGCCGGGTAAGCAAATTTATCTACTTTATAAATGATTTGTCCTTTTTCGTCCTTAAAGTCCTTACCATTTTTCAGGGTGTTAATGGCTTCTATACTCATAGGGTGGGCCAATAACTGTTTTTTGATTAGGTTTCTCTGACTTGCCTTTTCGATGACATAAAAGCCGGTACAGGGTAAACGGTGCTTAAGGGGAAAACTAAATACCTGATACCTTTTGGCATCCAATAATAGCTCCTTGTTCTCGGGATTAGTAGCTATGAACTTAAGCGGATAGTTTAAATGGGTATTGCCGTACCTTAACTGCGTGGTAATGATGTCATCCAGTCCCTTGGGGCCGAAAATGGTAAGCGGAGCTTTTCGCTTGTTTAAATGAAAAGTGGAGATCACTCCCATCAATCCAAGGTAATGATCTCCATGTAAATGTGATATAAAGATGTGTTTTATCTTAGAAGACTTAACCTTATATCTTTGTAGCTGTATTTGAGTGGCTTCTCCGCAATCAATCATCAATAGGTCATTGCCTACGTTGATTACTTGGGAAGTTTGATGCCTGTCGTGCGCAGGAACAGCTGAATTGGCGCCTAAAATGGTGACTGTGAATTCCAAATTTAGTTGCCCTCTTCTTCCTCACTTCCGTTGATTTCATGCATGAATATCGCATCCGCAGCCTCTTCTTGAGAGTCCACAATGGTAAGTACTTTATCTAGCATGGATATTTTAATAAGTTTGTTTACATGATCCTGAGGAGCAGAGATGATGAAGATGCCTCCATCTTCTGTAAATGTCCTGTGTCCTACAAGGAGTGCACTTAGCCCACTCGAATCAGCATATTTGACCTGACTCATGTCCAAGACCAAATTGTGGTATCCCTCTGCATGAACAGTTAATAGTTCTGATTTTAATGCAGGGGAAAGGGGAGAGTCAAGCTTTTCTTCTAATAGGGTGAAAACTACAAACTGTTCTTTTTTATCTACTGAGTATTTCATGTGATTTAACTTACAAATTTTGCCATTGGTCAAAATGGCCTAATTACTTTATGTATTTCTTCGCTTATATGTTTTCTGCAATGGCGGTTTTTATACGATCCATCATATCACTGTTGTCTGCCTTGACAAAGGTTTCACCAGTTATTTGTTCATATAACTCAATATAACGCTCCGAAATATCATTTACAATATTATTAGGCATATTAGGGACACTTTGTCCCTCTTTGCCTTGGAAGCCATTGGAAATCAACCATTGTCTGACAAATTCTTTAGAAAGTTGCTTTTGGGCAAGGTTGGCTTCTTGATTGGCCTCATAGCCTTCTGCATAGAAGTACCTGGAAGAATCAGGGGTATGTACTTCATCAATTAATAAAATTTCTCCATGGTATTTCCCAAATTCATATTTGGTATCTACAAGGATCAATCCCATTTCGGCTGCCATTTCTGTTCCTCTTAGGAACAGTGCCCGGGTATATTTTTCCAGAATGCTATAATCTTCAGCGCTTACAATTCCTTTGGCCAAGATATCTTCTCTGCTGATATCTTCATCATGACCTTCATCAGCCTTGGTGGTAGGGGTAATGATAGGTTCAGGAAGTTTGTCGTTTTCTTTTAGTCCTTCTGGCAAGCTTACGCCACAAATACTCCTTTTTCCATCTCTATATTCACGCCATGCATGGCCGGCTAAGTATCCCCTTATAACCATTTCTACTTTGAAAGGTTCACATTTTTTGCCAATGGTTACATTGGGATCTGGTGTAGAAGTTACCCAATTGGGTACAATATCAGCAGTAGCTTTTAGGAATTTGGCTGCTATCTGGTTGAGAACTTGTCCTTTATAAGGAATAGGAAGGGGGAGCACAACATCAAAAGCAGAAATTCTGTCTGATGCCACTACGGCAATCTTATCCTTAAACATATAAACATCCCTAACTTTCCCCTTATAGAATCCAGTCTGTTCTGGGAATTCAAATTGGGTTTCTTTTATTGCTGTATTCATGACAATGCTGTTTTTATTTTTCCAACTGGTAAAACCAGAAAGGAGGCTTAGTTCGACCAATAAAATATTAAAGGACAAAAATAGGGGTTAGCATGTTTTTAACCTTTCTTTCTCCCCAAAATTATTTGATTAATTTACCTTCTTTATTGAAAATTTCCGTCTTTAAGATAGCACCATCCTGGTCAAAGTATGTCCACTCTTGGTATTTTTTGTTGTACCAGTAGGAGCCTTCTTCTTTAAGCAGGCCATTTTCTGTATAATGTTTATACGGTCCCATCCGCCAATCAAGGTCAAAAGTGGTTATGGACTTTAGTTTCCCATTAGGATAATATTCTTTTTCTTCGCCATGTTTGAGACCAGCCTTGAAATTTCGCTCTAATAATATCTGTCCATTTTGGTCAAAACGCTTATAGCTGCCATCCCATTGGCCCTGTTTATAGGGGATGATTTCTATGGTATTCCCTTGATCATCATATACATTTACTATTCCCTCTGGCAGTTTATTGCTGAACTTGATGATTTTGTGGACTGCTCCGTTTTCATGAAAAAACTCATGTGATATTTTTTGGCCATCTTTATTATAAGCAATGGTTTCAGCTTTTTTTCCTGAAGGGAAATTGATTCGTTGCTGACCGAAAGGTATGCCATTTTTATATTCAGCTTCTTCCCTGAGACTACCAGTATTATAGAAAGACTGGAATTTGCCTTCCGGTTTGCCATTTTTGTATTGGCCTTTTTGGGCCACGGTTCCATTTTCAAAATAGCTGATGAATTCACCGTTTTGCTGGCCACTTTTATATATGGCTTTTTCTTCTAATTTGCCACTTGGAAAATAGGCGACTAATTCCCCTTCTAACTGACCGTCTTCATAATGCTCAAGAGAAGAAAGCTGACCGTTTTCATAGAAAGTCTTGAAAACACCATCCAAGACACCATGATCATAGTTGGCAATATTCATGACCTCTCCAGAAGGGAAGTATTGGATGCTCTGACCGTGAGGTTTGTTGGCAAAAAAGATTGTTTTTTGTTTTATGGAGCCATCAGGATAATAGGTATTCATTTCTCCTTCAAGCATATCAGCAGCAAAACGCGCTATTTGGATTAGGTTTTCATCCAAATCATAGGAATAGGATTCTCCTTCTCTTTTGTCATCTTTGAAATTGACCACTTTAAGAGTGTCCCCTTTTTCTGGAGAAAAATAAACAAAGAGGCCTTCTCTTTTTCCGTCTTTCCATTGCCCGGAAGTCTGTAGGGCTCCATTTTCATAGTATAGTTTATAGGGACCTGTGATGTGCCCATCCACCATTCTATACTCTTCCTTGATTTGGCTTTTTTCCAGATCATAATAAGTAGTAATCTCTTCTTGGCCAAAAAGTATGCTGCTATTGGCTAAGAGTAGCATGAGGACCGGAAGAAATTTAATATTCATAGAGGATTTTGAAAGATGATACTTTATCTAAGGTTTTGAATGACCATGGCTGAAGCACCACCGCCACCATTGCAGATGCCTGCTACACCAATTTTCCCTTTTTTATGTTGCAATACTGAACTTAAGGTAGCCAAAATTCTGGCTCCAGATGCACCTAATGGATGTCCTAAGGACACAGCACCTCCAAATACATTCAACTGATCCGAACTTAGGTTCAACTGCTGTTGATTGGCCAGCGCTACTGCGGAAAATGCCTCGTTGATTTCATAATAGTCAATGTCAGCGCTGCTCAAACCTGCATTTTCTATGGCTTTCGGAATGGCTAGGGCAGGGGCCGTTGTAAACCAAATTGGATCTCTTGCGGCATCTGCAAATCCCAATATTTTGGCGATAGGCTGTAGTCCTAACTCCTCAGCTTTCTCTTTACTCACCAATACCAGCGCCGCGGCACCATCATTCATGGTTGATGCATTTGCTGCGGTTACCGTACCTTCTTTATCAAAAACAGGCCTTAGGCCAGGGATTTTTTCGAAAATCACATTTTTGAACTCCTCATCTTCATCGATGATGATACTTTCACCCTTTCTTCCCTTCATTTCCACAGCAATCACTTCATCATTAAAATAACCCTTTTCCCAAGCTTGTGCAGCGCGCTGATAGGATTGTATGGCGTATTGGTCTTGTGCCTCTCGGGAGATATTCATGTGTTTGGCTGTGTTCTCAGCGCAATTGCCCATGGGGAAATCATAATAGACTTCATGTAAACCGTCTTTTGCCAGACCATCTATCAGTTCACCATTACCAAATTTATATCCAAAACGTGCTTTGGGAATATAATAGGGGACATTGGACATGCTTTCCATTCCTCCAGCAACCATGATGTCATTTTGACCGCACATGATGGATTGTGCAGCAAACATAACGGATTTCATTCCTGAAGAACAGACTTTGTTGACCGTAGTACAGGGTACATTATAATGGATGCCAGCACCTAAGGCTGCCTGTCGTGCAGGGGCTTGTCCCAAGTTGGCGGAAAGAACATTTCCCATGATGACTTCCTGTACTACCTCAGCTTCAATATGGGCTGCCTTTAGTGCCCCTCTAATGGCCTGAGCACCCAATTCTGTCGCACTCAATCCTGATAACTTTCCTCCGAAACTTCCTAAAGGAGTTCTGACCGCAGAGATGATATAAACTTCTTTCATTTGGGCTTATGGTTAAAAGGTGATAGAAATTTATCGATTACCAGTCAGGAAGATTTTTGTCAGGTCTTTTGGTGGCCTTTTTCTTGGTTTGCTGTATGTACTGCATCTCTGCATTGTTCATCGCATCCAATATTTGTTCTGCCTGTTCTGGTGAAATATTCATCTGTTGTAATTTCTGTCGGAGTTCTTCCATGGCTTTTTCTCTTTCGCTCAGGTCACTCTCTTGCGTTGATTTTTCATCGGAGGCTTCTTGGCGATTGGATTTTTCTCCCCGTTTTTCATCCATTTTTTCGGATTCTTCAGCACCATCTTCTTGGGTTTGCTCTTCACCTTTGCCGTCCTTGGATTCTTTTTCCTGCTGCTGCTGGTCCTGTTGTTCTTGATTTTGGTCCCCTTGTTGTTGCTGATCTTGGTTTTGTTGATTTTGCTGTTGCTCTTTGTCCTGCTCTTTTTGATCCTGGTTTTCTTTTTCCTGATCTTCTTGCAGTTTTTCTTTCAGGGCGTTGAGCTTGGGATCATTGGGGAATTTTTGTAGGCCTTCTTGTAATATTTCTCCTAGTTTGGCATAATCCGTATTGACATATTGCTTGGCGGCTTGGTTAAAATAGGCCATGGCTGTCTGGGCCTGCACTGTTGCTGCAGTCAGGTTGAAAATCAGCATTCCAATGGAAAAACAAATTATTTTAATTTTCATTGATTTCATTAATGTCTCCTAAGTTCTTAATAAACTCCTGATAGTGAGAAACAGTTTCATCGATTTCCAAAGCCTTGTTCATCACATCCAATGCTTCTTGGAACTTGAATTGATCCACCAGCTTATCCGCTTGTGCTTTCATGCGCTTGGCATAATTGGATGGTTCCTTTTGGTCTTGGTTTTCATTCTGCTCTTGGTCTTTTTGCTGGTCTTCATTTTTTTCCAGCCATCTGGCCAACAACTCATAATTATAACGGGCTATGTCGTTGTTGGGATCTTTGATCAAGGCAGTTTTAAAGGCTTGGAGCGCTTCTTGGTACTTTTCACTTCTGCCGTGTAAAACACCATTTTGATTGGCTGAGGAAGAGGCAATGGCCTTGTTTCTGGCCGCGCTCAGTTCCAAGAATTTTCTTTGGGCTTCTTCTTGCTGCTCATTGAATTGGTAGCTCAAGGCTAAGTCAAAATTAGCTTCCTCAGCAGTAATGCCAAATTCATTGAGCAAGTTCAGGTGCTGACGCACAGATTCTTCATAAGCTGCCTTGCCATATTGTTCAGCAGCACTATCAATGGCCTTATTTCTATCCGAAATTTGGCTCCAAGATGAAGGAATCAATAAAAGCGTGGTCAGAATAATCTTATTCATAGTTCAAAGGCATCTCTATTTACATACTGATTGTCCTAAGCGGCAATATCATGTCCAACAAGGCAAGGCCTAAAGCCGCTAATAGGAAATAGAAGTATTTATTGGCGGAGGCTTCTACAGTTCTGGATCCAGTTACAGTACCCTCTACCTTTTCAATAGTAGTAATCAATTGTGGAATTTCCTGTGCATCATCACTTATCTCAAAATATTGGCCATTGGTTTCGCTGGCAATTCTTTTCAAAGTATTACTGGAGAGCTTACTGATGGCCGGTCCATTGGAGTTTTTGTCCATGATGATGCCATTTCCCTTAGGGATAGTACTTCCTTTTTCTGTACCCACACCAAGACTAAAAACCCTGATGCCTTCCTCCTTCATATTATCAATGATGGCGTTGAGGTTATCACCAAAGTTTTCTCCATCACTGATCAATACAATGGATTTTGACTTTGGATCTTGGTTTTCGTCTGTTTTGAACTTTTGAATGGCAAGGGTCAGCGGGGCCGCAATATCCGTTCCGTAGTTAGGTACCAAATTGGTATGCAAGCCATCCAGATGGAGCTGCAATACATTTTGATCAAAGGTCAAGGGGCATTGTACAAAGGCTTCTGAACTGAATATGATCAGTCCGATGCGGTCGGTACTGAAATTTTTAACAAGGTTTTTTAGCTCAAATTTCACCCTTTGCAGTCGTGAAGGACCTATATCTTGGGCGTTCATGGATTGGGAAAGATCAATTGCAATGAAGATATCCTTGCCTTCTTGTTTGATTTCCTTAGTGGCATTTCCCACAGAAGGGCCCGCCAAGGCCACCAAAAACAAAAGAAAATAAAGTACCCTCAGGCCCATTTTCAGAAAAAGCCGGTGAGTTTTAACCTTTAACTTTTTATTGATAATATAAAACCGGTACAAATATACCGCATAGAGCAGAGAGAAAATCACCGCTAGAATACTCAATAAAGAAACATTAGGATACGCCCAAATCATGCCTTGAAATTAGGAATTTTAAATCAAAACGAAACAATGCTCATAAAATTATTACGGTACATGAGCTATGTCAAGTATGTATATCTGGGTAAATGGTTAATAGTAAACTTACTAGCATAGTTATCATAAAAAAAATACTATCTTAATTCAAAATTTTGTTTTCAGGCAGAAGGATTAAAAGTTAAAGGATTTTGATTACCCATGTACCCCGATAGCATAAACAAGCGTATCCATATAAAGTCTTTTTCATTTTGCCTGGTGATTTTTTGGCTGGCATATTTGAGTCCTATTACAGGCAAAGGCCAAGCAGGCAGGAAAATAAGTGGACAGATAAAGGAAGAAAAAACAGGAGAAGCACTGCCTGGAGCGTCAGTTTTTTGGGAAGGTGAAGAAACGAATGCAGTGGTAAGTGATAAAGATGGTGTTTTTGAAATAGCCGCTTTTCAATTGCCAAAAACCTTGGTGGTAACTTTTGTTGGCTATGAATCGAAGCATATTGTAATGGACAGTGTGAGTGCAAGGAATGAATTGAACTTGGAGTTGAGGGAATTATTACAGCATTTAGATGAAGTGGTTATAGAAGGGAATACGGAAATCTCCCCTGTGGAAAGCGTGACAATGGGAAGAAACAGCCTACCCATCAGTACTTTGAAAAACATCCCATCACTATTTGGGGAGGTGGATGTATTGAGAAGCCTGCAGTTATTGCCAGGGATACAGACGGCAGGTGAAGGCACGACGGGATTATTTGTAAGGGGTGGTTCAGCGGACCAAAACCTGATACAACTTGATGGGGCTCCAGTATATAATCCTTCGCACTTCTTTGGCTTCTTTTCAGTATTTAATCCTGATGCGCTGGAAAGCGTGGATCTTTATCGGGGCAACATACCTGCAAGGCTTGGAGGAAGATTGTCGTCAGTAGTAGATGTGAAGATGAAAACTGGCAGGACAGACAGGATTCATGGAGAGGGCGGTATAGGGACGATCAGTTCCAAGTTGAGTTTGGATGGCCCATTATTTTCTGAACAATCTTCCTTTGTGCTTTCAGCTAGAAGAACATATGCTGATTTGTTTTTGAAGGCTTTTGGAAATGAAGAGATTAAAAATAACCTACTATACTTTTATGATTTGGGAGGTAAGTTTGAATTTAGAGCAGGAAGCCAAGATAGAATCACCTTTACCACGTTTTTAGGAAATGATTATTTGGAGGTGGATAAACTGTTTGCCTTTGGCTGGAAAAATTGGATCAATAGCCTTAATTGGAATCATATTATCAAGGATAATCTGTTTTTGGAAGTCAACGGATATTATTCACAATATGGCTATGATTTGCATATTGAAGATGAGGAGGATGGCTTTACTTGGCAGAACCTGCTTTCAGAGGCTGGGGTAAAAGGAAGCATGAATTGGATAGTAGATGAAGGAGTGAATTTGGAGGCTGGAGTACAAAATAGGTACTATCATTTTTTTCCATTAGAAATGGAGGTTGATCCAGAGAGTAGTCTGGAGGCCGTAGTCACTAACCCTGTTAATGCTTTGCAATATGATGGATTTGTTTCCGGAGATTTTAATTTCGGAGAAAAGTTGAAAGTGGAAGCGGGTTTAAGGTTAAGTGCTTATAATCAAATAGGAAAAGGAGTGGAGTATATTTATAAAGATGATCCAAGCAGTGAAGAAGAAGCTATAATGGATACCGTCTTTTATAAGCCTTTTAGGAAAATGAAGGCTTATCTGGGCTTGGAACCACGATTATCTTTTAGGTTTAAGGTTGATGAGCAACTTTCAGTGAAGGCAGCCTATAACAGGAACTACCAGTATTTACAGGTAGCAGCGAACAATTCAGCAGGTCTGCCCATAGACAGGTGGGTGCTGTCAAATCGATATATAGATCCACAAAGGGTTGATCAATATGCTGTTGGCCTATTTAAGTCATTTGGAGCGCAGGCTTGGGACTTTTCTGTGGAAGCTTATTATAAGGATTATGACAATATCGTAGACGCGAAGCCGGGAGCTGATCTATTGTTTACTGATAATATTGAAGGGGAATTATTAAAAGGTAAGGCATGGTCTTATGGAGCTGAATTTATGCTGGAGAAAATATCAGGAAGCTTTACTGGTTGGCTCAGCTATACTTATTCGAGGACTTATAGAAAGGTGTCAGGTATTAGTTTGGACGAAGCCTATAATCCACGATACGACAGACCTCATGATATAAGTTTGGTGGTTCAGCGCATATTTAATCCTAGATTGCTGGCCAATATTACATTTATATATTCTACTGGTCAAGCAGTAAGCTTTCCCGTGGGGGCTTATGCAATGGACAGCCAAGAGATTCCGCTGTACGGCCCCAGAAGAAATGAAGACAGGTTTCCTGACTATCACCGTATGGATGCAGCTATTACATGGAAAAATAGAGACAAAGGCAAAAAATGGAAAGGCAGCTGGAGTTTTAGCATCTATAATCTCTATGCACGAAAAAATCCCTATTTATATCAGTTTACAGACATCATCAATAATGATGTGAGGTACCAATCTTCTCCAGGTGATGAAATATTTTCTAAAAGACCTGGAGTGGTGATGACGTATTTATTTACAGTAATGCCATCGATATCCTATAATTTTGAATTTTAAACTTATGAAATTCTTGAAGTATGGAACCATTCTCATGATGCTTTTTCTCAGTGCTTGTTTGGAAGAGGTGAGGCCTGTATTGCAGTCTGCGCCATTCCAAACAGTAATAGAGGGGAGTTGGACTGATAACAGGGGACTTAATGAGGTAATAATAAGTAGAAGCCGTAATTATTATGATTCTACAGGATTTAAAGCCATTGAAAATGCTGAAGTGTACATTGTTCATGAAGACAGACAAATAAGGTATGATTTTCAATTTGTGAACAGTTCTCTAAAGTACCTTCCCCAAACCAATGTCGCAGGAAGGCAAGGACAAAATTATTCATTACATGTAAAGCTCGGGAACGAACATTATGTGTCTAAAGGCACATTGCTGGAATCGCCAAAGATAGATAGTTTGAGCTATTCTTTTAAGGAAGGTAATTTGGTCAGGGATGAGGGATATTATATCACATTGCATGGAAAAGTCCCTTTTGAGGAAAATAATTATTACAGGATAAAAGTAATCCGCAATGACACCTTGCTAAATAGGAGGGGTGATTACCTGCTTTTTGATGATACCTTTGGCTCGGATGCGCTGGAAGATGGTTTTGATATTGACAATATAGTTTTTAGAAAGGGGGATGTGGCAAGGATTTCATTTTATAGGTTAAATAAGGATGCCTATGATTTTCTAGAAAGCCTCCAGGGTTTTCTTTTTAATGATGGAGGGCTTTTTAGTCCCTTGCCCGAAAATCCGCCAAGCAATATCCAATTGCTTGAGGGAGAGAAAGCTGCTTTGGGATATTTTATGGTTGGCCCTGTGGTAACAGAAACAATAACGATAGAATAAGTGGACTAATAGGTCGGTAAGCATTAATTTTTAAGTGTCCCTTTGTGAATTTTTTGTATTTTTAGCTTTTGAAGCCTAAACAATGGGCGTCAAATAAGATCATTTAATCACCTTGTGAATCCGCATAAATCTGTCTATCAAATCTTTAAGTTTGGTGAGGTTTGGCGGAGAGTTTTGGTCAAATTTTAATATCCACAGTTGAAGGAGGCAGAAAATAAATTTATAGAAATAAGGAAAGTAATTAAGGACAAGAATCCGGCGCTTTTGAAGTGGATTCCTGGTTTTGTACTTAGTTATATCCGAAGAATAGCCCATGAAGATGAAATCAATCAGATCATGGGCAAGCTAGGTCATCTTCAGGGCTTGGATTTTGTGAATGGGCTGATAGATGAATTTGGGGTGAAGATTGAGCTTAAAGGAGCTGAAAATATTCCATTGAAAGACAGCGTAATATTTGCTTCCAACCACCCTTTGGGAGGTTTGGATGGTATTGCTTTCATGTATGCTTTAGGGAAATACCGTGAGGATTTGCGGTTTTTGGTAAACGATATATTGACCAATATCAAAAATTTTGAACCGCTTTTTGTGCCAGTTAATAAACACGGAGCACATGGAAGATCAGCGGCAAGGTTGATAGAGGAAACCTATGGTGGAAAAGAAGCGGTGCTGGTCTTTCCTGCTGGGCTGGTATCCAGAAAGCAAGGGGGAGAAATCAAGGATTTGGAATGGAAGAAAAGCTTTATTGCCAAAGCAAAGAAATATAAAAAAGATATTGTTCCCGTTTATATAGAGGGGGAAAATTCGTCTTTTTTTTATAACCTGGCCCTGATCAGGAAAAAGTTGGGGGTCAAAGCAAATATTGAGATGCTCTATTTGGCCGATGAAATGTTTGGTCAAAAGAACAAAAAAGTAACTATACATGTAGGAAAACCGATTTCTTACAAGTATTTTGATGATTCTAAAAGTGAAAAGTACTGGGCAGAGGAGCTGAAAAATACCGTTTACTCCATAGCCACAGAAAGTTAAGTTTTTATGCAAGAGATAATAGCGCCTGTAGATAAGGAAATTTTAAAGAGGGAGTTGACACCCGAGAGATTTTTACGCCATACCAATAATGGTGATAATCAGGTATACTTAATAAATCACCATAATTCCCCCAATGTAATGCGGGAAATCGGACGACTTAGGGAGCTTACCTTTAGAGGTGCTGGAGGAGGAACAGGATTGCCTTTGGATATCGATAAAAATGACACCTGTGAAAATTGCTATGAACAATTGATCGCCTGGAATCCGGAAGAGGAAGAGATCATTGCTGGATATCGCTTGATCAAATGTAAACATGCCGGAGAAAATGAATACGGTGAAGTGAATCTTTCCACCGCCCATTTATTTAAATTCACCGATAAATTTAAGAACGACTATTTACCAAAAACTATTGAGCTGGGCAGGTCTTTTGTTCAGCCTAAATACCAGCCAAGAAAGGATAATCGAAAAGGGGTTTTTTCCTTGGATAATCTTTGGGATGGACTCGGGGCTGTAGTGGTACTGAACCCAGATGTTGAATATCTTTTTGGCAAGGTAACCATGTTTCCTCATTTCAATGCGGAGGCCAGAGATCTACTCCTATATTTTATGAATCATTATTTTCCGGATAACGAGCATTTGGTGACACCTATCAGTGCCTTGCCTTATAAAACGGATGTGAGGGGTTTTAAGGAGCTCTTTGAAGGAAAAGATTATAAGGAAGGATATAAAATACTCAACACAAGAGTGAGGGCTTTGGGAGAAAATATTCCCCCATTGATCAATACTTATATGAACCTTTCACCGAGTATGAAGACTTTTGGCACGGCCATGAACGATGAGTTTGGTGCAGTAGAAGAGACAGGTATCATGATTACTTTAAAAGATATTTATGAAACCAAGAAACAACGTCATATAGAAACCTATGAACGAGATAAGTTTCTAGATAAAAAGGTAGAGGATTGATCGTTTTGATGAATTATACTATAATAGCTGTTGGAATAGGATTTCAACAGCTTTTTTTATAGCTCGGAGTTTTAGAGAAAATGAAGGATGGCAAGGCCGATTAAAGGTATTTGTTTTGATGATTTTATTAAAATCAATTTGAAATCATCCAAGGGGATTTATTGATAGAGGAAGGCAGGAGTGGCCCCATCCATAATTTAGATGAATTGAGTGAATTCAGAAAAAATAATGCGTATAATCCAACTAAGAAGAGATTCTTAACTGCGAAACGTCTTCAGTATATTAACTGGCCAATTTCCTGATCATTCCCCCAAAAAGAGCCCCATGAAAGGGTAGGACTGTATACCAATAGATCCTTCCCCATAGCCCCTTTGGTCTAAATGTAGCGGTTTGTATCAAAGTATGATTGTCAATTTTGAACTCTAACCAGGCATCTCCAGGAACTTTCATTTCGGCATATAGTAGCAATCTTTTCTCTTCTCTTTGTGCATAAAGAACACGCCAAAAGTCCACTGCATCTCCATTATTGATCGTATGAACGTGGGTACGCCCTCGCCTTAGTCCTACACCTCCAGAGAGTTTGTCGAGAAATCCACGCAGTTTCCAAAGCCAATTGGCATAGTACCATCCAGTATCTCCACCGATTTGCCATATTTTTTCTAAGCATTTTTCTTCATTTTCTACAGGGATTGTCCTGCGGTCTATCATGCAGCCGAATTGTGGTACATTGATGAATTCAGAAATGCCATGATCAAAACGGCCACTGATAAGGGAGTCCTTCCAACTTGAAATTACTTCGTTCGAATCGATTTTTGTGAATGCCTTGCTTAGCGCTGTCTGGTAATCCATAGTGACAATGCCAAGTTCTTCAGCAAGGGTGTTGGGTTTACAGACGACTTCGACCTTCATGCTGTCCACCAAGGAAACAGCTAGTTTATAAGAGGTGCTGGTAACAAAAAACAACCAATAGGAAGACAAGCGTGGAGTCATTACGGGCACAATCCATATTTTTCTCTTGAGTCCTCTATTGGCAGCGTAGCCCAGGAGCATTTCCTTATAAGTAAGAATATCAGGTCCGCCAATATCAAAATGCTGGTCATAAGTCTTAGGATTAAACAAGGAAAAACTTAAAAAGCTAATTACATTTCTTATAGCTATGGGTTGACATTTTGTGGCCAGCCATTTTGGTGCGATCATCAAAGGTAGTTTTTCCACTAAATCCCTAATGATCTCAAAAGAGGCACTTCCTGAGCCAATAATAATTCCCGCTCTCAAAGCGGTAAAATGGTATTTTCCTTTGGCCAGTTCGTCTTCTACAGCTCTGCGGGATAATAAATGTTTAGAAAGTACTTGATTATTAATAATGCCGCCCAAATAGATAATATGTTTGACTTGACTTGTGTTTAGATAAGTCCTAAAGTTTTTGGCTGAGTAAAATTCCAGTTCACTAAAATCTTCCGAAGTGGACATGGAATGGACAAGGTAATAAGCTCCATCAATATCCTTAGGGATGGATTGAAGAGAGTTTTTATCCAAAAAATCGGCTTCCACCACTTCTACTTGCTGCTCAAAAGCCTTTGGGTATGTAAAGCGATTTTTGTCTCTAACGCAACATACTACATGATGTCCACTATAGACCAATGAGGGGAGGATTCTCTTCCCAATATATCCTGTGGCACCTGTAAGAAGAATTTTCATTGCATGGTGTTTTTATAAGATAAGACCAATAAAAGGGACGATTGTTTAAAATTCACTAGTCACTACTTATAAAAGGATAAGGCCCAAACAATTGTCAGGGCCTATAGATTCAGGGTAGAAATAAATGATTATGAATGCGAAATTTGTATTCCCAATAATTTATAGAATTCCTTTAGGATAGCGGGGTGACCGGGCCAAGCTGGGCTGGTGGTCAGGTTACCATCAGTAATAGCTTGGTCTGCAGGAATGTTTTTCCAAGTGCCTCCGGCCAATTCAATATCAGGTCCTATAGCTATATAGGCTGTAAGTGTCCTGTTCTTTAGTACTCTTGCCGCAGTTAAGATTTGAATCCCATGGCAAATGGCAGCGACTGGTTTGTCGGCGTCAAAAAAATGCCTGGTGATTTCAAGGACTTTTTTATTCAATCGTGTATATTCCGGAGCCCTTCCGCCGGCAATATATAGTCCGTCATAATCAGCAGGGTCTACCTGATCAAAGTCTTTGGTGATGGCAAAACGGTGACCCGGTGTTTCCTTATAGGTTTGGTCTCCCACAAAATCATGGATGGCAGTAGGAACTGTTTCTCCTTGGTTTCTTTCGGGCCCTATGGTATCCACTTCCAGGCCTACAGATAGCATGGCTTGAAAGGGAACCATAGCTTCATAATCTTCCACATAATCACCGACAAGCATTAATATTTTCTTCGTCATAATTTTTAGTTTTTATTGGGTTAAAGAAGATACATTCAAAATGTAATTATTTTCGATTGCAATATGAAATAGGATCGGTTAACTGTCTTTTAAATTATTTAACGGATAGCAATGGATCGATAATATTTTATAGTTTAATAAAAAAATTGCCATTAGCAGTTTTATTGGTTTAAAATTATGGTAAAGTTGTCGTTAGTTTTTTTAAATTTGTTTTTAGGTGTAGGGGTGAAATTTTATGAAGTAAAAATAAAATTTTAGCTTTTGAATTATTTAGTTTTAAATCATCACTTTAAAAAAGTAAGCTATTGAAATACCTGATCACAGCTCTCATGTGTGTAAATGCTCTCTTTGCTTTTGCACAAAAAAAGGAAAAACCCAATGTCTTGTTTATCATAGCCGACGATTTGACGGCGAATGCAGTTTCTACCTATGGCAATCCTTTGAAAATAACGCCCAATATTGATAAACTAGCTGCTGAGGGAATGCAGTATGACATGGCTTATTGTCAGTTTCCGATTTGTGGTCCATCTAGGGCTTCTTTTATGTCTGGTTATTATCCACATGCGACAGAGACTTTTGGTTATACCAGTGGTAGAGAGAATATTGGCGAGGACAAAGTCACCTGGTCTCAGCTTTTTAAGAACAAAGGTTACTACACTGCCAGGGTGAGTAAAATATTCCATATGGGAGTTCCTATTGATATAGAGACAGGTTCTAATGGCGCCGACGATGAAGCATCTTGGACAGAAAGATACAATAGCCAAGGTCCGGAATGGAAGGCAGAGGGAGAGGCTGAGTTGGTACAAGGAAATCCTTTTGGTAAACTTCCTAGGAAAGGAGGGAATGTAATGACCATCGTGAAGGCGGAAGGCGATGACCTGGCACATTCTGATGGAAGAACAGCTGAAAAGGTCATAGAATTAATCAAAACTAAAGGCGACAAGCCATTTTTCCTGGCTGTTGGTTTGGTTAGGCCACATGTGCCTTTTGTTGCTCCAAAGCAGTATTTTGAGCCCTATCCCTATCAGGAAATGGTTTTGCCACCAAAAGTGGCAGGGGATTGGGATGATATTCCTGCCAATGGAATCAATTATGTAACTAGTGTAAACGCAAGGATGTCGGAAGATCAGGAGAAAAAGGCCATCGCCGCTTATTATGCGTCGGTTTCTTATATGGATGCGCAGGTGGGTAAGATATTGGAAGCATTGGAAGTGGAAGGCTTAAGCGATAATACGATAGTGATTTTCACGTCGGATCATGGTTTTCATCTGGGAGAACATCAGTTTTGGATGAAGGTCAGTCTTCATGAAGAATCGGCTAAGGTGCCTTTGATTATCAAGGTACCTGGAAAGCAACCTGCAGTCAGCAATTCCTTTGCCGAATTGATTGACTTGTATCCCACTGTAGCTGAGTTGGCAGGACTAAAATTACCGAATGCGATTCAGGGAAAAAGTTTGGTGAAGACTTTGGATGATCCTGAGTTTGAAGTGAGGGACATGGCATTTTCAGTGTCCAAATGGAATGGGAAGCATTTGTTCCTTTTGAGAAATAAGGATTGGGCATTTATACAATATGAAGAAGATGGGGCAGGAGGAATGGAACTATTTGACATGGTCAATGACCCACAGCAATTTAATAACTTATCGCATAATCCTCAGTATGCCAAGGTAGTAGAAATGTTCAAGAACAGGTTGAAGGAAAAATTGGCAGAGGTGAGAGACAATGATTTAGGAAAAAAATATACAGCAAATAAATAAAATTACTATTCCATGTTTAGAAATATTATATGGGGATTTATTGCCCTCGCAGCTTTTTCTTGTTCCAAGCCCAAAGAGCAAAAGCAGCCCAATATAGTCATCATTATTTCGGATGACCATACTCGACAGGCCATAAGTGCCTATGGCAGTACTATTACAGAGACCCCAAATATCGATAGAATTGCCGATGAAGGTGTTCTTTTTAATAACGCCTATGTGACCAATTCTATATGTGGACCAAGCCGTGCTGTATTGTTGACAGGTAAATACAGTCATGTGAACGGTTTTAGAAGAAACACGGATAGTAAGTTCAATCCAGGACAGGACCAATTTGTGAAACATTTGCAAGCTGCTGGTTATCAAACGGCATGGATCGGGAAGTATCATTTGGGAGAAAATCCCCAAGGTTTAGATTATTATGAAATTCTTCCTGGTCAAGGATTCTATTTTAACCCTGACTTTATAGTTAAAGGTAAAGCGGAGCGTGTGAGAAAAGAAGGGTATGTAAGCGATCTTGTAGAAGATGCCGCAGAAAACTGGTTGGATAGTAGAGATCCAGAGAAGCCGTTTTGTGTGGTGATTGGTCATAAGGCTACACACAGGACTTGGATGCCTGATCTGAAGGACATGGACATGTATAGTGATGTGACTTTCCCCATTCCTGATAATTTCTACGATAATTATGAAGGTCGCTTGGCTGCTATGGAAAATGACATGTCTGTTGACAAAACCATGATCATGGGCTATGATCTTAAAATGTTTCCTGATGAAGTAGGGGATAATAATGTTAAACGCATGACCGATGAGCAGAAGAAAGCTTTTTTTGACCATTATGCACCTATTCGTGAGGAACTTAAAGCGAGTAATTTATCAGGGAAGGAGTTGGTAGAGTGGAAATACCAACAATATATGCGTGATTATTTGGCAACTGCAGCGTCCATGGATAGAAACATCGGTAGGACCTTGGATTATTTGAAAGAAAATGGATTAGAGGAGAACACCATTGTTATTTATACTTCAGATCAGGGGTTTTATTTGGGAGAACATGGATGGTTTGATAAGCGATTTATGTATGAAGAATCCTTTAGCACTCCCATGATGATGAAATATCCAGGAGTAATAGCTCCTGGTACAAAATCTGAAGCTATGGTCATGAACCTGGATATTGCGCCTACTTTATTGGATGCAGCAGGTCTTGCTATCCCAGAAGATCTCCAAGGGGAATCCATGCTGCCAGTATTAACTGGTAAAGTTGAAAAAGGTAGGGAAGTGCTTTATTATCATTATTATGAAGTAGGAGAGCATAATGTTTCTCCACATTTTGGCGTGAAAACTGATCGATATAAGATCATCAGATATTATAATCAAGTAGAATCTTGGGAATTATTTGATTTGGAAAAGGACCCTTCAGAAATGAACAATGTATCAGGAGAGGAGGCTTATCAGGAAGTAGAAAAAGAAATGAAGACCAAATTACTTGAAGCGATTAAGAAGTATGAGGATACTGAGGCCGAAGAGATTTTTCATCAAGACATCAGTAATCCGACCATAAATAAAAAATAAAATCCAATAATGAATAGTAAAAGGTGCTATGTTTGAGAAGACATAGCACTTTTTTTGTTTTCATAGGTAAGGAAATGAAAGCTTTGGTTTTAAATTGAATATAAATGTGTATTTTTAGAAAGGAATTAAAATATAAATTCAATGAAAAACATATTGTATATTGTTTTTGGGTTTGCAATCCTGATGGGGTTTAGTTCTTGTCAAAAAACAAAAAAGAAGGAAGCGGGTCATATGAAGCGACCTAATATCATTTATATCTATGCAGATGACCTTGGTTTTGGTGAGATAGGCCCCAATGGCCAGGATAAGATCAAGACACCTAATTTGGATAAAATGGCCCAAGAAGGGATGTTGTTCAATCAGCATTATACAGCTTCTCCCGTTTGTGCTCCTGCTAGATGTGCTCTATTGACGGGTATGCATACAGGGCATTCATATATCAGAGGCAATAAGCCAGTACTTCCAGCTAGTTTTACTGATGAGGTGGAAAATGGACAACAGCCTATACCAGATTCTCTGGTGACTATTGGTGAAATGCTCCAAAATGCCGGTTATAAGACTGCTGGGATAGGCAAGTGGGGATTGGGAATGACCGGGAATGAGGGCCATCCCAATAAACAGGGATTCGATTATTTTTATGGTTTTCTGGATCAGCGTCAGGCACATAATTTCTATCCTACCCATTTATGGGAAAATGACCAATGGGATAGCCTAAACAACCCCTATATTTTTGTTCATACTCCTTCTTCACGAGGCAGTAAAGGCAATCAAGTAGCATTGGAGAATTTCAAAAAGAATGATTTGAAATTTGGTGATGAAGGCTTTTTCGATGCTTATATAGGAGAGGAATATGCCGTGGACAAGATGACAGAAAAAGCAGAACATTTTATTCGTCAGAATAAAGACGAGGAATTCTTCCTTTACTTACCTTATACCATTCCTCACGTTTCATTGCAAGTTCCGAATGAGGCTTTGAAACCTTATTTGGGCAAATTTGAGGAAGAACCCTATCTGGGACAGCAGGGCTATGCGCCACATGAGTTTCCTAAGTCCGCGTATGCAGCTATGATCAGTTATTTAGATCAGGAAGTAGGGAAAATATTTACTTTGCTGGGTGAATTAGGACTTGATGAAAATACCATAGTGATTTTTTCAAGTGACAATGGCCCAACTTTTAACGGTGGGGTAGATGCGGGATACTTTGAAAGCACAGCTGGTTTGAGAGGCTTGAAAATGGATGTTTATGAAGGAGGAATCAGGATGCCAATGATCGCTTGGTGGCCCGGGAAAATTAAAGCAGGAAGTACTACCGACCATATTTCTGCCCAGTATGATGTAATGGCAACCTTGGGAGAATTAACTGGGGCAAATGTACCTGTTTATTCGGATGGAATATCTTTTTTACCTACTTTGTTAGGAAATGATTCAGCGCAACTGTCCCATGAGTTTTTGTACTTTGAATATCCTGAAAAAAGGGGACAGCTGGCCATTCGTATGGGGAAATGGAAAGGTGTAAAAACAGATCTTGCAAAGAATCCTGAAAATCCATGGCAACTATTCGACTTGGAAGCAGATAGAAATGAAGAAAATGATGTGGCAGTTGCTCATCCGGAAATTTTAAAACAATTGGATGAGATCGTTGCTAATGAACATGCCTCTCCTGCATTTGCTAACTGGAAGTTCGTTGACAAAATGCTTGAAATGGCTTCTGTTGAAAATTAACAGTGTCTTTATAATAATATCGTTAATGCTTAAAACAGCCAGACTATTTTCCTTTATGCTCGCGTTGGCCAATGTGGCCTTCGGGGCCTGTACGGATAAAGAATCAAAGTCCTCTGATAAGAAAAGACCAAATATCATCTTGATCAATGTAGATGATTTGGGCTGGAAAGACTTGGGTTTTATGGGGAGTGATTACTACGAGACTCCAAATTTGGATAAATTTAGCCAAGAGGGAATGGTTTTTACCAATGCTTATGCTGGAGCATCCAACTGTGCACCTTCAAGGGCCAATATGATCAGTGGCCAGTATGGTCCAAGGCATGGGGTTTATACGGTAAGTCCTTCGGATAGGGGAAATGCCAAAACCCGAAAATTGATTCCTACCAAAAATATTGATTCACTTTCAGATTCTTTGTTTACGATAGGAGAGATGTTTCATGCCAATGGCTATACCACTGGTACTTTTGGTAAGTGGCATGTCAGTGAGGATCCAACCACGATGGGCTTTGATGTCAATATTGGTGGTAATCACAGAGGAAATCCTGGCAAAGACGGGTATTTCAGTCCATATAATATTGAGCATATTGAGGATGGCCATGAAGGGGAGTACCTTACCGATAGGCTGACAGATGAAGCTATCAAATTCGTGGAAGACAACCAGGATAGGCCTTTCTTTTTGTATTTGCCTTTCTATACTGTTCATAGTCCTTTGATGGGTAAACTAGAGTTGGTCGAAAAGTTCAAAGCCAAAAAAGGTTCAGGTGGGCAGGATAATGCTGTTTACGCTGCTATGGTCTATTCGATGGATGAGAATGTTGGGCGTCTTTTGGAAAGCCTTTCCGCTTTAGGACTTGAAGAAAATACCATGGTGATTTTCACTTCAGACAATGGTGGCATTAGGAAAACCTCCAATCAATATCCACTGAGAGCTGGTAAAGGATCATATTACGAGGGGGGGATTAGGGTGCCTTTGGTAATTAAATATCCAGGATTGATCAAAGCCGGTAAAAAGGTAGATGAACCTGTTTTGCAAATGGATTTCTTTCCAACCTTACAAGCAGTGATCAATGCTGAGGAAGTAAATAGGAACTTGGATGGTCAAGATTTGAGTCCATTATTATTTGAAAATGAGGAATTAAAAGAAAGAGATTTGTTCTGGCATTTCCCTATTTATCTGGAAGCTTATTCTCCTAAGGATGACCAGTCAAAAGACCCTCTTTTCAGGACTCGTCCAGGATCTGTGATAAGGTCAGGCAAATGGAAATTGCACGAGTATTTTGAGGATGGCGATTTGGAACTATACAATCTTGAGGAAGACTTGACTGAGCAAAATAATCTGGCTGAGGACCATCATGAAAAGGTGGAGGAGCTGTTATTAAAGCTTCGTGAATGGAGAGCATCTACTAATGCAGCTGTTCCAACTGAGAAAAATTCTGAATATGATGCTGATTTTGAAGCTCAGAGAAAAGAGCAAGTGATGAAATAAATACCTATCTAATCATGAAAATTTATTTAATACCAGTTTTACTTTTAGCCAGTTTTTTGTCAGGTTTTGCCCAAGAACTTACCTGGTATGACCCTCTGCAGGCTCATGAATTAGTTTTGGAGGGACAGGGATTTGACAATATAGCATATAATCGATTACCTGATGATGCAGAGGAAAAAGTCAGGAAACCTGTTTGGGGATTGTCTCGCCATTCAGCAGGTTTATTGTTGAGGTTTCAATCTGATGCGGCAGAAATCAAGATAAAATATAAACCAGGTGGTAATCTACAAATGCCGCATATGCCTGCAACAGGGGTAAGCGGTCTTGACCTTTATACAAAGGATGATACTGGTAAATGGATTTGGGTCAGAGGAAAGTATAGTTTCGGGAAGGAGGTAAGTTATCAGTTTATTACTCCGGAAAGTCCTGAGGATGGAAGGGAATACCAGCTTTATCTTCCTTTATATAATCATGTTGATAGTTTGATGATTGGCGTAGGACCAAATGATCAATTCAGTTTCAAGGCAAAACGGACAGAAAAACCTGTCGTGGTTTATGGAACTTCTATAGCGCAAGGGGCATGTGCCTCCCGCCCAGGAATGGCATGGACAAATATCGTTGGGAGAGAATTAGATGAGCCAATTATCAATTTGGCCTTTTCAGGAAACGGTAGGTTGGAGCCGGAATTGATCGACTATATCAAGACCATTGATGCTAAGATTTTTGTATTGGACTGTTTGCCAAATTTGGGACCTGGAGGAGGTTTTACAGAGGAAGTTGTTAAGGCCAAGATCGAAGATGCTGTCAAGACCTTAAATGAGCAACATCCTGATACACCGGTTTTGTTGGTAGAACATGCAGGATATTCAGATGGTTTGATCGATCCTGTAAGAAAAAAGACCTATACAGATCTTAATAGTTGGACCGAGGATAGTTTTTACAAGCTAAAGACCCAAGGCTTTGAGAATTTGCATTTGATGACTTATGAAGAAATAGGGTTGGGGAATGATGATTTTGTTGATGGAACACACCCCACTGACTTAGGCATGCAGCGTTATGCTGAAGCTTATTTGAAAAAGTTGCGTCATATTCTGGGAGAATAGAACAAAAAAGAAAACGAAGAAGGAATTTGAAAGTTATTCAAATTCCTTCTTCGTTTTTAGGGTCGGATATATTTTGAACAAATTCCTGGAAGGCTGTTTTTCAGTGTATTAAAGATATTCCGAGCTTATATTTTTTTAGCTTAGTTAAGAATTTATGCGCTATAGGCTTTTCGAAAATATTATAGGGCCTCTAATTTTCGGTCTTCTCGGATTTCTCCAGGAATATTATAATATGCCTTGATTTTATGGATCAGCCCCTGCTTAAAATAATGCCATTCCGTAACTTCTAAGCGAAAATTGTCCTGAATAGCGGTGTATTGTATACACGATTTATCATTGCCGTAAAGGCTGTCATGTATTTCAAATCGATGACCAAGAAATTTATCTTTATTCGCCTCTATTAAGTTTATATAGGTATCTTTTCCTTCAATGACACCATATGGGCTAATATGGATAAAATCCTCTGTTATGGGCAGCTCTATGAAGTTTCCTGATTCCCATAGTTCAAACCATTTCATCGAAAGTTTCCTGGCTTCCATTTAATCTCTTAGGGTCAAATTCCCCGAGGCTAGCCTCGTTTTACTATCTTGTGACTCGATGTCGCAAGAAAGTAAGTATATCCATAAGAGTCATAATGTATCAGTTTTGCTGTACCATATAGTTTGCTCAGCAAAATATAGACGAGTAGTGTTCAGTAAAGAGGTTGATAAAGTTCTGACATCGACGTGTGAACAGATAGAACTAAGATATGAGATTAAATTTCTGGAAATCGGTACAGATGCTGACCATGTACATTTTCTGATCCAATCGGTTCCAACGTATAGTATAACCAAAATAGTGAGAACGATAAAGAGTTTAGTGTCACGAGAGGTGTTTAAAGAATGCCCAGAGGTGAAAAAACAGCTCTGGGGAGGGGAGTTTTGGGGTAAGGGATATTTTGTCAATACGGTAGGCCAACATGGAACAGAGGAAAAGATCGCTAATTATGTAAAGAGTCAAGGGCTGGAAAAAGGATATAAAAAATTGAAGACCAATTATCAATTAAAAATATTCGATTGACCAATAATGCCTCGTGGGCTTGCCCCGAGGATTATTTACTCTTTTTCTTTTAATTGGTAAGTTAATAATGTTTTGTAATTATCCGTTTTCACACCAGTAGCTTTATTGGTCTCAATCGCTAGTGAAAACTATGCACTTTCAGTGCAAGACTTTCAGTTTAGGATAAATTTTTCAATATTGGAAAATGGGATCAATCAATCGTCGAGGAAACCATACAGTGAGTTGGTTGACAGTCCACATAGTTTGGGTTACCAAGTATCGTTATCCTGTACTACGAGGAGATGTTCAACGGCGCTGTAGGGATTTGCTGAAACAAATATGTGATGCAGAAGATGTTAGGATTCTTCAGGGCGTAATAAGTAATGATCATGTTCACATGCATATTGAATATAGCCCGAAACATTCGATAAGCGACTTGGTAAAGCGTATGAAAGGTCGAACTTCACGACGTCTTCAATCGGATTATCCAGAATTAAGCAAACGCTATTGGGGTCGCCATTTTTGGGCTATTGGTTATGGTGCTTGGAGTACAGGCAATATAACAGATAAGATGGTTGAGGAGTATTTAGAACACCATCGAGACATCTCGAATACTGACGATCAGGATAATTTTATCCTGGAGTAAGTATCAGAATTTCATTCTTGAACAAACCTATGCACTTCTAGTGCATAGTGGTTTAGTTCTCACGGATTCCACGGATCTAACTGGCGGAAGACAGGTTTAATTAATTGTTTCTGTGAAATATGTGTCATTTTTGTGAGAATGTTTTGAAGGGTATACTTAATGGCGGATTAGCGGATATACAGATAATGTTTTAAAAACATCAAAATTTGCCAGTTATTGATAATAAGAATTTTTGGCAGAAGTTCAAAGAAGATTAAATCCTACATAGATCCACCTAAGGCAAGATATAGGTTGACCCTTTGTATGATTTTTTCTGTTTGCACTCGAAGCAAAGTGATCTGGGAAGTATATAAGTCCATCTGTTGTAAGGTAAGATCCCTAAGGTCTGATTTACCTACTTTATAGGATATTTCTTGAAGCTCATAGGCTTTTTGGTTCTGCTTGACTTCCTCTTTTAGTATTTTTTCTCTTCGGTCTACTGTTTGTACCGTTTCAAGTGCGGTTTCTACGTCATTTATGGCAGCCAATACTGTTTGGGCATATTCATAAACCGCCTGTTCTTGCTCATAGGTTTTGACTTCAAGGTTTTCCTTGAGAAGACCTCCTTGGTAGATAGGAGCTACCAGGGAACCTCCTAAACTCCTGATGGGATTGGAGAATTCAGGGACCAAGGAAAAAATATTGCTGTGCACAGCCCCAAAAGTTCCTGTTAGGCTGATTTGAGGAAGCCTAGCTGCTTTGGCTGATCTGACACGATGAAAACTTGCGTTGAATCGATGTTGGGCCGCTAAGACATCAGGTCTCCTTTCTAATATCTGAAGAGGAATGCCTGCAGGGATGATACTGTTGATTTCCATCAAATCACCCTCTAGGCTTATAAGACTGGAAGGGTATCTGCCCAATAGCAGTTCTAGCGCCCTGACTTGGTTGTTATAAGCCAGTTCCAGCAAGCTAAAACCGTCTTTGATATTGTTAAGGCTCGCCTTAGCTACAGCAAGGTCCTTTTCATTACCAATTCCTACCTGAAAGCGCTTGTCGGCGATTTTTACTAGTTGTTCAGAAAGGTCAAGCATTTCCGAGGCGAGTTCTTTTTCCATATAGATTTCAATGGCCAGGTAATAGTTCCTGACCACAGCAGCCGCAATGGAAAGTTTGGCAAAGCTGAGGTCCATGGCGGCAGCTTCATATTCTTGGATTTGGGCATGTTTGGCATTTCGGAGCTTGCCCCAAATATCTAACTCCCATGCGGCTGAAAATATAGCACCGTTCAATCCTCCTGCAAAGTCGCCACCTAATTTGCTGTTTTCCCGCCCTAAGATATTGAGAGCTGGGCTGAGCGCACTTTTGGACATCTTTACATAGCCTTCAGCTTGCGAAAGACGGGCTTCCCCCACGTTTAAATCCAAATTGTATTCCAATGCCTCATGAACAAGCGTGTCCAGTATGGGGTTTGAAAATTCCATTAACCAATTTTCGATAAACATAGTAGAATCAGATTGCGATTCTTGCGCTTGTTGCCAGGTGGATGGGAGAATAAAATTGGCGAAAGCTTGTTCCTGAAGCTCTTCAGGACTTGGCGGTTCTTTTACCTTGCATGAAAAGGGATAAAGGCCTAATAATACCAAAACAATACCGATAAAGGAAAAGGGTAAATTCTTCATAAGATCAGTGCAGTTTAAGTACAAGCCAATCCATTTTTGTTCCCACTCTGATAATTACTTTTCTAACTAGGTGAATGATTTTTCCATGTTTAGTGTATATGGCTCCTTGTCCTACAGCTCCTGGAGCAAGAAAAATATCCTCGTTTTGATCTATTTTCAGTCTTACAGCAAAACGCCCTTCATGATAGCCATCTATCCTAGTGTCAGGGAGCCTGCCTGAAGTAGTCAATTGGCCTTGGGCATTGGCCCATACAATGTGCTCCACTTCACATTTGATGATCCTATTAGGATGTGTACGGATAGCTACTTCCGCCTCATTGCCATTTTCTACATATCGAAGCTCATTTTGATGAAAAAGGGCAACTACCCACTGCTCATCTTCGATGAAAGTCATGACTGGCTTGATGGGAAATTGTACGGCCATGGCACCTTTTCGGAGTTGGAGGTTGATCACCCTGCCATCTGCAGGGGCTCGGTAGACCGTCTGATCCAGTTCCCACTGGGCATAGGCGATATCTGACTTGGTCTGTACCAATGCAGCTCTTGCCTGTGATATTTCGGCCAATTCACCTTCTTCTGTCTGAGCAGAGAGTTTTTGGATAACTTGGGATTTTTGGGATTGTGCCACAGCAAGTTGTGCTTGAAGGTTATTTAAGTTGGTTTCCGCTTCTTCATATTCAAACTGTGATCCAGCCCCACTTTCGGCCAGTTCTTTTGTTTGGGCAAAACGCTTTTTGGCCAGTGCAATTTGTGTGTTGATGACTTGGATTTGGCTGTTGGCAGTGGTTAGCTGGGATTCCAATTCCCTGTCAAATGCCTTTGCTCCTACCAATTTTGCTTCAAGCTCAGGTAGTTTGGCTTCCAGTTTTTTGATTTTTAACGTGAAGGGGGTGGGGTCGATTTTGAACAAAACTTCTCCTTTTTTGACATGTTGGTTGGGAGAGATGGGGACTTCTACCACCAAGCCAGTCACTCGAGGGACTATCTCCACATTATAATTCATGACCCTAACATCATGGGATGAGGGTGCTACAATATTGAGTATCAATATGAGTAGGGCAATGGCCACCACAGGAATGATAATGACTATGGCTTGAGAAATGGTATTCCAAGGTAGCAGCTTGAACTTAAAAAAGATCAACCAAACAATACCCGAGTAAATCAGCAATAATAATATTTCCATTTTGAAGAATTAGGGCAAGTGTGAGTAGGTAAGATGGAAAGAAATGAGTTTTAGGGTTTATCCTGGTCTTTTTCTTTTTTCAAGTCGTCAAAGGTTTTCTCATGATAATCACCTTTATCTGTTCCATAAGCCATCTTATAAAAAACAGGCTTGGAATAGGTCCAAATCCAAGCCAAAGGCCATAAGAGCCCACCAAAGAACAAGGAAAGTATACATAGTGTTTTGATGGCTTGTGTCTGGGGATGATTTCGTTTTTCCGCAATTTTTTCTGGAAGGACATGGACCATCAAGAAGACTGTGATTATGATGATTGGGGCTACGATCAAGGCCACCCAACTTACCACATCTGCTACTTTGTCTTCGAATGCACTCCCTTTGGTAATGAGTGGGTATAGGCTGAACAGGGAAAATAATGTCAACCAATTGGTGTGGGCGTGCATCCTTTTCATGATTATCAGGGCTTGTGATGAGGGTTATTCTTAAACATAATCATTACGAGTGTCAATTGTATGGATTAGGTATAAGAATACTGATACTGAATTATTAAAAGAACCGAATTATTATATGCGGCCTTTTACTGGATAAACTAATTTAGTGAATTATTAATGAAGGAGTGATCGATGAACTTAAGGATTGAAAAAGATTATAAAATGGTGCAAAATTTGGTGACTATAAAAAGAATAACGAACCCTATAGGTTAAAAGCAAAAGAGTAATCCAACAACTGGATTACTCAAATTTTGAGGGTGATTCTGATGGGTTTATTTGTTTTGCTTTTGAATAATACGGTTCATTTCGTTTAATAACAAGGGAAAAGCCGGAGCTGTCATATTGTGACCATAGCCGTCCATTTCATATATTTTCGTCTCTTTATGCCCAGCCTCTTTCATCATACGCATCATATAGGCATTTTCCTCATATCTCCCTAGCATTTCCATATTTCGATCACCAGTGATCAATAATAAAGGGGGAGCATCAGGTCTAACATGGTATAAAGGCGCTAAATCATCCACAATGGCCTGGGTTCCTGGGATGCCTCTTTCTTCTCTTACAGTAAAATGCGTAATGGTGTGACCACTAAATGGAATGAGTCCTGCGATCTGATTGGCGTCAATACTGTGCTTATTGAGCCACCTTTTATCTAAACCAACCATACTGGCCAAGTATCCACCTGCGGAATGACCTGAAACAAATATTAAAGAAGGATCACCGCCATAATTGGCAATATTATTAAATGCCCAAGCAACGGCTGCAGCCGCATCTTCTATATATTTGGGCGCTTTGATCTTAGGGTATAATCGGTAATTGACACCAATGATGGCAATTCCCTTATCCTTTAAAGCCTGAGGGATTTCCTTTTCTCCTCCTGTCAGTCCGCCACCATGGAACCATACCACTGTGGCAAAGTTCTTCTTACCTTCAGGATAGTAGATATCGAGAACACATCTTTGCTGAATATATTCATCAGCTGCACTAAGGTCTTCATTATAATAGGGAATATTGCTTGCTGTTTTATAAGCTACATTTTGTGCGGATACTATGAAAACATAGCAAAAGAAAAAGATAGATAGAATGATCTGTTTCATAATTGTTAATTAGGGTTTTGATTTTATATAAAATTGGTATTAGTTGCTGCATTTTCATCAATAAGATGTTCGTCTACAATATCCCAAGAGAAATTAAGAAATAGCCTGGAGTGACCTTCAAATGGATCTTTTGTTTTCAGGTATTTAAGCTTTTTCTGCAATAATTCATGATTTACCTTGGTGTCTCGTATCAATAAGTGGTGGGATTCTGAAGGAAGTTCCTTATGTTCTCTTACCCATACCGGATGTCTTTTGATCGTTTTTATTTTGGTCTTTAGGCTTTTTTGAAGTTCTAGGAAGTAGATGTCTTCATAACCATAGTTGCCACAGAACTCTTCGTCTACACCCAGAGATTTGAAAAAGGTAGATTTAGTGCAGTAGTAGGTGTTTGGATGGATATTATGCTTCTGTCCATCTTTTAATCTGACAAAATTATAAAGGGCTTTGGGAAGCGGTTTTTTTAAAACATAATCCAAAGTTGCTTCTGGGAATGTATGGTCCAGGTCTGTAAGGATCAATTTGCTGGATTTGGCCAACATTACTCCTAAATTACGGGCTCCACCCTGATTCCATTTAATATCATCATTAATCTTTGCTAGGATAAAGTTCAGTTTTTTTGAATTGATATTAACAGGAACAGGTGAACAATCATCTACAAAAACAAACAGGATTTTTTTTAATACTTCAGGACTGTATTGCTCATAGTGGGCGATAAATTTTTCAATGATTCGAGCCTTCTGGTTTTCAATATAAACCGGAACAATATAGGTTAAAGTGATGGATGAATAGGAATTGGGCATGATGAATGGTACTTAAACAATAAGTTGTTTTTTGATGTATTCTTCGAAGATAATATATATTTTGATAGTAGCCCTATGAGTTGTTGTGATCGCGCTTGGAAGAGGATGGAGGGAAAAAATGAACAGGCGAAGGGGTGGTGAAAAACATCATAAAAAAGAGCGGCCTTGGGCCGCTCTAATTGGGTTTATATACTGAACATCAGGGTTCCTTTTGATTTTGAGCTGGCTTTTATGCCATTTTTCTCTATGGTTTTTCCAGTTGTGCTGTCTTTTACCTTGATGGTATAAGTGCCTTTGGAAAAAACTTTTGGGGTAAATGTATTTCCTTTAATAGCCATGTAATAAAGGCTTTCTCCAGAATTTTCTTCTATTACTTCTACCACTGGATTGCTAAGTCCGTTGACCTTGATTTCTGGAAGCCAGGCAGCGGCTTTTCTACCATAATTGTCTTCTTGTACTATAGTTATCGGCCAGCCAGCATATTGTCCATGAGGGTTTTTCACTGGGTGGACATATTTGGGCCAACATTCGGTGGTTATCGTCCTGTTGGATTTGTTGAAGGTAACAATACCATATCCTGTGGCCCTGTCATAAACGATGGCCGGCGTCATACCTGTAAGCCTTGGATTGGCGACTGCCTTTATGGTCATTTTATTGCCAAATCCATCCTCATAATTTCCCGTATAGGCAGGATTATTTTCAGAATGACTTGCAGTGTCAGCCACTGGAGGCCACCATCTTCTTGGCCAGATATTATTCAAGGCAGGACCTGCAAAGGCATAGCCACTGTCTCCATATTCTTCAACACCGTATTGAATAAAACTTGCCAAATGCTGATCTCCAGCAATATGGAAGGCAAAGCATTTTCTGATTTTTTCTACTGCCTTGTCCCTGCCGACCTGAGGCCAGCCATTACTGTCCATATCCCCGTTGATGACATCTCCTGCAATATATTCACCGGGTTGAGGAATTTTTAATCCTGGAACTACTCCGTCATTTTTAGCATCAGCAGGGAGCGTGGAAACAGTACTGAAATTGGTCTGTGTCACCAGGGATTTCATTTTTACATCTCCAGACCAGTCTTGAGACCAATGATCGAGGAAATTGAGTTGTCTTTCTCCTAGTAATTGGGCATCTTCTACCCGATGTTTTTTGATGTCAAAATCTGGATTTTGGATCCAGCCGTTCCAAATATCTGCTTCTTCAGGAAGTACGTGTTTGGGGGCTGATTTCCATTTTCTGTCTTCCAAAATGGCAAAACTGATACCACCATAGATCCACTCTGTGTAATAAACATCAATACCTCTTTTTACAGGAGTAGGGTCATAGGGATCAGGAAGATGGCTGGTTTGGCATTTCTGAACCATATTGACCCATTTAGGTGCCATTTTGTATCCACCCGAATCTTGGGCGGGTGCTCCCCAACTGCCAGAAATGTCAGCAGCCTTTCCTTCTTCTCCCCAAATATTTCCGTGGTAAACATCATGGTCATCGGGAATAATTGCACACGGAATGTGGCGGAAAATTTCCCTATAAGACCAACCGAACATCATCCACTTGCGAAGGTAATCAAGTGCTGCCTTATCAATAGGCGAGGTTTGTATTCCAAAACCACCTGTGCCTTCATAAAATTGGTCACCTACGAATAGAGCCAGATCAGGTTGGTGACAAGCCACATGAAGTGGTACCTCTGAGTCTGGGAAACCATAGTCACAGTTGCAACTGAATACTGCTGTTTTTAGATCTTCTTTGTCGACCGGTTCTTTGGAGATCGTCCCCTCATAGTTATAATAACGAACAGCTGTGGATCCATTGGGTTTTAAGGGCAGTTCTAATTGAATGCGGTAGGGGATGGATGATTTGTAGTTCCAGTTTTCCTGTCTAAAGTGAACTGTTCTGGACATAGGCTCTATCTCCGACTGTGCCAGTTCCTTCCATTCATTTCCTTCTTTGATTTTAAAGCTAACTTTATGGCCTGAAACCTGTTCTACAGGAGCAAGTTGTCCCGTTAATTTTAAAGTGCCTTGATGTAAAGTGTATTGGGCAAAGCAGATTGGTCCAAATTCATGTTCAGAACTTGATATCAATTTGCTGCCTGATATTTTCCAGTTGGCAAAAGAGGCAGATGTGGTGGTTTCCTGAATTTCTTTTGAACCATCTTTGATATTGGCTACCAAGGCGATATTACCAGAGATTTCTTCATGACTGAAAGCTTCTGCTTCAGTGGAGGTATGCAAGATCTCACCAGATGAATTGATGAGGTCAACAGTAATGTTTGGGAGGCTGTGATGCTCTGAGAGCTTTATATGAAGGGTGTACTTACCTTCGATTGCAGTCTGTAAAGGAAGGAGCTTCTTGTTGATTTTTAGTTTTCCGCTGGTAGTTACAGCGATATCCATGCCCTTTCCATGCACAGCGGCAGAGCGATAATCATCAAATTTACCTTTTATGCCTAATCTAATTCCAATATAGTTTTCATCAGAAACTGGCAATGAGGGATTGGGTTCAATATCAATACTTGTCTCCAATGTTCCTTTTTCCCTAGTTGCTTGAGTGGTGAGACAGTGCAAAGTTCTGTTTGGACCACTGACTTGACAGAGTACCTTGCCATTTTGAATTTTCCAATCCTGAAGTCTGTTGCCCCAATATTCTGGACCTACCCAATCCATATCAGGCCAAAGTTCCCAATCACTTTCAAAGTATAAACTTGTGTTTTTCTCTATATAGTTTTTGTGGGCATCCATTGGGGATGAAAAAATATTTATACTGGGAGTTAAAGCTCCCAAGGCCATTATTTTTAAGGACTTTCTTCTTTTCATGGTAATGATATAATAGGCTTCTGGAAAGGAGAAATTGCTCCTCCTATAAATTCTGCCTCAATATATAATTTATCATTAGGAAATAAAAATAAAAAGAAAGGAATTGAAAGAGTTTGTTTGAAAGATTACTTGAAGAACCATAAATGACTAGGAGAGGACTGCCTTATTACCACGAATTTGAAAAAAAACTTTTTTTGCTGGGAGCTGTCACGTCGCAGATAATTGGAGATCTGTGAAAATAATAGAGGCAGTAATACACCTAAAAAATAAAAAGCCTGATGAATTTTCACCAGGCTTTGTACAGTACGCGCGGAAGGATTCGAACCCTCAACCCTCGGAGCCGAAATCCGATATTCTATCCAGTTGAACTACGCGCGCAAAAAACCGCTATAAGGAGGCTGTCCTCATAGCGGCTACAAAGATAAGATATTTTTAGGCGTTTTTAAGAACGTCCTGAACTTTTTCTGCTGCTTCTTTTAGGGTGATAGCAGAAGAAACTTTCAATCCAGATTCGTCAATGATCTTAGCTCCTTCTTCAGCGTTGGTACCCTGAAGTCTTACGATAATAGGTACTCTGATATCACCGATTGACTTGTAAGCTTCCACAACACCACTAGCGATTCTGTCGCATCTTACGATGCCACCAAATACATTGATAAGGATAGCTTTAACATTAGGATCTTTAAGGATAATTCTGAAACCTGCTTCTACAGTAGTGGCATTGGCTCCACCTCCTACATCTAGGAAGTTGGCAGGCTCACCACCTGAAAGTTTGATCATATCCATAGTGGCCATGGCTAAGCCGGCACCATTAACCATACAACCTACGTTTCCGTCAAGTTTTACATAGTTAAGGTCAGATTTTCCTGCTTCTACCTCTAAAGGATCCTCTTCAGATAGATCTCTAAGTTCAGCAAGGTCTCTATGTCTGTATAGTGCATTATCATCCAAATTCACTTTAGCATCTACTGCCAAAATTTTATCATCAGAAGTTTTTAGCACTGGGTTGATCTCAAACTGAGAAGAATCGGTAGCATCGTAAGCCTTATAAAGGGCTGTGATAAATTTCACCATTTCCTTCAATGCATTTCCAGATAGACCAAGGGCAAAAGCCACTTTTCTAGCTTGGAATCCTTGAAGGCCAACTTTCGGATCGATCCATTCCTTGATGATTTTCTCCGGAGTTTTTTCGGCTACTTCTTCAATGTCCATACCTCCTTCGGTAGAAGCCATGATGACATTGCATCCTTTAGCTCTATCCAATAAGATAGATAGGTAATATTCTTTTGGTTCAGAGTCTCCAGGATAGTAAACGTCCTGTGCAACGAGAACTTTATTTACTTTCTTGCCTTCTGGCCCAGTTTGGTGTGTCACCAAAGTTCCTCCTAGGATGTTTTTAGCTTTTTCAGTTACCTCGTCCAACTTCTTGGCCAAAACCACACCATTAGAGTCGGTTTCCTGAATTTTACCTTTACCACGTCCACCCGCATGGATCTGAGCTTTGATCACATACCATGAGGTGCCTGTTTCTGCGTTGAGTTGCTTGGCTGCTTCTAGTGCTGCTTCCGGTGTATCAGCAACGATACCCTCCTGAATTTTAACACCATAACCCTTTAGAACTTCTTTAGCTTGATATTCGTGTATATTCATCCTAGCGAAAATTTTTGCTCGAAGTTAAGTAGTGGAAGGGGATTATTCAAGGATTTTAACCCTCTTTTTCCCAAAATAAATGCATTTTTGAACTAATACGTTAAATAGTTTTATCTTTGAAATTGTTCAAATAATCGATCATGCTTAAAGCAACTGGCATACAAAAATATTACGGCGATCTCCATGTTCTTAAGGGTGTGGATATTAGCATCCATTCAGGAGAAATAGTTTCTATAGTGGGGGCCTCTGGTGCAGGTAAAAGTACACTCCTGCATATCTTGGGAACTTTGGATAATGCGGATGCTGGTGAAGTCATAGTGGGAGATAAGAATTTAGGTCATCTCAAAGGTGATAAACTTGCTGCTTATAGGAATTTGGAAATAGGGTTTATTTTTCAATTTCATAACCTGCTTCCGGAGTTTACAGCAGAGGAAAATATTATGATCCCGGGGCTGATTGCCAAGAAGGATGAAAGGCAATTGAGAAAAAAAGCAGTGGAATTGGCCAAATTACTGGGGATTGAAGGGCGGTTATTTCATAAGCCTTCTGAGTTAAGTGGAGGAGAGCAACAACGGGTGGCGGTCGCAAGGGCTTTGATCAATGATCCTAAGATTATCTTTGCAGATGAACCTAGTGGTAATCTGGATACCCATAGTGCTGAAGCCTTACATGAGCTGTTTTTTAAGTTGAGAGATAGTTTTGGGCAGTCTTTTGTCATTGTGACCCATAATAAGGAACTGGCGCAAATGGCTGATAGAATGCTGACCATGCAAGATGGTATCATTATCTCAGAAGAAAAAGAAGTGGAAAACCCCTCCTAATCTTTTAGGTCCTTTGGTTATTTTATGATTCATATCCGATAAGTCATTGGTTTTTATTAGACTATTAAGTTACAATTTGAGGCCACGAAAAATACTAGAGATTGACAGTTAGGGTAAGTCTCTAAGTTTGTTCTTGATTTGAATTGTTTTGCTTGAAGAAGAAGCTTAAGTGGACTGCAGGAATATTGTTTCTTTTTTTACTTAATCTATGTTCTGAAAAGTTAGAATGTGTATTCAATTATTAGGCTGGACTTTCTTTTTTGGGGTTAAATCTGGCTGGATGATGAGTGGAGTATGGTTCCTTTTTTTGACTCATGAAACTTTTTTTCAAACTTTTAAGCTATTATTACAATAAGATTAAGTCGATTTTCCCTATTATGGGACTAATTGATTCATAATCAGAATATAGAAGTTTTTGAAAAATCAGTTGAAAAGGGGAGACTCTTTTTATTTGCTTCAAAATATGATTAGAATATATTATGAAGCCAAACCTTTATCGAATTACGCATGACCACAACAATCATAATTACACTTTGTAGTTTATTGCTGATAGCATACCTGTTTGATTATAGTTTCAAGAAAACTAAAATCCCATCCGTCATACTGCTGTTGCTGTTGGGCTGGTTGGTAAGGCAGGGAACGATGCTCTTCGAGCTAAAACTGCCGGACTTGTCTTCCATCTTGCCGGTGTTGGGAACTACCGGTTTGATCCTTATTGTATTGGAAGGGGCTTTGGAACTGGAGCTGAATAAATCAAAACTGGTTTTGATCAGGAAGTCGTTTTTTGGAGCCTTAGGGCCTTTTCTGGCCTTGTCGTTTATATTGGCATACGTCTTTAGTCAATATGGAGGTTATACTTTTCGGGACAGCCTTATCAACGTTATCCCTTTATGTGTGATCAGCAGTTCGATAGCCATTTCCAGTGTACGAAACCTGTCTTCGAGGAATAAGGAATTCGTGATTTATGAAAGCAGTCTTTCGGATATTATTGGGGTTGTGTTTTTTAACTTCATGATGAGGAATGAAACCGTAGGCTTGGATTCCTTTGGGATATTTGGGTTTCAGTTGATTGTGATATGCATTATCTCGTTTGTGGCCACCATAGGCTTGTCGTTTTTACTGAGCAGGTTGGAGCATCACGTGAAGTTTGTTCCGATTATCCTTTTGACCATATTGATTTATGCCATTTCCTATTTGTACCACTTACCGGCATTGATTTTTATATTGATTTTTGGTTTGTCGATCGGTAACCTCAATGAACTGAATAACCTTAAGTTCTTCAATGTTTTCCGCACCGAAATTTTGGATAAGGAAGTGATGAAATTCAAGGAGCTGACCATTGAGGCCACCTTCCTGATAAGGTCCTTGTTTTTCCTGCTTTTTGGGTACCTTCTGGAGACCTCTGAAATTATCAATACTTCTACTTTGGTCTGGGCCGTTGGGATTGTGATACTGATATTTGCGATTCGTTTTATCCAGTTGAAAATCAGTAGACTTCCTCTGAAGCCCCTGCTCTTTGTGGCACCAAGAGGCTTGATTACTATTTTACTGTTTCTGTATATCAGTCCTGAAAATATGATTGGCATGGTCAATAAATCTCTCATTGTGCAGATCATTGTTTTGACGGTATTGATCATGATGTATGGAATGATCACCAACAAACCTGGAAAAAGTGAAGGAGAGGCCCCGCAGACAGCTAACGACCCTCCATCCATGAGTGACTCGGATGTGTCGAAGGAAATCACTGTCTCCAAATAATTCCTGGGTTCATGGAACCATTTGGGCAAATTATCCATTGGACATTCAATCGATCATCGTAACCAAGAAGAAATTTGAGCCAAAAAAGCGTTCAGCATATGTTGCTGGCTGGGATATTTTTTGCCATGATGCAGGTGATGGTAAAATATGTACCTCATTTACCTGCCGTGGAAGTGGTGTTTTTCCGGTCTTTATTCAGTTTGATAGCCAGTTATGTCATTTTGAAAAAGCAAAATGTCCCTCTATTTGGCAACAATAAAAAGTTATTGATTCTTCGCGGTGCTTCAGGAGCTTTGGGGCTGATCACCTTCTTTTATACCCTACAAAATATTCCTTTGGCCAGTGCGGTCACCCTCCAATATTTGTCGCCGATTTTCACTACTATTTTCGGCATCTTCATTGTCAAGGAAAAGGTTAAGCCTAAAAGGTTCTTATATTTTGCTATAGCCTTTGGTGGCGTCTTGGTTATAGAGGGATTTGATCCAAGAATATCTATTGAATATACCCTAATAGGTGTTTCATCAGGTCTTTTTGCAGGCTTGGCTTATAATATCATCCGAAAACTCAAGGGCTCTGAACATCCATTAGTGATTGTATTTTATTTCCCTTTGGTTACCCTGCCTATTGTTGGGCTATGGAGTTATTTTAACTGGGTGATGCCACGGGGCTGGGATTGGTTACTGCTGCTTGGTATTGGTGCGTTGACCCAAATGGCACAATACTATATGACTTTGGCCTACCAGCACGCCAATTTAGCCAAGATTACCAGTCTAAATTATATAGGAATCCTATATGCATTGTTTTTTGGTTTTATCTTTTTCGGGGAAACCTTTAACTTGCTAACCTATTTGGGAATGGGATTGGTGCTGTTTGGTGTAGTATTAAATATAAGATCAAAATAGATGAAGATTACCAGGGATTTGTATCAAGGCTCATTGGCCCTTTTGACAGACTTTTATCAATTGACCATGGCCTATGCTTATTGGAGGTCAGGCAAAGCAGAACAAGAGGCAGTATTTAACCTGTTTTTTAGAAAAAATCCCTTTCAAAGTGGTTTTACAATAGCTGCAGGCTTAGATTATGTGATAGATTATTGCAGGAATTTTAAGTTTGATGATAATGATCTGGAATACCTTTCCCAGATGAAGCTTGAAAATGGGGATCCAACCTTTGAACCAGGATTTATCCAATATCTCAAAGACTTGGAATTTTCTTGTGATGTAGATGCTGTGGAAGAAGGCGCAGTGGTTTTTCCTAATACACCTATCATCAGGGTGAAAGGTCCATTATTACAATGTCAGTTGTTGGAAACTCCTCTGTTGAACATCATTAATTTCCAGACCTTAGTAGCGACCAAAGCGGCTAGGATTACTTTGGAGGCTAAGGGTGATCCAGTATTGGAGTTTGGATTGAGAAGGGCACAAGGAATTGACGGAGCACTTGCAGCTAGCAGGGCCAGTTATATTGGTGGCTGTTCTTCTACCAGCAATGTGATGGCAGGAAAGCTCTTTGGTATTCCTGTGTCGGGAACCCATGCGCATAGCTGGATTATGGCTTTCGAAAGTGAAGTAGAGGCTTTTGAGGCTTATGCAGCAGCTTTTCCGGATAATTGTATTTTCTTGGTGGACACTTATGATACTATTAAGGGAGTTCAAAATGCCATTAAGGTAGGGCGAGCCTTGGAGGCTAAAGGAAAGAAACTATTAGGCGTAAGAATAGATTCAGGTGATTTGGCTTACTATAGCAATGTGGCCAGGGAAATGTTGGATGAGGCTGGTTTTACGGAGACCAAGGTAGTTGCTAGCAATGACCTGGATGAGCATATTTTGTCATCTCTAAAAATGCAGGAAGCATCCATAGATATTTGGGGTATAGGTACAAAATTGGTGACCGCTTATGACCAACCAGCACTGGGAGCAGTTTATAAAATGGCTGCATTAAAGGATAATGAAGGAAATTGGGTGCCTAAGGTCAAGGTTTCTCAGCAATCCATAAAAATCAATATTCCAGGTTATCATAATGTCAAGCGGTTTTATAAAAATGGGAAGGCTGTTTCCGATATGATCTTTTTGGAAGAAGGACCTGAATTAAAAGATGAAGTGACCATCATCGATCCTTATGATCCGACCAAAAGAAAAAATATTAAAATGGATTCATTGGAGAGCAAAACACTCATAGTGCCCATTTTCAAAAAAGGAGAGAAGGTTTATACTCGTCCCAAAATCCAAGATATTAGGAAGGCTACTTTGGCCAATCTGGATCGTTTCGATAAAGCGCACAAAAGATTGATCAACCCACATATCTATCCAGTTGGATTGGAGGAGAATTTGTACCATCTTAGAACGAACCTGGTACTTCAGGCCAAAAACTATAGCTAGTGAGGCTCAGGTATAGGTAGCCATGTTTTGCAGCTCGGTGGAATAGAAGGAGAGACGCTAATAATATTTGATTAGTAAGAAAATCTAAAAAATTAAGTTTATGGACGCACTGTTAATTGTTGATGTACAGAATGATTTTTTACCCGGTGGAACCCTTGCGGTGGAGGAAGGGGATCAGATTATTCCAGTGATCAATAAGTTGCAGGAGAAATTTGATTTTATTGTGGCTACTCAGGATTGGCATCCTTCCGTGCATAGAAGTTTTGCAAAGAACCATCCTGGTAGACAAATAGGGGAGATCATTAGCCTAAATGGGGATGAGCAGGTATTATGGCCTGTTCACTGCGTAGAAGGTAGCGAGGGGGCTAAGTTTCATAAGGATTTGGATCGAGAAAAATGGAAAAAGGTTTTCCAAAAGGGAACCAACCCCATGGTAGATTCATACAGTGGATTTTATGATAATAGCCGAAAGGAAAATACAGGCCTGAGTGATTATTTACATGATCATGATATTACCGATGTATACATAGTAGGTTTAGCGGCTGATTATTGTGTTAAATTCACGGTGCTGGATGCCATTAGGGAGGGCTTTGATGTGAATTTGGTGACCGATGCTACCAAAGCAGTGAATCTTGCTCCTGAGGATCTGGAAAATGCTTTAAAGGAAATGAGTAAAGCAGGGGCAAATTTGCTCAGTAGCGATGATATTTCCTGATAGATTTTATAAAAGTATTCTTAAATTGATAGAAGACCATAAAACTAAAAATATGCAACTTCCCATTGTCACCATCGATGCTTTTACCGATACTCCTTTTTCAGGAAATCCAGCAGCCGTCTGTTTGCTGCCAGGCCCCTTGGCAGAAGAAGGTATGCAGTTGATTGCTGCGGAAATGAATTTAAGTGAGACGGCTTTTTTACAACAAACAGGCCCTGCATCATTTAAATTAAGGTGGTTTACACCTGAAAAAGAGGTGGACCTGTGTGGGCATGCTACTTTGGCGAGTGCTTTTATGCTCTACATAGAAGAGGTGGTAGATGAGAAGGAAGTGATATCCTTTGATACCAAAAGTGGTGAATTGAATGTCAAAATGGTAGATGGAGAAATTCAAATGGATTTTCCCTTGCTGGTGACCAAAGAAGAGAATCATCCTTATTTTTCAGACAATTTTTTTGGCCAGAAAGTAATTGGTGCAGCGTCATTGAAAGGTAATTGGATTTTGGAATTGGAAAGTTTTCATCAATTGGAGTATGTAGAGCCTGAGTTTCACTTACTGGCGATGCACAGTGATGAAGGGATCATTATTACGGCCAAAGGAAATGATGATTTTGATATTTATTCAAGGTATTTTGCCCCTAATTTAGGAATCAATGAAGATCCTGTTACAGGCTTTGCCCATTGTGCTTTAATGGATTATTGGAACAAAAAAGAAGGAAAAACTGCATTAAAAGCTTATCAGGCCAGCAAAAGGGAAGGAGAAATGCATTTGGAATTAATGGGGGACAGGGTGAAGATATTGGGAAAAGCCGTTAAGATTTTTGAGGGATTTCTGGAAGTTTAGAGTAATTGAATAAACTTTAAGGCCATTAAAATAAATATGCCAATCGAAAAAACAGGATAGTGATATCTACTATGCTGTTTTTTATGCTTTAAGGAAGATTTTTGAGGCATAATTTAGTTTATTTTAGGTCATAATGGCTCGATTTGTACACCTATGGAGGTGTTTTGTGTAATACATTTTTTGCTAGAGTTATTTATTTTATTAGAATTTTATTATCTTTCATTTATATTAAAACATTGAATAGTTTAATTTTTAAATTTATGTTTTTATCAAACCCTTTAACAGTATGAAAAAGTTATTACTATTATTTGCCTTCTTTACCATGTCCTACGGACTGTTTGCGCAGGAAGTAGGGATTCGTTTTGGAGATGGTTATAATCATGTAGCCATCGATGGAGTATTTACCTTGGGCCAATTCAGCAGGGTCCATGCTGATGTTAATTTTGGAAGTGGGGTGGGGATAGAAGCTTTATGGGATTTCCTATATAGGCCAGTAGCTGATGTGGATGGTTTGGATTGGTATGTGGGGGTAGGTCCAGCTTTAAGGATAGATGATCCTTTCTTTTTTGGCCCAGCTGGTGAAATAGGAATTGAATATCATTTTGATTTTCCATTGGCCATAGGTGTTGACTGGCGCCCTGTTTTTTGGATTGTGGAAGATACCGATTTTATGGCAGATTCCTTTGGACTTAATATCCGTTATGTTTTTGGAAAAGTAGACAGGTCCAGATAAGGACACAGAGAAATAAATGGAGTCATTTGGTGCGGACTGATAAGATTTTATCATACTCCTGATCAAATGGCTCCCATAATTCTATTTTATTGCCTTCAGGATCCATGATATGGATGAACTTTCCATATTCGTAGCTTTCAATCTCGTCACAAATGGTTACCCCTTCACTTTTTAGTTCTTTAACTAATGCTTCAAGGTTTTCTACTCGGTAGTTGATCATAAATTCTTTTTCCGATGGTCTGAAATAATGGGTGTCTTTATCCATAGGACTCCACTGGGTAAAACCCTTTTGTTCGGCTTGGTCTGCTTGACGCCATTCGAAGGTGGTCCCATATCGGTCTGTATTTAAGCCTAAATTTTTGGCATACCAATCTTTCATTTTGTCTGGGTTATGACATTTAAAAAATATTCCCCCAATTCCAGTTACTTTTTTCATAGGCTTATCCGATATAATATGTTGTTTCATTGAAGCTTTAAATCCTATCTAAATAGCGGGGATTTTAGGTTTATCGTCAAAAAAAATCCTATCCTAATGATAAACATATCCCCTGTTTAGATATTTGATTTTGATCGATGTGTCAATGGTGGTGGCACAAAAGAAAAGATAGAACTGCAATTTTCCCATAGACTTATTTATAAAAATAGCCGTTGACTTGCTAAAAATCAACGGCTATCTTTAAAAGATTAAAATAAGTTGAATCTAAAGATTAGGCTGAGGTGTTGTTCTCAGATAAGGTTTGATTTCCTTATGGCCTTTAGGAAACTTAGAAGGAATCTCTTCATTGGTTATCGCTGGTGCTATCACCACATCTTCACCATGCTTCCAGTTGGCTGGAGTGGCCACCGAATAATTGGCAGTAAGCTGTAGTGAATCAATCACTCTTAGAAGTTCATTAAAGTTTCTACCCGTACTGGCAGGGTAGGTAATTATAAGCTTTATTTTTTTGTCAGGACCGATTATAAATACCGAACGTACGGTTTGGCTTTCATTGGCATTTGGATGGATCATATCATAGAGTTCAGAGACCTTATGGTCCTCATCTGCGATGATAGGATAGTTGACGGTAGTGCTTTGGGTCTCATTGATATCATTCACCCAGCCCTTATGGCTCTCAAGTCCATCCACACTAAGCGCGATCATTTTGACATTCCTTTTATCAAATTCATCCTTTAGTTTAGCCGCAGTACCTAGCTCAGTAGTACAAACTGGAGTGTAATCAGCCGGGTGAGAAAATAATATTCCCCATCCATCTCCGAGGAATTTATGAAAATCAATTTTACCCTCAGTGGTTTCTGCAGTGAAATTTGGAGCAATATCTCCTAATCTTAATGACATAGTATTTTGGTTTTTTTGGTTAAAATTTATTCTATAGGTTTTGTAGGAAAACGAGAATAACACTTTAAAAGTTTAGTTTTTTATAAATAAAATCCTTCAAAAGGAATATTTGTTTTTAGAAAACTCTCTTTCTCTAAATTACAATTTTTTGCTGAGGAATTTGTTCTTTGAAAATCAAAACAGCATTAAGCAACATGTCTATTTTTCAATTTCCTGGACCGGGATGAAAGAAGCTTACTTCTTCAATTCTTGAATAGCCCAGACTATCAGAAAAAAACCAATTCCTGTGATTCCCGGAGCGGGGATTTTTGCCATAAGACTTATAGCGATCATGATGACAGCTGTAAGTGCTAAAAGGAGGGAAATCAAATTGAGTTTATTATTTTTGGACATACCTGATCCTTTTACAGATTGAAGAAGCAATAATTGGTTTGATTTTCTTAATGAGCAGGTTGTATCGGACTAATATGATAATTTGCCCCATTTATAATCCTATATAAATAACGTCATAGAATAAGGATAGTTCTCGTTGGGATGCAGTTGTTCATTCTTCATTTACCTTCAATGGAATGTGTACATTAAAAGAACTTCCATCGGTTCTAGTGTTTACATTGGTAATGGCTCCTGCACTGTAAAGCACCTTTGGATTTCCCTTTTCGTCAATCAATAATTGTGGTCGCTCAAGTCGGTCCATATGCAGGGTATCTCCATTATTTAAAATCACTTCTTTCTTCATAAAAAAAGATCTCTCTGGTTTGGTCCATTTGATACCATCATTGGATTCCAGAAGGGCCAGTCCAGGTTGTCCAGCGGTGATTTTTCCCGTAAAATCCTTTAAGACCACGTAGAATTTCTCGTGTTTGTTGTGATACCAAACATAAGGGTCTTCCCCGCTTGCAATAGTGCCGTCTTCATTGTAAATATCGAACACAAAACTGTCTAAAGCCTTAAAAGGGCCTGTAGGAGAATCCCCAATGGCTACACCATGCACTCCTCTCCAGTTGGGATTATAAAAATTGCCTTTGAAAAATAATAGGTATTTGCCGTCTGAAGGTCTTTGAACAACTGATGGGTTGACAACTATGATATTATCGGGCTTAGGAGAGGTGCCTTCTGGAGAAGGTTTAACGATATTGTCAGGTTTTACCCTGGTCCTTGGTGATAAAAGTGGGGTGTTGGATCTTTTGAAATTACCTTTTAATAGGTCTTCAAAACTGTCAAACTCAATAACACCTATGCATTGATTTTGTTGAACTCTATTACGCCAGTCAACATTCTCCCCTTTGGATCCTTTGGGCTGGATGCCAGGATCTTTTGAGCCGATATAATAGAGATAATATTTTCCATTAAATTGTTTGATATGGGGATTGTGTACCATCTGGGCATCCCATTCGGTGGAGTCTCCATCTATGGATCTGCCCGTAAGTACGATGCCTTGGAACTTGAAATCGCGGTCAGGGTAATCGGAGACAGCATAGGCTATTTTTGAGTGTAAAACCCATGATTCAGAGAATGGTGGGATGCTATCACCACTTTCCCAAGTAGCGTACAGCATATGGTATTTTTGGTCTTCACCTTTAACGACACTTCCTCCCCAAACAAAACGGTTCGCGTCATTCAATATTGATGGACCAGTTAAAATATTGCCTTCTATTTTAGCATTTATAGGGGTAGGATTGACTTGGAGAGTAGGAGAATCAGTTTTAGTGCAAGAACATAAAAGGCAAGTTAAGCAGAGGAATAGAAGCGTTTTTTTCATATAATTGAGATGTGGTGAAGTTGTTTTTATGATTATTGAAACTGGAGGTTAATGTGTAAGGGGATTTTGATTTTACTATTTGTCATTGAAACCTTTACCTTCATATATTTTGGGCATACATTTTTCAATTCTGGCCAATCTGGTTTTTGATTGCTTGGCTTGGGAGAAATGTAATAAATAGCCTTTTTGTCTTCCTGGTGTCAGTGCCTCAAAAGCAGCTTTGAAATCAGGATTGTCTTGCAACATCTTTTCTAGCTCTTCTGGCACATGATATTCAGAGATTGTTTTCTTAGGTACTTCCAATCCTTCATTTTCCACCTCTATAGCCTCAAATATATAGGCTTTTAACCTCGGCTCATTTTCCAATATTTTCTTGAAGTCTTTAAATTTTATCAGCCGTCCAGCCTGTGAATTATCCCCTGGTTTTTCCAATAACTTGGCTCGGTCCTGCAATAATGCTCCCTTAAAAAAACTCAGGGCTGCATAATCTTTAAAGGCGCTGATAATCAATATATTTTTCTTTTTGTGTGTATAACATGGAACCGACCACTTCAATTCTTCAGTTAATCCACAATCTAAAACTATCCTTCTCAGCTGTAACAGTTCCTTGGTCCACTTATGAACCTTACATTCTGGAGTTCCTCCCAAAACACATCTTCCACAACCTTCACTTAGGTAATTGTCTATTTTATTATTCACTTAATTTCAATTTTAGCGATCATTGTATCCTTTGCCCTCGAAGATTTTGGGCATACATTTTTCAATTCTAGCCAATCTGGTTTTTGATTGCTTGGCTTGGGAGAAATGCAATAAGTAGCCTCTTTGTCTTCCTGGAGTCAGTGCCTCAAAAGCAGTTTTGAAATCATGGTTTTCTTCTAGTATTTTTTGTAACTCATCCGGGACAGTATATTCAGTGGTCTTTTTTAATGCTACATGAAGGCCTGCCTTTTCTACTTCTATGGCTTCATAAATATAGGCTTTGATAGAGGAGGTCAGTTGGACAATTTCTGCATTGCTAGTAAAGCGGATTTGCCTCGCTGCCTGTACATTTTCTGTTTGTTGGATCAGCAGATTTTCTTCATCCTTTAATAGTGCTCCCTTATGGAAAAGTAGTGCGCAATATGTTTTAAATCCATGGATAAGTAGTATGTTTTTAGATTTATAGGTGTAACAGGGCTTGCCCCATTTGAGCTCTTCTGACAACCCACAGTCTGAGACAATGGACCTTAACTGTTTGAATTCATTTTGCCAATTTTGGGCCTTTTCAAAAAAGAAATCAACTTCTGCGTTCATGGTACTTGTGTTTTTGAGTATTTCTTTACTTTAAATGTAAAAAAATATTCATTAATGGACAGCTCATTTTATTTGTGTGAGATAAAAGTCTTTGTTATAATATGCGATGTTTTTTGGTATTTAAGGTGCTATTGGCACAAAACGGTTTTCAGAGTGCTCGTTGAAACTGACCAAAGCCGAAAGGCCATGGGACATTCAGTAAAATGCTAATTGGAAATTTCCCCACTTACCAATTGTAGTTTTGCATAATCTTCCTTCATTCGACTGATGTAATCTGTGCAAAGAGTTTTGAATAAGTTGGTTAGAATAGTTATTGCCGGACATCACGAACCCTTTTTAAAATGACTAAAGCAGATAGACCTGTTATTATTCCAATGGAAATAATGGAAGCGTTGATGCCTAGGCTGTCTGCAGTGATGCCGGTTACTAATGCTCCTCCCGCATAGCCCATGTCTCTCCAAAACCTAAATGTGCCCAAACTTTCAGCCCTTTGACTGGGATGGGTAAAATCCGAAATGGCATTGATAAAAGTAGGGTAGACCAAAGCAGTACCTAAGCCTAAAACGATCGTAATGATCGCAAATTGGCTGAAGCTGTTTGCCCATATTAAGGTAATAATAGCTGCCGCTTGTAAAAGCATACCGTAAAAAAGCAACATTTTTTTTGAGTAAAGGTCAGATAGCCTGCCTGTAAACAATTGGCTTAATCCCCAAACGCTAGGGTAAACAGCAGTGAGTATGCCAATATCTGTGGCAGAAAAATTTTTATTCAATAATATAAGTGGCAATAAGCCCCAAATCATGCCATCGTTAAGGTTATTCACCAAGCCTGCTTGTGTGATGCCACTTAAGGATTTGTGGGTAAAAGAGGTGTTGAGAAATACTTTTTTGAGAATCGGAATATTGCTTTTGGTGCCCTCATTGGAAACATGGTGCTTGGTGTCCTTGATAAAAAAGAAAGAGAAAAGAAGGCCCAAGATGGAGAATGCAATACCCAAATAAAATGGATAAGGTCTTACTCCATAGGTGTTGGCGATATAGCCCGTCAAAAAGGCGACCATGCCAACAGCGGCATAACCAGAAAACTCATTGATACCGATAGCAAGCCCCCTTTTTTTATTTCCAACGAGGTCAATTTTCATTACCACGGCCATGCTCCAGGCTAGACCTTGATTGATACCAAGAAGAAGATTGGCAAATATGATCCAGTTCCAATTTTGTGCATAGATCAAAATAAATGGAACCGGGAGGGCAAATAGCCAGCCGATAACCAATAAGTTTTTTCGACCTATGAGATTGGCCCACCTTCCTGTAAAATAGTTACAGATGGCCTTGGTAAGCCCAAAGGCAATGATAAAGGAAAAAAGTGCGGTGTTGGTAGAAATGCTGAATTCTTCTTCAGCAAGCTGGGGTAGGATGGATCGCTCAAGTCCAATCATGCCTCCTACAAAGGCATTGATAATTACCAATAGTGTAAACTGTTTCCAGTTTTCCTTTAAACCTAATTTTATTTCATTCATTCCTTTTTAATAAAAGCCGATGTCAGTGCATCAAAAATAGCTGATCCTGGTAATTGTCCCTTAAATGAGATTTAGGATTAACAAATGTTCAGGTCACATCGTTCAGGGAGTTTAGGCATTGATAATTTTCAAAATAGGGATTGTTTTACTTTAATATACACTTAGAAATCCACGTTCTGTGAACGTGGTCAGAGACCGTTTCACGGGTTTGCCTAAAAACCGACTCAAGGTTAACTTTCAAGATGTTGTCCCCACAACAAAAGAAAGTAACCAAATGAGTCGATTCAATAGATTATCTCATGCCATTTGGCATTGTAAGTACCATATAGTTTGGACGCCTAAATATAGGTATAAAGTGCTTAAGGGCACAATAAAGGAAGAGGTAGAAACCTGCATTCATCTGTTCAGCGAGCAAAAGCGTTGCAAGATAGAAGCATTAAATGTTTAGGAGGACCATGTTCACCTGATTATCGAGGTACCGCCAAAAGTATCCATATCAGAAATTGTAGGTGTGCTAAAAGGACGTACTGCAATAAGGGTTTTTGGTAGGTTCAAGGAGTTGAAGCAGCGCCCCTATTGGGGCAATCACTTTTGGGCCAAGGGCTACTGTGTAGATACGATAGGTCTTGATTCGGAAATGATCAGACGATATGTGGAATATCAGGAAAAGCAAGAAAAGAAGTTTGAAAAGTAAATAAAGTTTAACATAGGGGACAACACCTCCCTTGCCTCCTCAGGGGGCAAGGGCAGTTTTACCCCCTTACAGGGGTTATCACAAATCCCCTTCCTTTGGATGGGGATGTTTTAATTTTTGAAGAAATGGACTGACTATGGTAATCTAATCAGAAATAACAGTCACTTTCTGAAACATAAAGGGATTGTCACTTAACCTTAATTTTTTACCGCTGGAAGTATTTACATTCTTAATAATTACTTTTTTGGTGATGACATATGGATATTTCTCTTGATAGTTATCATCTGTCATTTTGGGATTGATATTGGAGAAAATGGCAGGACCTTGATATTCATCTGTATGATTAGCATCTTCGATGCGGAGATTTTCTATGATGATCTTTTCGGGCATATAACAGGTATAACCGAAATCATGTTGCCCCGAATAGGACCCATTGATCAGGTTGGCACTATTGGGCTTTCCATTTGAAGGGATAAAAGTACAGTCACGAATAATGAATTCCCCTTGCCAGGTACTGCCATAATCAGAGCGCAGGTTGATCAAGCTCCTTCCATACACTGTGGTATTTTCGACCAAAAGGGTACCACTACCAATGGCATTGATGCCCATATGTCCTAGGGTGGAGTTACGGATAGTGGCATTGGCCACGCCCATATGGGCATCAAAACGTGAAAAGGTACAATTATCGTATACTAGGTTTTTACTGTAGTTCGAGCCCATAATGCCCCAATAGCTACGGTCATTGATGTCATTGGTCTGTCGACAATTCTCAAAGCTGATATTAAGGGAACGATTGACGCTGATATCATAAGTCCCCATGGACACAGGCTTTCCTGCATTGCCTATGGTTTTATAGGTTTTGTGGCCAGTCAACAGGCTGTTTTTAACTTTTACATTGGCGCAATCCCGGATATTGATGAAACCACCATAAGGAGCTCCGTGTTCTCCTTCACCTTGGACACGGTGTTTCAATCCCTCTATGATCACGTTCGATCTACGGATTGCAATATTTCGACTATAATAGGTGTATTTCGATTCGGCTTGATTGGCAATAGTGGTAAAGCGCCCTCCCGTGATAGTTAGGGTGCTTTGGTCCATGGGCAGCACCTTGATGTCTGTAATCTGGTCAAAGTCCCAAATAATTGGAGCGTTCATATCTACATGGCCCTTTTTATCCACCACAAAGATATCCGTCTGCGCATGTCCATCGTTTTGGTTGAGCCCATAGCGGATATAATGTTTGACATTGGAATTAGCAACTGTAATTAGAGATGGTTGGGAAAGGCTGAGATCTATCTTTTCCTGATTTCTTTTCAGCGAAGTGATCCCATCAAGTTGGTAGGCTTGTAAACTGGAACTGACCATGAAAATGGAAGCGTTCCGGTTTTCTACTTTGGTATCGTCGATGATAAATTCTGCTGTACCGAAATCCGTATCCGTTTGGATAATGGCTGTCCGTTCTTTTCCTCCTATATAATAGGAGGCTCCCTTTTCGGCCTGGACCTTCAAGTCATGTAGGTTAGCAAAAGCATGGGCAGCCGCAATAGCGTTCATATCATCGGCTTTTCCATTGCCTTTGGCCCCGAAATCACCATAATTTACCCATCCCTGGGCTTTGAATTTCAGGATATTCTTTGGGGAAACATTTACCTGTAGTTTACCATTTTCATTGGTGCTCACTCTTGTCCTTTTATTTAAGGAAGTGATCGAAACTTGGTCTTTTGGAGTCTGATCTTGTCCTTGGACAATCACAGCGCTGCTCAAAAGACAAAACAAAAAGAGAATATATTTCATTATAGGTTTATTTGACTGAATTTAAGTGTAGAAAAATTCAATTAGATCATTAACTATTCTCTTCTATGGATTGAAGGATGACATCACATGCCCGACGGATTTCATCATCCGTGATGGTGAGGGGAGGAGCCAGCCTCATGCTATCTTCGCAGAAGAGAAACCAGTCCGTAATAATTCCCAATTCAATGGCACGGTCTATAATAGGTTTTAGGGTATCAAAGTCCTCGAATTCCACCGCCATCATTAGTCCTTTGTTCCTAATTTCCTTGATTTTTTTGTGTTTAAGTAGCTTTTTAAATAGGTGAGCTTTGTGTTCAACCTGATTGATCAGGTTTTCCGTTTGTAGGACTTCAATAGTGGCCAGGGAAGCTGCACAACTCACAGGGTGACCTCCAAAAGTGGTAATATGTCCCAGAAGAGGATTGTTTTTGAAAACCGCCATGATCGCTTGTGAGGAAATAAATGCACCTATGGGCATGCCTCCACCCATTCCTTTGGCACAAACCACGATGTCTGGCTGAATATCATAATGCTCAAAAGCCCAAAACTTTCCGGTTCTACCAAAACCAGCTTGTATTTCATCCAAAATCAATAGGGTACCAGTTTCATGACAACGATGTCTCAAGGCTTGGAAATAGGCCTTTGATCCTACCCGAATTCCAGCTTCTCCCTGAACGGTTTCTACGATGATCGCAGCAGTATCTTCTGTGATCTTTGACAGATCTTCCACCTGTCCAAAGTTTACATGGCTTACTCCTGGCAATAGGGGACGATAGGCCCTTTTGAAGATTTCATTTCCCCCAACAGATAAGGCGCCATGGGATGAGCCGTGATAGGCATTGACGCAACTGATTATTTCTCTTCTGCCGGTATATCTTTTGGCCAACTTTAAAGCTCCTTCAACTGCTTCACTGCCACTGTTGACCAGATAAATGTTATCAAGGTTTTTGGGTAAGGTATCAGCAAGGGCCTTGGCCAATAATGTTTGTGGAGACTGTACATATTCTCCATACACCATTAAGTGAAGGTATTTATCCAGTTGGGCTTGAATCGCCGTCAAAACTTTGGGATGGCGGTGACCGACATTACTAACACCAATACCAGAGATCAAGTCTATGTATCTTTCTCCTTTGGGACCATATAAGTAAACTCCCTCTGCTTTTTCAACCTCGATTAATAAGGGAAAATCGGTGGTTTGGGCAAGATGCGATAGGAAGAGCTGTCTGTTATTCATGATAAGGTTTCCGTTTTGGAATTCAATTTTGATCATTCAAAATTACAAGGTTTTATTGGAATCTATAGTATAGCCATGGCTATTCCTATATTGGTGGATAAAAGGGCCAAACACCTGTGAATTGAGGGGAATATAATGATACATTGATTTAGTAGCGTATAAAATCGGTGTTTTATAGGGTTTTATCTGTCAATTTTCGTTTATTTTACGCTCTTATAGAACCAACTCACTGATAACTTACATAATGGAATTATTTGATGTTGCCGTCATAGGCAGTGGTCCTGCTGGAGCATCTGCGGCCTATAACCTTGCAAAAAAGGGGATTTCAACTGTTTTGATAGAAAAAGAACAATTGCCAAGGTATAAAACCTGTGGTGGAGGTTTTGTGTTTAGAGGGAGAAGAAGGTTGCCTTTTGATATTGCTGAGGTAGTGGAAAGGGAGTACAACCAGATCAGTCTGTACTTTGAGAATGAGGATATCAAATTAAGTGCTTATAGGGAAGAGCCAGTAGTTAGCATGGTGATGAGGGATAAATTTGATCACTTTATCATCAAGAAATGCCAGGACCTGGGAGTGGTGGTCAAAGAGGGACATAAACTTACAGGGATAGTTTTTGGAGAGCATTTGGTTTTAAATACTGACCAGGGAGATATAAATGCCAAAATGGTAATTGCCGGTGATGGTGCCTTAAGCCCTACGGCTAAGCTGTCTGGATGGAAGGAAACTAGAAACCTTATTCCTGCCTTGGAATATGAGGTGGAGGTAAGTCCGGAGGATTTTGAAAGATTGTCTACTGAAATTCGATTTGATGTAGATGCGATTCCTCAGGGCTATGCATGGAGTTTTCCAAAGGCAAACCATCTTTCATTGGGGGTGGCCTCTAGCAAAAAGACCCGTATAAATCTCAAGGATTATTATAAAAAATATTTGGAAAAACTGGAAATCAAGGAAGTGATCAGAGAAGAAGCCCATGGTTTTCAAATCCCTGTTTCACCCCGTACGGATGGTTTTTATAGGAATAGAGTTTTTTTAATAGGTGATGCTGCCGGGTTTGCAGATCCCATTACTGCTGAAGGAATTTCAAATGCCCTGCTGAGTGGTGAATTGGCTGTGGAGGCCATAGTGGAGGCCAATCTTGATCCACAAAGAGCAGGCGAAATATATGAGGCTAAATTGGAAGAGTCCATGTTGCCTGAAATTCATACCGGATTGACTGTTTCCAAATGGTTTTATAATCAAAGGATGATCAGAAATTTCTTAATGAAGAAATTTGGGGACCAATTTGTTAATTCGATGACCGATGTCTTTTTGGGTAATAGAAGTTATCCCAAAGATCTTTTGCAGAGCTTAAAAGATAAGGTGAAGCAATTGGTTTAGTCTATAAGGCCGTTCGTATAAAGGAATTTTTAAAACAAAACCAGCTGACCTACTTAGGTCAGCTGGTTTTGTTTTAAATGGATGAATAAAAATTTGATATAGTTCAATTATGTTAAGTGATGGCGTTCTGGAGTACAGTAGGTCCATTTACTAGTCCTGAGATTTATCAATTGCGAAAAGCTATTCCAAATGAAGTATTGATCTTGATAAGGTTTATTCCTGTTTGCTTTAACTGCATGTAAATTTTATTATTTAAAATGAAAATTTATTCTTGCAGCAGCTCAGTTACGGAAAAGCTTGTTAATCAGGATATCTGGCTTAAAGTGATGATTGCTTTAATTCATTATAAAAGGTCTATTTGACCATTTATAAGATTATGATGTGGATATAGACAATTTTACCTTTTTATATTTCTGTATTTCGTATAAATTGCAAATTAGTCATTAAGATAAATCAGAAATAAAATGAATTTTAAAAAAGTATTATTGCCTGTAATAGCAGGCGGTTTTTTGGCTGTTCCCGCCATGTCCCAAGGAGCAAAGAACATAAACTTGCCACCAGAGGCTACAGAAGTTTGGGAACCTGAACCAAGAAAAGTAAGCCCCGGCGCAGAGAACCACTTGCCGCCATCAGATGCCATTGTATTATTCGATGGTAACAATCTTGATGCCTGGAAAAGTTTAAGGACCGGTGGAGAGGCGCAATGGACGGTACATGATGGGATTTTTACGGTGAAGCCGGGTACAGGAGAAATTGCTACCAAAGAATCCTTTGGTGATGTACAGGTACATATAGAATGGAAAGCGCCTGATGTGGTGAAAGGTGATGGACAAGGCAGAGGAAATAGTGGGCTTTTCTTTATGGACAGGTATGAAGTTCAGATTCTGGACTCTTATGATAATAGGACCTATTCTAATGGTCAAGCAGCATCCTTGTACAAGGAAGGGATTCCATTGGTAAATGCTACACGTTCTCCAAAAGAGTGGAATACCTATGATGTGTTTTTTACCGCCCCTAGGTTCAATAAAGATGGTATCTTAATATCGCCAGCCTATGTAACGGTGATCCATAATGGTATTTTGGTCCAAAACCATTATGAAGTAAAAGGAACCACTTCCTATATTGGGGTGCATAAATATGAGCCGCACGAGGCGGAATTGCCTATCAAGCTTCAAGATCATGGAAACCCAGTAAACTTCAGAAATATCTGGGTAAGGAGATTGTAACAGAATAAATACACATGTAAAGTCCTCCTTAGGTGCTCAGATTGCATAAAGAGGACTTTACATGGCACATATCACTGATTATTACCCCTAATAGTATCAGTGGAAAACCCAAAAAAACCATTTATCTCTTTTTAATATAATTAGATGATAAGTTGTTTGTTTCTGCTGGAAAAGATTCAATTAACTTTTAAGTACAAATAATATGTCATCAAGAAGAAGATTTCTACAAAATACACTTTTGGCCTCAGCTGGAATGGCAGCTATGCCAAGGATGTTAAGTGCTAAAGAATTTGGGCAGTTTACCAGAAGTGTAGGTGCCAATGACCAGATCAATGTCGGATTAATAGGTGCCAAAGGAATGGGCTGGTCCAATATGAATTCCTTTCTGAAAATGCCTCAAGTGAATTGTGTGGCCATTGCAGATGTTGACCAAAGGGTACTTGATCAGCGTGCCGAGGATGTGGTCAAGATGAGAGGGAAAAAACCAAAGTTATATAAAGACTATCGTAAGTTGTTGGAGGACAAAGATGTGGATATGGTGATCAATGGTACTCCGGACCATTGGCATTGCTTGGTTCTAACCGATAGCCTTGCTGCAGGCAAGCATGCGTATACAGAAAAGCCTTTGGCCAATTCCATTGAGGAATGTAATATCATGGTAAAAGCCCAAGAAAGGTACGGGAAATTGGTACAAGTGGGGCAGTGGCAGCGAAGTGGCAATCAGTATGATGATGCCATCAAGTTTGTTCAATCAGGTGAGTTGGGCAATATTAGATTGGTAAAAGCCTGGGCTTATCAAGGGTGGATGAAGCCAGTACCTGTAAAGCCTGACAGTACCGCACCTGCAGGAGTGGATTATGATATGTGGTTGGGGCCTGCTCCCAAGCGTCCATTTAATGAAAACCGTTTTCACTTTAACTTTAGATGGTTCTGGGATTATGCAGGAGGTTTGATGACAGACTGGGGGGTTCATGAAATTGATATCGCATTATTTGCGATGGGTGTAAGTGCGCCAAAATCTATCATGGCATCCGGTGGTAAATTTGCCTATCCTGATGACGCTTCAGAAACTCCTGATACCCTTCAGACTGTCTATGAATTCGATGGATTCAACATGCTATGGGAGCATGCTACAGGTATAGACGGAGGGAATTACGGTTATACTGAAGGGATTGCTTTTATTGGGAACAATGCCACCTTGGTAGTCAACCGTGGAGGATGGGAGATAATTTCTGAAAAGAAAGATGGAAAACCGCTGATTGAAGACATGGCCAGAGTGAAACCTGAAGGCAATGCTCTCGATAAGCATACCCAGAATTTTATCCATGCGATTAAGGCGAATGATGAATCCATGCTTCACTGCGGTATCAAAACGGGTAGTGTAGCTGCCATCAACGCCCATATGGGAAATATTGCCTATAAGACTGGTCAAAAGGTATATTGGGATGCTGAAAAGGGCTTGTTTACAGACCCTGAAGCCAATAAATTGGTGTCTGCCCATTACCATAACGGTTGGAAATTGCCAAAGGTATAACAATGTTACTGGCTAGGCGTAGTATATACTGTGCCTAGCTTTATTTTTAATCCATCTGACCATTTGATAATTAATGATGGTGATCAGCATTATGGTAATGCTCTTTGATGAGATCTCTGCCAAAATCTCCATCAAAATCCCGCCATACAGTATGAATGTGGTTGGCCTTATTTTGGGTATTGTCAAATTCTATTAAGAACGATTTTCCTTGTACTCTGTAATAGTGACCTATCCCTGGCGATGTGGCCCCTGCCCATCCAAAGCGTATTTGATTTAGTTCTTCCGTTTTCAGCTTTTCCATTCTTTTCTTTGCCAAAGCAGCGGGCATACTGGAAAGGTATACATCTATCAAGTGAAGCAAAATGGAGCGTTGGTGAAGTTGCAGGGCTTCAAACTTAATTCCAACTGGATCCAAGGGGGAAAGCTCCTCTTTATTGGTCGTAATAATGTTCGGGAAAGCTTCTTCCCTGAAAATGGCCTTTTGCTTTTGTTCCTCATTGAGGGAGTTAAGCAATTCAAACCCGCGGTCTTCTTCTCTAAGCGTTCGTTCTCCTTTTCGAGGACCATTCGGAATGGTAGCAGGGTTTGCCCCCATAAACCGAGGAGCAATGGAAATTTCCTGATCATCTATGGTGAAGTTGAGAGAAAGGTGGTGACCTTCGAATGACCATGCCCAGATTGGATCTTTGGCTGGGTTGCCATAAAATGCCGCATAATATTTTTCCGGATCGCGCAGACTTGCATTTCCTGAGAGTGCGGCCAGTACATTTTCAAGATCGATAATTTTAAGGGCTTTATCATAACCTGATTGTGAAAGAGAGTTTTTAAGAAGTTTAAAGAGCGCCGCTTTCTGTTCTATATTGAGCTCTGCCAAGGATATTCCTGCCCTTTCAAACATGGTACTTGGAAAGTAATGCCAACTAGGTTTTGACTCATGGTTAAAATCTAACAGGGCTTTGGTTCTTTGCTCAGCATTTAAGGAACTTAAAAATTTGCTGGCCAGATCCTCTTTTTTTGATTGAAGGGCCATGGACACGGTACCAATGCAAATAATGAAAAATAGGCTAAGTTTTTTCATAATGATGAGTGGATGATTGAGGAAGCGGATACGAAATTTTCCTTATTTATTTACTCTGTAGTGGGTTATTGAATTTGTTGATATTCGATAGGTGAAATATTATTTTATAATATAGTCAATCTTATGGCTTGGTCCAACAAGGTTTATTTGAAGGGAAGATTTGTATGGGAGACTATGTAAAGATTTTGGTCTAAGCACAAAAAAACCGAGACTGGTTGGTCTCGGCTAGTTGTTTTTGATTTATCATTGGCTAGAATTCTTTCTCCCCGAATTCACTTTTGATAAACCTCGATTTGTTTTTAGTCCTATTGAGCGTATAGCTGATATTGATCATGATCATATCTACCTCATAGACGTAATTGGTGGTCGTATAAAACTCATCGGGTCTCCAGGTGGTAATACGCTGTTCATTGGTATCTAATAAGCCCATGTCCATATTAAGCCATTGCAAGGTGGTACTCAGTCTATCGTCTAGGAATGATTTTTTTATTGTTAGGTTAGGAGATAGGAACCTTGAGTCCTCACCCTGGGCAGTATTTCTTTTGGATAGATAATTAATTGTCCATTGAAGGCTTAAGGTGGAGGTTAGGTCAAAGCTAGTATTGGCATTGATAGAATAAACCCAACTGGAGGTGTCCACTGGTCTATTATCAAATTCCCCTTTGATATGGTACTTATATAGGTTACCACCTGCAAATAACTGCCACCATGGAGTAGGGTTAAGCTCCACTCCAGTTTCTATCCCCAAAGAACGACCTCTGCCCACATTAGAATAAATCCTGTTGAGAATCGTGTCATTATATACAGTGTTCACCCTATTGACCAAGTTTTGCACATTACGATAATAAGTAGTGGCAAAGAAAGAGTTGTTGCCAAAATCCTTGACCACACCGATTTCTGTTAGGTCAATAAACTCAGGTAATAGGGTAGGGTCTCCTTGTTCAAGTGTTTCAGAGTGCTCTCTTTCAGGAAAGGGATTCATTTTGAAAGTAGTGGTTCTTTCTACTCTTTTGCTATAGGCAGCCTTTAATCTAAGTTCATCATTGATGGCATATTGCAGGCTGGCTGATGGATAAGGTTTGATAAAGTTATAATAGTAGGTGGTGTCCACGGTACCCGCTTTATCCATAAGATCCAGTTCCCTGTCCATAAATTCCAGCCTCAAACCAGCAGCATAGCTCCACTTTCCTTTCTCTCCAGAAAGTTGCCCATAGGCGGAATGGATCTGTCTGCTAAGGTCTACGTTACTGGAAAATTCAGGTACCAATTCAAATTCCCCAGTTTCATTGTTTTTACGTTCGTAAACAAAGTCTCCTGTATGGTTCAAGTTCCTGAACTGGTAACCCGCTTCAAAACTACCAATGCTCCATGGTGCAGCTTGGTAGTCTACTTGGAAACGTGTACCATGTAAGGGATTGTCGTTGGTATTATACTCGTCTTGATAGACAAAGTCGGTATCAGGATAGCCAAGGTTCATATTGGTGGTAGGTCCGCCCAACATGGTGTATTCATAAAGAAATGATGTGCTTAGTTTTGAGTCATTTTCGAAGTTATGGCTGTAATCGAAGCTTCCCAGAACAAAATCACCTCTTCTGATTCTAAGGTTTTCGTTATAGTATTGCATACTATAAATTTCTTCACCGTTTACGGTTTGATGATTATCATAGTAAATGATATCGGCCGTTCTGTCTTTACTTCTCTTTCCTCCATAGAAGCCTAGACTGAAATTATTGGCTTTATTCGGAGTATATCCTAGCGTGAAGCGTCCAGAATAGGCTTTTTCCACAAAACTTCTTTCTCCATCAGAAGGAAAGAAGGTGGTGGTATCCTCACGCATAGTATAGACATTTCCCTCTCTTCTACCGGCAATATCATTTCTCAGATAACTGGCTCCTAGAGATAAATCCCACTTGTTTTTACGATGGTTAATGGTGAAGTCGGCACCATAGCGCTGGGGATTTTCCTTATTGTCATAATTTTCGATACTTGGAGCACCAATTTTGGTGTTGAGTTGAACAAAGGTCCCATCAGTAGCTCCTTTACTGGTAATGATATTAATCAGACCGGCCTTGCCTTCTGGGTCATATTTGGCAGAAGGGGCGGTTACCAATTCGATGTTTTGAACGCTATTGGCAGGCAACTGGCTTAGGATCATATTGGCATCAGACTGTACAGGTTTACCATTGATCATCACCACAAAGCCTGTGGCCCCTCTAACAGAAATATCTCCATTGGCATTGATACTTACTGAGGGTAGATTTCTTAGGACATCCACGGCTGTCCCCCCCTGACTGGCTTGGAAATTGGCCGCTTCAAATACCTGTCGGTCAATTTTATGCATGGTGGTAAATTTCTTCCCAGTTACTTCCACTTCCTCCATTAATTGTTGATTGGCAGAAAGAAGGATAGTATTGAGGTTTACCAATTTTGACTTTTCTAAACTGATGTTACTAATAGTCTTGCTATCATAGCCCATAAACTGGGCATTGAGGTAATAGTTGCCTCTTTTTTGTGGGCCAATGCTAAAACTTCCATCTGCAGCAGTTACGGTTCCAGCTACTAAAGTGCTGTCTGAAGCATTGTAAAGTGCCACAGAAGCATATTCCAGTGGACTTTGATCGTCTGCGTCCACAAGGATTCCACGAATGCCATTTTGTGCAAAAGTGAATTGACTAATCAATATTAAAAAGAAGGATAATAGGAGTCTATTCATAATATATTTTGATTTTCTGCAAATTTACTTTCTGCAGAATTTTGTTAACGGTAATTATTTCCCAATTATGGTATTATTGGGTATTTGCCCTACTTCTGTAATCCATAGGTGTCAGGGTGGTGGAGGATTTGAAAAACTTCACAAAGTTTGAGGAATCGGTGAAGTTAAGCAAATGGGCAATTTCTGAAACATTATTGTTGGTATGGGTCAAAAGGTTCTTTGCTTCCATTAATACCCGCTCTTTGATGAGTTCCTTAGCAGTGGCATTAACGGCTGACTGACAGGTCTTATTTAGCTTTTTTACAGATATTCCCATCAGTTTGGCATAATCCTCAGCACTTTTTAATTCTATAAAATGCTCATTCAGCAAACTTTTGAAAAGGGAAAAGTCATTGGCCACTTTGGGATCTGTTTGTTTACTTTGGGTGGAGTACTCAAAGCCTTTCAGTACAAGTAAATTGAGGAATGCCGCTAATATGTCCAAGTTTTCTCCGGCCTTAAACTCGCGGTAAAATTCTTCCAACATCTTAAAAAAATCTCCCTTATCCACTATGTCAAAGTGTTTGGGGAAGTTGAAAAGATAGTTTTGGGCCTTTGGATAAAGTGAAAGTACTTCTTCTTTGAACAGAATGACAAAACCATCTGGAATTTTGGAAAAATCCCAACAATGCACTTGACCTGGTCCTAGGTAAAAGCCCGTAGGAGGGTGAACCTCAAAAGTTTCATCACCAATTGTATGGTGCCCAGCCCCTTGAAAAAGAAAAATCAATTCATGATAACCCGCATGTTTATGTGGTTTAGTGGGTTTGATCACTGGTTTCATCCTAGAGACTTTTAGCAGCTGTTCTTCTGCTAACTTTTTGTTTGAGGTAAATTCCATGGTTAATTGACGTAAAACAATAGCTTTTTCCAAAAGGAACACTAAGTTACAATCATTTTTTCTATTTGATAGATATCTTTTATAAGTGGTAAATGTGAGGTTTTTTTCTCAAGAAGCGATTAGAATTCGTTCCTGATAAAAATTCAGGAACGTTGATAACAGGGGACAAATGCTGTTCCCGATTTGCAATCAGGAACTCAAATAATATGGGGTTTTAAATCCAGCTATATTAGCTCTTTCACATTGCAAATGTAGAAGAGCATTGGAATTATAGACTAGTTTAGCGATGATTTATCAATGCTGTCCTAAATAATTTTTGATAAGCCCTTTATCCTGTGTTTAAATCTAAATTAGGGACATATTAAGGAGTTTGAGCAAACAGATCCCCCTGTACTATATTCTGGGGTGGTTTATCGGGTTCCATGAAGGGGCTGTCGAGCCATTTCTGCAGTTCGATTTTAACAAAGATATTAAGCCGGATAAAGGCGACAAGATTGGACAGGTGCCAGCCGAATTTTGCGGTAGCCTTCATGACTTTGAGCAACAGGATGGTGATCAAAGCGGTCCATATTTGGGTCATTACCGCATTTTTGGAGGTTCCGATAAAGGTTTTGATATGCAGCAATTGTTTGATGTCCCGAAAAAACACCTCAATCTCCCATCTTGATTTGTAGAGATCCCCAATGGTCTGGGCGGCCCAAGCAAAGTTGTTGGTGATCAGTTCTATGGTCTGCTGGTTTTCCTCATCCCATACGGCCACTCTTCTGAGCCTTCCCGGGTACTTGGCTTTGGATTGTGGGTTGGTCAGTTCGATTTCTTCGTCCTTGAGCACATGTTGGGCGGTTGTTGTGGGCAGTTCCCGTTCTTCGACGGTACTGAAAGCAAGGTTGCCCTTGTGCCTGATCACGAAGAACACCTCTTTGCTGTCCCAGACGTTGAGCATGGGAAAGTCATTGTAATACCGGTCGGCGACGATCACCGACCCTTTTTCCAGGGGGATGTCGTAAGCCCCTTTATTGTCCCCCACACTCCCCTCGGTAATGTTCACGTAAACAGGGAGTTTCCCGTCATATTCCAGCAGGGTGTGCATCTTTACAGCTCCCTTTTTGGTACGGAAAGTAGCCCAGTCAAAAACCGAAAGGCAAAGGCTGATCACCGTGGCATCCAGCAAATAAACAGGAACCTTGATCCTGAGTTTGGACCTCTTAATGGAAGCCTGCTGTCCTAAACTTCCCAGCAGGGAATAGTAAAGGTCCCTGAACAGGTCCGAATCCCTTCGTTTGTTCTGATAGCTGATACTTGATTTGGAAGGGGCCCTGGAAATACCAAGATGGTTAAGGTTACCGGTGGCAGACCGGAGTCCGTTGGAAATGTCCCTTACCGAGGTGCTCTTGGCAAAATGGCAGAACAACATCGAGACAAGATGCGTCCAGCTATCAAATCCCTTGCAGCCCTTATTGGTCTGCTTTTCCTTTACCAAATTCTTGAAAATTGATCGGTCTATCTTTTTAATAATTTGTGAAAACAATGTAATATTACCCATGGGAGGTCTGAGTTTTTGGTGCAAACCCAAAATAACTATTTTGGGCAAAAATTAAGACCTCCCATTTTTTTATTTAGGACGCTATTGATGATTTATAAATTCTTTATAGTATTGATCAATTTCTTGGGTATTTAGATTGTTATGGACCAATAACTGATTTTTGAAAATCAAGGGTTTTTCTTTGTCTAATTCAATCGGAATCCGACCAGGAAAAGCCATGTTTTGCATGCTATTGGTATTTCTTAATATCCATCCCTTGTAATTGGGAAGTTTATCTGGTTCACCCATGATCACAATACCAGATTTTGATTTTCCATTAAAGGAACCTTCGAGATTCATCCAAGGTCCGGCCTGGACAGGAAGGTTTTGCGGAATAATTTTCTTTCCTGCAGAGGTGAATTGGATGTCTTCTGGTAATTTGATTCGTGGAGAAAAGCCTCCGTAGCCCTTTTCATCCTCAGAACCTCCTAGCTGTAATTTGTCCATTAGGGCTGTGAGCTTGATCTCAAAATTAAGGCTATAGGTTTGATTTGATTGCTTTTGATAGGTGATTTTGACATTTTCCTTTAACACCGCTTGTTGGTTTAGACTGTCTGAAATCCAGAGGACTTCAGCTTCTAAAGTAGCCATGTTATTTTCGATATAGGTTTGGGAGTTTGTCACCTTCCAGCTGATTCCCTCACAAAACCAAGGGTCGGCGATGCGTTGCCCATTTACATACAGTTGATGCCAAGTCCAGAAAATTCCTCGGTGGTGAAAGTGATCTTCAGGAAAGTCCTCGGTAAGAATTTCTCCGTTTAGACCATATAAAGGGTGTATATAATTGGCCCTTGGATATTTTCCCTCTAAGCCTTTAGTGGCGGTTTGGTAAAAATAACGGGCTTGGTCATCTTCAAGAAGTAATATCCCTTCAGCAGTCTCTTTAAATGAAAGCTCCTGTCCCAATAGTGGCAGTGGTTGGATAAGGATAAAAAGACAGAAAAGTTTGATCAGGTTATTTTTCATGGTTGATTTGTTCAATGCTGCCATTAAATTAATGCTTTAAAGGTAATGTATAGCGAATGGATCTGAATATTTTGAAGGGCATACAGTATACTGCCCCATAGATGGTATTTGGATTTAGATGGCTTAGGAATCTAATTGGCGGATAATAAAAAAGCAGCGCCTTGCTGGGCGCTGCTTTAATTATACTACGATGGATCAACCACTTATTTTCTTGCAATAGCCTTCTTTGCAGCTTTAACAATATTGTCAGCATTCAATCCATATTTTTCCAATAGGTCAGTTGGGGTGCCAGACTCGCCAAATGAATCGTCTACACCAATGAATTCCTGAGGGGATGGATTGTTTCTGGCCAAAGTTTGGGCAACACTGTCACCAAGACCACCATTGTACTGGTGTTCTTCAGCAGTTACACAGGCACCAGTTTTGGCAACAGATTCCAAGATAGCTTCAGTATCCAAAGGTTTGATCGTATGAATATTGATCACTTCGGCACTGATACCTTCTTCTCTCAATTTAGCTTCCGCTACTACTGCTTCCCATACCAAATGACCGGTTGCAAAGATGGTCACATCTGTACCTTCAATCATTTTCCAAGCTTTACCAATTTCAAATTTTTGGTCAGTAGGAGTGAAGATAGGCCATTTGGGACGACCAAACCTCAAGTATACAGGTCCTTCGTATTCAGCAATGGCCATGGTTGCTGCCTTGGTTTGGTTATAATCACAAGGGTTGATTACCGTCATATTAGGTAACATCCTCATCATTCCCAAATCTTCAAGGATCTGGTGGGTAGCACCGTCTTCTCCCAAGGTCAATCCAGCGTGAGAAGCACAGATCTTTACGTTTTTCTCTGAATAGGCAATGGACTGACGAATTTGGTCATATACACGGCCAGTAGAGAAATTGGCAAAGGTACCGGTAAAAGGAATTTTACCATTGATGCTCATACCAGCTGCCAAGCCCATCATATTGGCTTCGGCAATTCCTACCTGGAAGAATCTCTCAGGGAATTCTTTTTGGAAGGCACCCATCTTAAGAGAGCCGATAAGGTCAGCGCAAAGTCCCACTACATTAGGATTTTTGCGTCCTGCTTCTAGCAAGCCATCCCCAAATCCAGAACGGGTATCTTGCTTTTCTGTATAGGTGAATTTAGTTTCTAAAGTCTTTTCCATTTTTTGATCTGTTAAGCCCAATGCTTGAAGGTATTCAATAACTGGGCGGTTAACGGTTTTGTTGATTAATAGTCACCAAGGGTTTCTTCCAATTGACCCAAGGCATTCTCCAATTGTTCATCACTTGGAGCGATTCCGTGCCACTTGTGGGTACCTACCATAAAATCAACGCCATATCCCATTTCTGTATGAAGCAGGTTCAATACCGGTTTACCTTTGCCCAATAGGGTTTTGGCATACTCTAAACCAGCAACTACTGATTCCATATCGTTGCCCTTAAGGGTGTCGATCACTTCCCAGCCAAAAGCTTCCCATTTAGCTTTTAGATCCTGTAGGTTCATTACCGCATCGGTAGGACCATCTATTTGCTGGCCATTGAAGTCAATGGTAGCAATCAAATTGTCCACTTTATGGTGTGGGGCATACATAGCTGCTTCCCAGATTTGTCCTTCTTGTTGCTCACCATCTCCCATCAAGGCATAAACTACCCCTTCATCACCATCGATTTTTTTGGCTTGGGCAGCACCAATGGCTACAGAAAGTCCCTGACCCAATGAGCCGGAAGCAATTCTGATACCTGGAAGGCCTTCTTCCGTTGCTGGGTGCCCTTGTAATCTACTATCGATCTTTCTAAAAGTCTTTAGCTCTTCAGTATTGAAATATCCGCTTCTGGCCAATACACTGTACCATACTGGTGAAATGTGACCATTGGAAAGAAAGAATAGGTCTTCACCTTTCCCCTCCATGCTGAAGTCGGATTTATGATTCATTTGGTTAAAATACAGTGCCACGAAGAATTCTGTACATCCCAAAGAAGCACCTGGGTGCCCGGATTGTACTTCGTGAACCATACGTAAAATGTCCCGTCTCACTTGTGAGGCAGTCTTTTTTAGTTGTTCGGTGGATAGCTTTTCCATTTTAAAGGAATTATTTAAGTATTTGATTTGAATGTTCTTTTGTTTTTATTTTATCAATGATCTCGGCAATTTTGCCTTCTTCATCGATGACAAAGGTAGTCCTTACCGTACCCATATAAGTCCTGCCATAGTTCTTTTTCTCTCTCCAGGTATTGTAAAGCTCGTGTACCTTTTTGTCCTCATCAGCGATCAAAGGAAAGGGAAGTTCATGCTTTTCTATAAACTTCTGATGGGATTTTTCTGAATCCGTGCTGATTCCAAAAACCACATAGCCCGCATCCATCAAGGCATCATAGTTATCTCTTAGATTACAAGCTTGGGTAGTACAGCCAGGAGTGTTGTCTTTTGGATAAAAATATAGGACTACTTTTTTACCTTTATAATCAGATAATTTCACCGTGCTGCCGTCCTGAATCTTGGCTTCAAAATCAGGCGCTTGCATTCCTATTTCCAGTGCCATGTTGTTTTGTATTTAGGTTAAGTGTAAAATTGACAATTAAAGTTCTTGATTATTTTTTAAAATTCTAGAGTTTTCTTGAAAAAACTTTTGAATTTCCTGCATTATCTGTGACTTTTAGCTCAAATTGACCTTTAAAAGGTTTTTTTGATGTCTGCTGAGCCCAAATAACATTGCTTTTGTGTTCATAGCGCATGATGACCCATTCCCCATCTATCCTTGCTTCAAAGTCTTTGATTCCTGATCTATCATCGCCAATAACAAACCTAAGACTTGAAGTATTGACCCTTATGGGCCTAATGCTGGGAGGGGTATTGTCTTCAGCGAGTACAAAAGTACCAAATTTTTTGGTTTTAAAGGTGAAATGATCTCCTTCCCATTGTCCTCCCAAAAATTGCTTCCAACCATTTTCGTAAAGCTGATAGGCATGCACATGGGCTTTCTCTCCAGAATATTCAGCAACATCCATGCTTACTTCTATCTCATCCCTAAGAAATTCGTCCCTGTCGTGATTGATTTTGAGTGAAGGCCGTCCATTATAACTTCCCCTTTCTGTACTTAAGAAGAGGCTTTCCAATAAGGATTCCTTATCAAACTTGATGTGGGTATAACCATCGCTAAAGAAATGTTCTTTATTGAATGGTATTTTTGCCTGTATCCCTGGATAAATCATTTCCGTGCATACATCTACAGAGTCCGGAACCCCATATTCCATATCCCAAATATAGGTCCTGTGCCGTGGATCTTCATAGGCAAGCATCACATCCAACATCAATCCATCTACATAAAACTTGGCCAGTTTATTTTGCTCCACTTTATCGGTCCTTAATATCATCCAATTATGATAAAATTCCACCTTCTTGTTGGAGCGGCTGTTGTAGCGGATATCATAATTAGGTGCTTCTCCTTTGAATTGGAGATTAAGATCAGTAGTGTTACCAAAAACATCCTCCAATTTGACCAGTACGTTTTTAATACTGTCTGGATTGACTTCGATGGCCCCGCTATGTAGCTGCTTTGGACTGTAATAGTCAAATTGGTTGTAGGCTGTTGTGTACAGTTTGGTATAGCTGTTCTGATGGGTATGGGACAATAAAAACCGACCAAGGTTAAAATCTACCTTGTCCACATTGACATCAAAGGTTTTCTCACCATCCTCATAAATTTCAAAATGCGGAAAGCCATTTCTATTGTAGGCGCCATCCAGTTTGTCATAGCCGCGGATTTCAATCCCGACTTTTCCGGTTATATGTATGGGTTGGTCCACCACATATTGATTACCACGGAAGTTGGCTTTGATGACAGTTCGTTCAAATTTCCCATTGATTCGGCTATCAAGTTCCAAGGGACTAAGGGCGATGGAAGTAAGAGTAGGAGGTGTGCTATCTTCAATTTCCTCAAAATCGTATTTCAGTGGATCTACGGCCCTGTCCAGTGAGTCCCTGATTTCAAAGTGAAGATGGGGGCCTCCAGAGCTTCCTGTATTTCCTGAGTAGGCAATGATTTCCCCTTTTTTTACCGGCAAGGCATTGGGCTCTGGGTAGATTTCAAAGTTATTTTCTTCTGCTTCGATCATCTTCTCCCACATAAAATCAGCTATGCGGTCATTAAAATCCCTTAAGTGCCCATAGAGGGTGTACATTCCATTGGTATGTTTCAGATACAGCACATTGCCATAACCAAAGGAAGAAATTTTCATTCTATAAACTTCCCCATCTGCCACTGCATAAACCGGAAGCCCTTGTCGGCCATCAGTTTTGATGTCTATTCCGGTGTGGAAATGATTGGGGCGTATTTCACTCATATTCCCGGAAAGGTAATTACGCTCTCCCGGCTTGATGGGGAATTGAAAATAATCTATTTTCAATTGGGCAATAACAGGCACAGACCAGCCCCATAAAAGGAATATCAGCAGGTACTTATTTAATCTCAAAATCCAATAATTTTTTGTCTTCTATATATGCTTCCAAGTGATCGCCTACATTTACCTTTCCAACTCCTGCAGGAGTTCCGGTAAATATTAAGTCTCCTTTTTTTAACGTGAAAAACTGTGAAATGTATGCTAGAATGACACCAAAATCAAAAAGCATCATGGAGGTATTCCCCTTCTGTTTTTTGGCTCCATTAATGTCCAAATGGAAATTGATATTGCTTAAATCTTTAAAATCCGTTACAGGTAAAAATTGGCCAACTGGTGCAGAGCCATTGAAGCCTTTGGCTATTTCCCATGGGAGTCCTTTCTCCTTACATTTTTTCTGTAGGTCTCTTGCGGTGAAATCAATACCAATTCCTATCTCTTCAAAATATCTATGTGCAAATTCTCTTTTGATAAATTTACCTTCTTTGTTGATTTTCAAGACCAATTCCACTTCATGATGTATGTCATTGGAGAAATCAGGCATATAAAAGGGCGTATTGTTCTTTAATAATGCCGTATCAGGTTTAAGAAAAACTACCGGGTTTTCAGGTCTTTCATTTTGAAGCTCTTCTATGTGTTCTGTATAATTTCGGCCTATGGCGATGATTTTCATGAAATGTATGGATTTATATAGTGCTTATGATTTCACAAAGAAACTATATATGCCTGTATTAATAAAATGTTTCTATACGATAATTCCAGATGTGATCTGTAGAGCTGCGGATTTTGCCCAGATAAAAAACTCTTGAATATAAAAGTGATTGGCTTTTTAGAAATAACCTGAATTTAATGCTGTGAACCAAGAGACAGCTAAGTGACAGAAAGATGTTTTATCTTATTTCAAATGAATTAAAGGCAAGTTTGAGCGGGTAAGCTATCCTTTTCAAGAAGGAGTGGAGCCTATTACTTGTTTTTTTGTCTGAATGTATCCGCTTAATTGGGGATTTCTTGGATTTAGGTTGTTTGATGGTAAAAAGTTTTAGATTGAGGGTTTTTTCATGAATTTCTACTTCATAAATATCCAAGGCCGCCTTTTGAAAAAAATGATTGCCAAAGACTACCCTTATTTCATTGACTATTTCATGGGGATGCTGTCTGTGAAATTCATTTAGTACTTGATATAAGTCTTTGGTATTTAGGGCACAAATAGGATCTCCATCTTCAAAAATATGGATTTGCATGTATTTTTTACCAGTTAATTCTTCCTTAAAAATTTCGACTTTACCTAAGTTTAGGTAGTTTTTTGCAATTAAACCCGGCAGATATTCAATCTTGACCGGCATTTGAGGTGCGATCTCCAATAACTGAATAATGTCTTTTGTTTGCATAAATTTGCCGTTCATTTATTATATAAGGATACAAAAAATATATTTAAATACCTGAAAACCTTCCAAAAACTTTTTCCTTTCGTGGAAATATTCAATTTTATAATAGGATTATTTTATTTTTTAATAATTCAATTTGGTGGAAATCACCATGTTATTGTGTTTGACTGAAGCAAAATCCCCAACAATTCCAATAAGCTAGCAATACTTTTCTATCAAGAAAAATGCCAGTCTTATTACAACTGTAGGGGATTAATTAACTGTTTTTCAATTGGTTTTTTGTTGCTGATGCTTTTAGATAGAAGATTTTATCTCCTTAGTATAATACTTGGCTTTGAGCCAGAAGGATAGTCTTACCAAAAGGATCAATGCAGGAACTTCTATCAAGGGACCAACTACCCCTACAAATGCCTGTCCGCTATGTATCCCAAACACAGCAATAGCAACGGCTATGGCCAATTCAAAATTGTTTCCGGCTGCTGTAAAGGCTACTGCAGCATTTTGACTATAATCAGCCCCCATCAGTTTGCAGGTAATAAAGCCAATAATAAACATGATCAGAAAGTAAATCAATAATGGAATGGCAATCTGTACAACGTCCATAGGGATTTCTACAATCATTTCGCCTTTGAGACTAAACATAATAATGATGGTCAATAGCAAAGCCACCAAGGTAATGGGTGAAATATTAGGGATATAGGTTTCTTCGTACCATTTTTTACTTTTCAGCCTGCTCAAAAGTGGTCTGCTGATCATACCTGCAAAGAAGGGAATCCCCAAGTAAATCAAAACACTTTCTGCAATCATTCCCATGGAAATGTCAACGATAGCACCATCAACACCGAAATAGGGGGGTAAAATGGTGATAAAGAACCAGGCATAAAAACTATAGGCAAATACTTGGAAGATACTGTTAAGGGCTACTAAGCCTGCACCATATTCCTTACTGCCCTCTGCCAGATCATTCCATACCAGTACCATGGCAATGCATCTTGCTAGTCCAATAAGAATCAATCCCGTCATGTATTCTGGCTGGTCCCTTAAAAATATTAAGGCTAGAATAAACATTAAAATTGGTCCTATAATCCAATTGAGCAAAAGTGAAACACTAAGAATTTTTATGTTTTTAAACACCTTGGGCAATAGGCTGTAATCAGCCTTGGCCAAGGGCGGGTACATCATTAAAATTAAGCCTATAGCAATAGGGATATTGGTGGTACCTTGGCTATAACTGTTGATCTTGTCCGCAAAGCCTGGAAAGACATATCCCAAAAGGATACCTATTCCCATTGCCAGGAATATCCAAAGTGTTAGGTATTGGTTGAGAAAGCTCAGTTTTTTCATTTTGATGGTTTTTCAAGGCCTTTAAAGAGGCCAATGGATTGGATAGACAGGGGGCTTCTCACCAGCCTATTTGATTTATTTGATCTTTGAGAAAACATAAAACATTTCTGCTGCGATCTGCTCAGACCTTTCGATATACTTTTCCTCTTCAAGAGCTGTATCGTCAAAGGCTTTTGGGTCGTCATACCTGATGGGGATTCTTTTCGTGGCTCCCGGGATATGTGGGCAGTTATGATCTGCGTGGGAGCAGGTCATGATAGCAGTAAAGTCGGTTGTTGGATTATTGGTATCATTATAAAGCTTTGAATAGGCCTTAAGGGATGGAATATCCTCTCCAGGAAAGATTTCATATAATGGGTTTTCATTTCCCAGTTTAGAAATTTTAAATCCAGCCTTTTCCAAGGCCTTTACTGCCCTCCAGTTGAATGCAGTGATCTCAGTTCCTCCAGAATAGCAATGGGCGGGAACATCGAAATAATAGGCAGCTAACTGAGACCATATTTGCCCCAGCTGACTTCTTCTTGAATTATGGGTGCAAATGAAGTTCAACTGCACAATTTTTTCAGCATCTTTAACTTCCTGAATGTACTTGACAAGTTGATTGAGCACTTCTTTGCGCGCTTCATTTGGGACATTGCCAATTATTTCCCCGATTTTGTCAAATAATTCAGGGTAGATATTTTTCTGTTTTATATTCATGGTGCTTAGCAGCAATTAGATTCTGGTGCGCATTTGGCTGATTTTGTTGAAGTAAGTGACTTTAGAGAGACCTTGACTTTCTTTTTTGGACTAGGGCAGCAAGCAACAGCTTTTTCTTCGGGACTACTTGCCCGGTCCATTGCTTTGCAAGTGGTACTGGTTTTGAATAATTGAATATGGATTTGTCCTTCAATATTGGAAATACTTCCTAAGTCCATTAGGGCAGTATGGAAGTCCTTATTACCATATTCGAATTTTATTTCGGTATCCTGAAAGGTAGGTCTTACTTTTTCGACCAGGTCAAATATTTTTACAGCCTTACTGCTATTCAGGTTATGGGCGGGGTCAGGAAGGTCACTTTCCCAAATTTGTACATGGGTTTCCTCCCATTGGTTTCTGACTCCTCCACAATCTACTGTATCAAAGTTGACGTTCTTTATTTCTGTGATATGAAAATCACTCCTTACAAATTTGCCTTCAGCATACTCGATTTGCAGCGGCAAATTCTCGTGTTCTCTCAGGTATTGGATAAATTCTTTTGTTTTCATGATAAATTGCAATATTACGATGATGAATGATAAATTTTTTTAACAGCAACCTTGTTGACCGCTCATGTTGTATTGGTCAAATAGCTCATTGAAGAGGCTTTTTATACTTTGCCATTTGGAAGGGTTGATACAGTAGCTCATGGAAACCCCTTCAATCGTACCTTGAATGATTTCGAGGTTTTTAAGTTCTCTTAGGTGTTGGCTGATGGTAGCCTGTGCCAATCCCAATTCCTGAACCAAGTCCCCATTGATACAGGCATTGGTTTTGAGCAAATGCTGGATAATGGCAATCCTTGCCGGATGGGCAAAGGCCTTGGCGATTAAAGCGAGCTCGTTCTGCTCTTGTGTAAATAAAGCGGTTTTGGTGATCCCCATTGTATAATTATTATATCGCAATATAGCGATAATAGGTTTAGTGTCAAATTTTTGAAGATGTAAAAATTATGATTAAGAAAAACTGGTAATTAAAAAAGCTGAATGATAGCGGCTTTCATTAAAAGATGATATTATTGTTAGGTAATTGTAAATTCATTCCTATTTGATTAATTTATAGTTAATAAGTAAGACTGGTAGCTGTGAATAGCATGTTTATTTGGAGCCTAAGTCAAAGTAAAGGAGGAGATTAAACTATGAAATGGGCTTATAATATTAATAACCGCGTAAAAATATCATTATTACTCATGGTGGTATTTACGGCAGTGTTCATTAAGAATCTTCTTGAGGAAGGAAATGTATCTGATTTGGCAGGGTCTTTTACAACTATTTACGAGGACAGGTTGTTGCCGGAAAGTTATATTTTTCACTTGTCAGAAACGCTTTATAAAAAGAGAATTCTTATTGACCAGAGTGAAAGCCAACAAGAGTTTATGGCTGTCAAGGCTGAAAATAAAATATATAATCAACAAATTGACGCCATTTTATTGGATTTTCAGGCGACATTGTTGACCAAGGATGAGGCGGTTTATTTGAAGCGGCTGCAGGAGGATATTCATTCATTGTATGCTTTGGAGAAAGAGCTGGTTGCATCGCAGCTTACGGTAGAGGAATTTGACTCGGCAAAGCTCAATTCTGACCAACTGATTTCGCAAGCCGCCAATAAACTCAATAAATTGTCAGAAATCCAATTGTCAGTAGGAAAGGAATTGAATGATCATTCCCAAAAAATAGTGGCAGGCAATTCGATCTTGACCAGATTTGAAACGGCTATACTGATTATCATGGCTTTAGTGATCAATGCGCTGATTTTTGGTTTAGTATCCAGTAGAAGTAAGATAAGACAAAAGCCACATTTGAACTAAAATGCAAATAAATTCATTTATAGAGGCAGTTTTCTAGGGAAATTGCCTCTTTTATTTTAACAACATGTCCAAGCCCCAAAAAGAAAGAAAAGTGACCATAGGTCATGTTTTCAAAACCATTATCTGGCCCAGAAAAAAACAATTGTTTCTAGGCCTTTTTTTGATCATCATCAGTAGGTTATCTGGTTTGGTTTTGCCAGGAGCCAGCAAATACCTGATTGATGATGTCATCCCCAATTCCAATATGCAATTGCTGAAATGGTTGGTGATAGCTGTGGCCATTGCCGTGGCCATACAGGCGAGTACTTCTTTTGTGCTGACACAGATCTTAAGTGTGGAAGCCCAGCATTTGATTGCCCAATTGAGGGCGAAGGTGCAGCAGCATATTATCCGATTGCCTATCCGCTTTTTTGACAATGCCAAAACCGGTGAGCTGGTATCAAGGATCATGACGGATGTCGAAGGGGTGAGGAATTTGGTAGGCACTGGTTTAGCCCAGATGGTTGGTGGCGTGCTTACCTCCATCATTTGCTTGGGCTTGTTGATTTATATCAGTCCCATGATGACCCTCTATGTATTAGTACCAGTGGCCATTTTTGGATTGATTTCATTGAAAGCTTTTGGAAAGATCAGGCCTATTTTCAGGGAGCGAGGAAAGATCAATGCCCAAGTGACCGGAAGGCTGACAGAAACCTTAGGTGGAATAAGGGTGATAAAAGGTTTCAATGCCGAGGCCCAAGAGGTCAAAACCTTCGAAGAAGGTGTAATGCGTTTGTTTATGAATATAAAATCAAGTTTGACCACTACCAGCATGGTGACCAGTTCTGCCACTTTTTTGCTTGGATTGGCCTCTGCTGGTATTATGGGAATCGGGGGCTATATGATCATGAATGAAAGCATGACTTTTGGGGATTTTCTGGCTTTTACCCTTTACTTGGGTTTTATGATAGCCCCGATTGTGCAGATGAGCAATATTGGCAGTCAGCTGACTGAAGCATTTGCAGGCTTGGACAGGACTGAGGAAATCATGAATATCCCTTTGGAAGAAGATGAAGAGAGTCGTAATATACAGCTACCCAGAATTCATGGTGATGTGGAATTTGACAGGGTGAGCTTTGCCTATGAAGAAGGAAAAAATGTGGTGAAAGAAGTGAGTTTTGAGGCAGAGGCCGGGACTATGACAGCTTTGGTAGGGACTTCAGGATCTGGAAAAACCACCATTGCAGGCTTGGTAGCCTCCTTTCTCAACCCTGCCAGTGGAACCATAAAAATAGATGGACAGGATTTGCAACAAGTAAGTCTTTCCAGTTTCAGGAGCCAATTAGGAGTGGTTTTGCAGGATGATTTCTTGTTTGAAGGCACCATCAAGGAAAATATATTATTCCCAAGACCTGATGCAAGTGAGGAACAGTTGATGCAGGCAGTTCATGCAGCTCATGTCCATGAATTTACCGATCGTTTTGAAGATGGCTTGGATACTTTGATAGGGGAGCGGGGAGTAAAACTGTCTGGAGGACAAAAGCAGCGGATTGCCATTGCCAGAGCGATATTGGCCGATCCAAGGATTTTGATTCTAGATGAGGCCACTTCTAATTTAGATACTGAAAGTGAGACATTGATCCAGGCCAGTTTGAAAGAACTGATGAAGGGAAGGACCACCTTTGTCATTGCGCACCGATTAAGTACTATCCGTCAGGCCAACCAAATTTTGGTGGTGGAAAAAGGCCAAATAGTAGAGCGCGGAAGGCATGAAGAACTCATGGAAAAACAAGGCAGGTATTTTGATTTATATACTTATCAGGCGAGAATATAGGATGAAGGATAAGGTACGAGATACGACGTGGGAGGTTCGGTGTGATGATTTATTCAGAATAAAAGAGATTTTGTCAGGTCGAGCTTGACTTTTTCACCAGATAGGTGCAGTCAAGCCCCCTAGTATTAAATTTTATAGCTGTTCCTGATTTGTAATCTGGAACAGCTATAAAATGGGTTTTAAATCCATTTTAACATTGATCATTTTTTTGAGGTTTGAAATAGGGGATATAATTGAAGCTCATCCCTTCATTTTTACTTTTTATAACTTCTGAGGGAGTTTTGATATTATACAATTCCCTTTTCCATTCTGGGATTTGACTGTAGACTTGTTGTAAATCCTTAAGTGTTCCGCCTAATTGCCCTTTATATTTTTTCGGATTCTTCTGATGCTCGATATAAATCTCTATGGCTTTCTCATATGCAGAAACATGGTCATAACCTGTTCTATTCATGAAAAAAGTCCTGTAAAAACCATTATTGGTTTGTAAATAGACCTCAGTTTCATAATCATATTTACCATTGTCCTTGGACGTGTAGTTTCTATGATATGACCAATAAGCAATATCTTCTACGTCATAGGCTTTCAATGTTTTATTGGGAACTGGTTTATTGTCCAATAGGATTTTATATGATGAATTTTTTCTCCACTCTTTCATTTGATAGTTTGAGGGGCGTTTTTTGCTAATGATAGGAGGTGCTTTTATAAAAGATAGTTTTGGAGCCCTAGTTCTATTTTCTTCTGACATATATGACCAAAGTTGCCTCATTCTATCCAGGTTAAATTCTTTATCATTTAATGCGCGTTTTTCTAACTTCCTTTCGTTCATTAGTTTCTCGTAATTTTGATAAAGCTGTTTCTATTCTTCCAGATATTTATCATCCTGTTGTGGAGAGACTATTGAAGTAGGTGTTTCAATGATGAGAGAATTGCTTTTTTGCTGTGGCCTCATAGCGAGCAATGAAACGATTCCAATAGCAAAGGGAACAGTCAGTAAGACCTTTATCGTGGTCTTTGGCCAGTTGTTGGTTTTGTTCATCATGGTTATACGGTTTTTGGTCAATGAATATTTGGAATAGCTTACCAAATGGTTTTGCTGATGTTGTAGCACATGGGAGAGTAGGAGGTACTGATAAGCTCTTTTGTCTTTACATTCCTGAACCACTGCCTCGTCAGCTATAAATTCATGGTTGAGCTGTATGGCTTTTTTATAAAGGCGAAATACAGGGTTGAACCAAAAAATGATTTTAAGCACTTCTATAAAAAGAATGTCTAGGCTATGACATTGGTGGGCATGGATTTTTTCATGGAGAAGTAATTGGGAATTGATTTGCCCATTTAGAAACTGTGATTTTTCTAGAAAAACATATTTCAAAAAGGTAAATGGAAGGTCTTTTCCCTTACTCAATACCGCCTTATAAGTCCCTTGGTTGATGATAGTGGCTGATTTTGCTCTTAAAAATAAGGTATGCAGATTGAGCACCATGCGGATAACCAGAATAATTAAAATCAATGAATAAATGGCCAGGAGAATCGTCCATACTGATAGCGATTGTTTTGGGCTCACCATGTTTTTAGCCTCTGATTCTAAAGAAATCGGTGTTGAATTGGTGACTATTGGGTCAGCAGGCATCAATTCATCTGCTGTAAGGCTTTCAAAAGTAGGAGTGACTTTTACAAGTTTTGTATAGGGCTTCAGAGGAGACTGAAGGAAAGGAACAGACAATGAAAATATGAGACTTCCTAGAAGAAAATACCGGTTGAATTGGTAAGCCTTTTCCTTCGACAGTAGAAAATGATAGGCCAAGTATAAGATTAAGAGGCTAATTGTGGATTTGATCAAGTAGGCTATCATTGCTTTTTGTTTTCAATTTGACGGTCAATCAACTGTTTGAGTTCTTCCAGTTCCTCTTGGCTCAGGTCTGTCTCTGAGGTAAAGAAAGAGGCGAACTGAGAAGGGCTATTATCAAAGAAATTTTTAATGATTCCTTTTACCTGTTTACTGAAATAAGCGCTCTTTTTTATGAGGGGATAGTATTCCCTAGAATTGCCGAAAGTTTTAAAGGCCACAAATTTCTTTTCTGTCATTCTTTTCAAAAGCGTGGCCACTGTAGTTGGGGCTGGTTTGGGATCTGGATAGGCTTCAAGAAGGTCTTTCATAAAGGCCTTTTCCAATTTCCAAAGGTAATTCATCAACTGTTCTTCACTTGGAGCGAGTTTCATTTCTACATTATTAGATGTTATTCTATAAATGTAGAATAAAAATTCAATTAAAAAAATAGTTTAAATAAATATTTTTTGTAAAATTTTGAATAATAGGATTTTAGTGTGTCTTTAGCAATTTGCTTTTTATCCTTGTGCCTTTGCCTTCAGTGTCTGTCCAAGCAAATAATAATCCCTCTTTAGCGATTGTCATTTGAGGAAAGCCACTGGCTCTTTCCTCTGTAGTTTTTGCTATAGTTATTGCTTCTTCGCTCGTTCCATTTTGATGTACTTTCTTGGCTTTGATTTCCCCTTTTTCCATCCATGATACATAGGCGGTACTTTCATCTATCATTACAATATCTACTCTTCCAATGCTTGGAGCCATATTGATTTTAATTGGTTTTTCGAAATTTTCACCGCCATCCGTTGAAAAAATCACCTTGACTTCTGGCTGGCCTTTGGCTGCAGAAAACCAAGCCACAGCTAGACTATTGTTTTTTGATGCTGCCCTAGGACCATTAACCGGACAACCTTTGATTTGCCAATTGTCTTGAAAGATTGTCTTTGGTTGGGTCCATTCTCCATTTATTAGCCTGCTTATGGCAATGTCCCTAACTTCAGTAATTCCCCTGTCTCTATAAACTACTACTGGTCCATTATTGGTTAAAGCTACTGAGGTTTGACAACAGTCACAGGTGCGGTTGTCTATTTCCCATTCTTGGAGTTTTTTACCCTCTGGTGAGAGAATGGCTGCTCTTAAGGTCATGGCAGCCATACTTCCAGACTGATGGTTATGCTGGTCCATTTGTCCTGCAGAGTTTCTACCATCTAACCACGAGACCAAATAATTTTCATCATATGAAAGCATGGAGACAAATCCATGTTCAGCCTGCAAGCCATCATCATGTAGGGTTTTTGGTGCTGACCAGTTTTTACCATCCAAAGAGCTCATGAATTGGATATCATAGGCATAGGTGCTTTCCCCACTTTTTTGAAGGAAAAATGAAAGCATTGATTTTCCATCTTTGCTGGCAATTTGAGGATAATCAGCCCAGTTGATAAACCAATTATTGCCTGAGGCTATACTTTGGGGGCTTTTCCATTTTCCTTGGTCAAAGTAAGCATACCTTAACTCAGCTCCATTCTCACCTTCTTCAATCCAAGACATATAAGTTTGTCCAGTAGCAGTGGTCATTAAATAAGGCTCAGCATATGTTTTTGTGCTGTCAGTTTCAAAAGGTACATCCAACAGCATAGATTGCTGCTTTGACTGATTTGGAGACGAGCAAGAAATAAAGGTGATAAGAAGCAAAATGAGGCTAGTGAAATTTGTGTTGTTCATCTGTAATTGGCTTTAATTTCCCCTTTTGTATTTTAATAGAATGAGCTCTCCTCATAATTGAAACGTCCCGCAGCTAAGCTGACGGGACAACAAGTCAGTCTGATCGGATCGGTCTAACCACCAAGTAGAATAGAGCTCCAATCTTTAACCTTTGGCTTAAGTTTATCCTGAGCTAAGTCTAAGGGCTCAGGCTGACATCACTTTAATGACAGCTTAAAAGCGATATTCCTTCTTATTACTTACTCAAGACTCCCTACTCAATACTATTTATTTCATATCAAATACCTGCTTCATCACTTGCCACTTTTCACCTTCAGGCAGCCCTGGTAGTCCCTGTTGGAATGTCCACATCAGGTCTTCCCATTCCCTGACTTTCGGGTTGGCGGCATCCATTTCTGCTTTTTTCTCAAAAGAAAACTCAGGAGTGGTTTCCATAATCATAAAAAGCCTGTTCTCCCAGCGGTAGATTTCCATGCTTTCAATACCTGCATCTTTAATGCTTTTGATAATTTCAGGCCACACTTCTTGATGGTAGGCCTCGTATTCTTCGATCAGTTTTGGATCGTTCTTTAGATCCAAAGCAAGGGTGTATCTTTTAGTCATGATTCTTGTTTTATTTAATTCCATAAAAGTTTGCAGCAGTAAATCCGAGTACGTCTGCTTGTTCTCTTTCGCTCAAAGCTTCAATATAGTTTTTGATGATGCCTGCATTTTGAGGGTAATCTGCAGCAAGCAGGGCTACTGGCCAGTCAGATCCAAACATCAACCTTTTACTGCCAAAGGCTTCAAATACCACATCCATATAAGGAGTCAGATCTGCCTTGGTCCATTTATTCCAATCTGCTTCGGTGACCATTCCGGAAACTTTACAGCAGACATTGTCAAAACCAGCTAAGGTTCTCATGTTTTCCGCCCATTCATCTATTTTACCATCTTTGATATAGGGCTTGGCCAAGTGATCAATCACAAAAGGCTGGTTGGGGAAGCTTTTTACTAGGTCAATAGTTTCCTTTAAATGATGGGGAAAGATCAAAATATCATAGGTATATCCGAATTTTTCCAATAAGCCAATGCCTTTTCTGAAAGCATTATCAGCCATTAGTTCTGGTGGCTGCCCTTGAAGAATCATTCTGAAACCACACATATTTGGTGTGTCACTGTATTTTTCCAGGTCAGCTTCTACCTTGTCAGAACAAAGATCTACCCAGCCTACTACTTTTTTTATCCAGGGATTATCTTTGGCCAGTCCCAATAAAAAATCATTTTCCTCCAATGATTCATCTGCCTGCACTGCAACCGTACCGTCAAATCCTTCATGGTCCAATAAGGGCTTGAGGTCCTCAGGAAGAAAATCCTTACGGATCACAGACATACTTTCATCGATCCAAGCGTGTTTTTCGGAATTGTATTTCCAAAAATGTTGGTGGGCATCTATTTTCATCAAGTAGTTCTTTTGGGTAAGACAAATAAAACCTGCCAATCCTAGGAAAGGCAGGTTTAAATATAATTAAAGGATTAAATTACCCCTTATAGTTTACAGCAGTTTGGCTGGAAGTTCCTAGTCCATCAATGCCAAGTTCCACTACATCACCTTCTTTCAGGTAGGTAGGAGGGGTTAGTCCCATGCCAACTCCCGAAGGGGTACCTGTTGAGATGATGTCGCCCGGTAGCAAGGTCATATAATTGCTCAAGTGGCTGATCAAAGTCGGTATGTCAAAAACCATATCAGAGGTATTGCTGTCTTGAAGCATTTTACCGTTGAGTTTTAGCCATAATCTTAGATTCTGCGGATCTTTAATTTCGTCTTTAGTCACCAAATACGGGCCTAGAGGTGAAAAAGTGTCATTGCTTTTCCCTTTCACCCATTGTCCACCATGGTTCAGTTGGAAGTCACGTTCTGATACGTCATTGAGCAAGCAATAACCGGCTACATAATCCAAGGCATCTTCCTTGGACACATAGCTGGCTTTTTTACCGATCATGACGGCCAACTCCACTTCCCAGTCTGTTTTTTGAGAGTTTCTTGGAATGATGATATTATCATTTGGTCCAGTAAGTGAGGTGGTGGATTTCATGAAAATAATCGGCTGCTTAGGAACCTCCGCACCCGTTTCTTTGGCGTGCAGCAAGTAATTTAGTCCAATACAGATGATCTTGGAAGGACGCTTGATAGGAGGACCCAAGCGAGTTTCATTACTCACTACTGGGCAATCGGCTTCATTGCTTTTCAGCCATGCAGCTAATTTGTTCAAACCATCATTTTCCAAAAACTCTTCCGTCCAGTCTTGTCCGAACCCACTGCAATCGATACGGGTTCCATCTGCTTTCTCAATACCTGGCTTTTCTTGGCCAGCATTTCCAAATCTTAATAATTTCATTTTAATTATTCTTTTGAGGTAAGTAATAGTGGGCTTACCTGTTATAGATTATTATAGAAAATAGAGGAAGGCTCATCTGTCCACTTTATGTGTCATGCTGACGATAGGAAGCATCTCTTCCAGTAACAATTTAACGAAAGAGATGCTTCCTTACGTCAGTATGACAAATTTTACTTCAATGAAAGCGAATAAATCTTGTCCAGAAAACATCTAGATCACTTTGCTTCGTTTGTGATGATGTAAAATTGACTCATGAGGCCAACTCATTATCAGTTTTTATTGATGAAAAAAGCCCAAAAAGGGCTCTTATTACATTTTTAGATTGACAAAACCACCGTCAATAGGGTAGTTGCCACCTGTCAGGAAGGAAGATTCGTCCTTGCAAAGGTAAAGTGCCATGGCAGCAATTTCCTCTGGAGTACCCATTCTTCCTATAGGTTGGGTAGCAGCTAATTTGTCAAACATTTCCTTTTCCTGTCCAGGGTAGTTTTTAGCCAAAAAGCCATCTACAAAAGGAGTATGGACACGACCTGGAGCAATGCTGTTGACACGGATATTATGGGAAACATAATCCCTGGCCATGGAAAGTGTCATGGCAAAGACAGCCCCTTTGGTCATGGAATAGGCAAATCTATCAGGAATCCCAATGGTAGAAGCTACCGAGGCCATATTGACAATAGATCCACCATTTTCCTTCATTTTAGGAAGGGTGGCTATGCTACAATTATAAATGCCTTTGACATTTACCTGATACAATCTGTCAAAATCTGTTTCACTGGTGTTTTCCAAATTGCCTACATGGGAAACCCCAGCATTATTGACCAATACGTCAATATTTCCAGGAATGGAGTTGATGGTGTTTTTCATCTCCTCGGTCTTGGAAACATCCCCTTGTAAAAAGGTGACCTTATAGCCTTTTTCTGTAAGCTCTTTGGCTACCTTTTCTCCCGAATTTTGATCAAAATCTATGAAATATACATTTCCTCCTTCTTCAGCAAAGCGGGTGGTCATGGCCAGGCCAATTCCACTTGCTCCACCGGTAATCAAAATGGTCTTATTTTTCATGTTCTTTTTATCTTCAAAAGTCAATTAGCAAAGCTAATCTTTTAATCATTTTTCCTGCTCTTTAACAAGATGGAATTTAAGCCTTCGCAGGCTCCTCATTCCATACAGGGCCATTGGCAAAATCATATTCTGCCAAAGAATCAGCCTTCATCTCAATGCTATAGCCAGGAAGACTTGGAGCCTGATAGCGGCCTTCTTTGATGATCACAGGATCAATAAAGTGCTCATGCAAATGATCTACATATTCGATCACACGCCCTTCCATGGTGCCGCTGATAGAAATATAATCGATCATAGACAGGTGCTGTACATATTCGCAAAGACCAACACCCCCAGCATGAGGACAAACTGGGATATCGAATTTCTTGGCGATCAACATGATGGCTAAGTTTTCATTTACCCCTCCAACTCTACAGCTATCAATCTGGCAGATCTGTAAAGCACCAGCTTTCATCAACTGCTTGAAGATAACCCTGTTTTGGCAATGCTCACCAGTGGCCACCAAGATAGGTTTAACTCCGTCGCTGATGGCTTTGTGTCCAAGGATATCATCAGGGCTGGTAGGCTCCTCAATCCATAGTGGGTTAAATTTAGCCAATTGTTTCATGTTTTCAATGGCTTCACTGACTTCCCAACGCTGATTGGCATCCATCATCAGGTACATATCATCACCGATTTCCTCTCGGATAATGGCCGCACGACGCATATCATCTTCTAGATTGGCACCTACTTTCATCTTGATATGCTTCCAGCCTTCTTCCTTGGCCTCGCGGCAAAGTCTCCTGATTTTTTCATCCGTGTAGCCCAACCAGCCAGCAGAGGTGGTGTATCCTGGGTAACCTTTTTCTTCTAGGAATTCAATGCGTTCAGCTTTGCCTTCAGCGGTTTCTTTGAAGATTTCCAAAGCTTCTTCTGGGGTCACCACATCAGTGATATAGCTGAAGTCAATACATTTTACCAATTCTTCTGGAGACATCTCTCCGATGAGCTTCCAAAGTGGTTTTTTCCCAGCTTTGGCATAAAGGTCCCAAACAGCATTGACCAAGGCTCCTGTGGCCAAGTGCACCACTCCTTTTTCTGGTCCCAGCCACCTGATTTGACTATCACTGTTCACCATTTTCCAAAAAGCCCCCATGTCTGCTGTAAATTCAGCCAGGTCCTTTCCGATTACATGGTGTGCAATGGCCTCCAAAGCTGCACAGCAAATTTCATTACCTCTACCTATGGTAAAAGTCAATCCATGACCTTCTAATTCAGGATAGTTGGTCTTTAGAATGATATATGCGGCCGAATAATCAGGGTCAGGGTTCATTGCATCTGATCCATGTTTTTCTTTACTGGTCGGAAACCTAATGTCCTTTACCAAGTAGTCGGTAATTTTAATGTTCATTTTCAATGGATATATTGTTCAATTTTTTGCTTTCAAAAGATCATGCAAGATGCCATGTTTTGCATATAATGGCTACATTAATATTGGTTATATATAATACTATTTTTGCTTGATTTTGAAGTGTTTTTGATTTTGTTCGATAATATTTGTAATATTGGTCGAGGTAAACCAGAAATAAACCTAAGATAGAGCATTTATATGAAAGCCAAATTACTTGAAAGAAAAAGCCCTTTTGACCGCTCATTTTTAGTGGCCAAGCATTCCTATCCCTATTTTCTCGATATATGGCACTATCATAGCGAGCTTGAACTGGTTTATATTCTAAAAAGTAAGGGAACCAGGTTTATAGGCGACAATATCGAGCAGTTTGATCAAGGTGACTTGATACTGATAGGAGAGAACCTGCCCCATTTATGGCAAAATGATCCTGAATATTTTGACCATAAAGTCGAAGGTAGTGCAGAGGCCTATTCGGTTCACTTTAATAAGACCTTTGCAGGTGAGGAATTCCTGCACCTTCCTGAAATGAAGGAGGTAAGAAAGCTCCTTGAAAGGGCAAATCAGGGAGTCAAATTTCTGGGGAAAACCAAAAAGAATGCAATGGCTTGGATGCAAAAGATCCATGATGCTGATGGGATCAATCAATTGGTGGTGCTGATGGAGTTTTTGGCAGCCTTGGCCCAAGAGGATGAATTTGAGCTATTGAGTACTGATGGATTTAGTTTTCCATTGCATATCACGGGGGATGATAGAGTGGATAAGGTATATTCTTTTACCTTTAATAATTTCAAAAGGAATATTACCTTGGAAGAAGTGGCTGAATTGGTGCATTTAAATCCTACAGCTTTTTGTAGGTATTTCAAGAAATCTACTAAAAAGACCTATTCGAAATTCCTAAATGAGATCAGGGTAGGTTACGCCTGTAAATTGTTGATTGAGGAAAAGCTTAATATTTCTGAAGTAGGTTACGAATGTGGCTTCAATAACCTTTCGAATTTCAACAGGCAGTTTAAAAATGTGATGGAGATTTCACCTTCCGAATATATGAAAAAGCATAAAAAACACCGTTGATTTTGAGAACTGCTGCAGAAATAAAAGCCATTGATTTTTCGGATGAATTGAGTTTTAAGGCTGTGAAAAGTGGTGGACCTGGCGGTCAAAATGTCAATAAGGTCAATACCAAAGTCATCCTGCTCTTTGATTTTGAGTCCAGTCAATTATTGCTAGATGAAGAAAAACAGAAATTGAGAAAGGCCCTGTTGTCTAAGCTTAATGCAGATGGAGTCTTGCAAATCACTGTTCAGGAAAGCCGGTCCCAGATTCAAAACAAGGCCATCGCCCAAGAAAAGCTAAAGAATATGCTCAGTGCGGTCTTTGTGAAAAGAAAGGTCCGGAAAGCAACTAAGCCCAGCAAAACAGCCGTGAAGAGGCGCTTGGAAAATAAAAAGAAACAAGCTGAAAAGAAGCAATGGAGAAAAAAGCTTTGATGGCCGATGATAAAGGAAGAAGGGATATTGCCCAAGGCATTTACGGATAAGGATTTTGACCTTTTGTTTTCTCCTAAGATTCAACAGCTTTCACATAGACATTGGACGCCATTAGCCATAATTAAACAGACCGTTGGATTTTTATGCCAGGGTAGGCATACCAAGGTGTTGGACATAGGGGCTGGGTCGGGAAAATTTTGTTTGATAGGAGCGATGTATGCCAATGCCCGGTTTTTTGGAGTGGAAAACAGGGCTTTTTTGGTCAAAGCTTCCAGAAAAATAGCCAAGGAACTGGGGATGGAGCAGCAGGTCACTTTTATACATTCTTCTGTACAGGATCTGGATCTCAGCCAATTTGATGCTTTTTACTTTTTTAATTCCTTCCATGAAAATCTGGATACAACTGACGCGATAGAAAAAGAATCCATGGTGGATGAACAAGCTTATCAAGCTTATACCCAAAACCTGAAAGAGCAATTAGCCAAATTGCCTAAGGGAACCAGGATAGCTATCTATTGTACAGATGCTGACATAATTCAAGACAATTACCTCAGAGTGGCTGTACTGTCCAAGGGAAAGCTACAGTTTTGGGAAAGGAAGTAAAAGCGGTCATAGGAATCAACTATAGGGTTTACTCTTGTTTAATTTTCTTGAATTATATTCAGTCCATAGCGCAAACCTCTTCAGGAAGTTCTACCTCAATGGTGTGGTGCGAAAATGGATAGCCTTTTAACAATATTCTCAAATCTTTTTTGAGCTGCAGCACTTCATCAAAACCAGAGACCTCCTTAAGTTTTATATGGGCAGTAAATACATGTTTTTCCCCATCCAATGACCAAATATGTACATGATGTATGGAGTCCACATGAGGGAGTGCTTCTAGTTTTGACATGATTTCTTGCTCATCAATTTCTTTAGGACTGGCCTGCAAGAAGATCATCAGGGTTTCCTTTAATCTTTTGAATACATTCCACAGAATATACAGGGTGATCATAATCGATAGGGCAGGATCGAGATATGGCGTTTTCCAAAACATCATGATGATAGAGGCTGCCAATACCGCTGCCCAACCCAGCACATCTTCGATAAGATGCCAAGAGATTACTTTTTCATTTAAGGTCTTGCCATGACTAAGCTTAAAGGCCGCATAGCCATTTACCAGCACCCCAATTATCGCAAAGATCATCATGCCCTTGGCATCAGAGAATTCTGGTTCAAAAAGTCGAAGGAAGCCTTCCCTAATGATAAATATTGAGCCTATGATAAGTACCAGGCTGTTGATCAGCGCTCCCAATAATGAGAACCTTTTATAGCCAAATGTAAAAGTATTGGTGGCACTCTTTTTGGACTTATTGTCTAGGTACCATGCAAGCCCTAACGAAAGACTGTCTCCTAAATCATGAAGGGCATCTGAAATAATAGCAATACTATTGACATAGATGCCTCCAAAAAACTCCAAAATGGTGAATCCCAGATTGAGAAAAAAAGCTGTTTTTATATTGTTTTGCCCATGATGATGATGGTGCGACATAGTCGTTTGAATTTGTGATTTTCAAAATTAAAAATACTATTAAATTCATTCCACTCAGTTGCAATTAGCTATTTTAGAGGCTTATCCAGGTTGTTATAATATTTGATTTTTTCATTCAGCAATTTGAAATCCAGTTTTCCATGAACTTCTTTCAAATGATCAACAATAGCCAGTGATTTATTGAGCCGGCTGTGGCTGTTTTTGACCTTACCGACAATATATACCAAGCTTCTTTGTTTGCCCATGGTCAAGGACTTGAAATGCCCGTTTCCTTCTTCATCCTGATCCAAGAGTACTTGAAGTTCCTCAGGCATTTCATGTCCATATTCTGAGTGGTCCTTTTCAAGTTTTAAGCTTATAGTGTCACCTTCGTTAAGATTCAGCTCCTCCCTGATTTTTTGATTGATGAGGATAAACCAATATTCCTTGGTTTTCATTAAAGCTGCCTTAAAGGAAGTGTTTCCAAGATGACAAATCACCCTTCTATTGTCCTTATCAATAAATTGATCAGCTATTTCAGCAGGGACGGGGATATGGTATTGCCAGAGTTTCGAGTGGAAATTCTCCAAATCAGCTTCAAAGGAAACAGGTTTCATCGTCATTGTATTGATTATCTTTAATATTGACCCAATTTTAATACTAAATCAACCACTCTATTGGCATATCCAGACTCATTGTCATACCAGCCGATCAATTTTACAAAGTTGCCTTTTACCTCTGTTAAATCAGAATCAAAGATACAGGAGTGAGGGTTTCCTATAATATCTGAGGACACCAATGGATCCTCAATATATTCCAAATAGCCCTTCATTGCACCTTTTGAGGCTTTTTCAAAGGCGCTATTGATGGCTTTTCTATCAGTGTCTTTTTTCAGTATCACATTCATTTCTGTCAGCGAACCATCAGGTACAGGTACCCTATAGGCCATGGCATGGATCTTTCCTTTGATTTCAGGCATCACCAGCTCAACAGCTTTGGCGGCATTGGTTGTAGTAGGGATAATGGAGCAGGCAGCAGCCCTCGCTCTTCTAAGATCCCGGTGGGGGGCATCTTGGAGGTTTTGGTCAGCGGTATAGGAGTGGACAGTGGATACAAATCCCTTGTCTATGCCGAATTCTTCCTCTAGGACCTTGATCATAGGAGCAAGGCAATTGGTGGTGCAGGAGGCATTGGAAATGATTTTTTCCTTTCCTGTAATGATATGGTCATTTACGCCCAGTACAACTGTAGGAACATCCCCCAAGGCAGGTGCGGAGATGATCACCCTATTGGCACCAGCTTTTAAATGTTCCTCGGCTTTCTCTTTGGATACAAATCTACCGGTACATTCAATGACCAAGTCAATATTCAAGTCCTTCCAAGGTAATTTGGCTGGATCCTGCTCGCCATATATATGTATGGTTTTCCCATTGACCAGAATATCGGAATTTTTGGTTTCTACCTCTCCTTGGAAGCGACCGTGAATGGAGTCGTATTTCAACAAGTGGGAGAGGTTTTTGATATCCATCAGGTCATTGATGGCGATTACATCCACGAGGGGATTTTTCTCTAGAAGTTTAAAAGTATATCGGCCAATCCGGCCAAAGCCATTGATGGCTACCTTGATTTTTGCCATGCTTATTTTACTGATTTGGGTTTCAATTTCTAAGGGTGAAATTACTAAAGAACGGGCACATTGACTACAGCAAATTTTTTCTCCTTCGTTTCCAGTTGGTTGTAATAAAATACCAAATAATTTTTGGTAGGGTTTTGCATTGTTAATTTAACCCTCTATATTTGCATCACCTTAAAGAAAAGGCAAGGAAACAAAAACAAAATGGTCCGTTCGTCTAGGGGTTAGGACGCATCCCTTTCACGGATGAAACACGGGTTCGATTCCCGTACGGACTACCATTTTAACCTTGTCTTTTCGATTATGGTCCGTTCGTCTAGGGGTTAGGACGCATCCCTTTCACGGATGAAACACGGGTTCGATTCCCGTACGGACTACGACAAAGTGATGTTTTCATCATTTCTGATTGCTCGTATGAGCATGATGAATTTTTGTTTTATGGTTGTTAGTGGTTAAAGTGAATGGAAAATCCTGCTTTTTTAAGCAGGATTTTTTTATTATCTGGGCAGGTCATTGCCGATATAGGCATTGGGATTGACTTTTGGAATACTTGCATTCCATTTTTGATTAATGGCTTCCGCACATAGATTACTGATAAAAGCATGTGCACGGGCATTGGGATGAATTCCATCCACAGAAAAACCACCGCTGGGAGGAATAATACTTGCACTCAATACCGCTCCTTCTGAATTGATGGCTCCATTTTGTACCTTTTCAAAAAACGATTTGATATCGATCAGAAGCAGCCTTTCTGTATTCGTATTCACTTGCCCCGTTATAATGGAATTAAATGTGTTGGCTTTTGCATTAATCTCAGCTTGCTCCTCGGGTGTAAGTACATATTCATCTTCTACAGGAAATTCTATACCTCTCTGGGGACTGTTTTCACTTGGTCTTAATGCCTCAGATAGTAATAGCACTGCCTTGTCTTCTGGCCTGCTTTGTCGTATGGATGGCATGCCCAAAGCACTTAGGTCCGTCAGGTTTTCATCTTCCATCACGAAAGCGTTCAGTCCAGCCTCAAAGCTAATGGTCCTGTAAATACGTTCTTCTTCTGAAATAAAGCCCAGCGTTTGGGCTTGAATCAAGCCGCCGTTATAGGCCGCATATCCTTGGTTGACCTGATCTGCCTCTGCTTGGCTTAGCGGTAAGGGATTATAGGGTACTAGATTGAAATAGGGAAGTTCTACTATGGGGGGAATATTAAATACCATGCCATTGGCTGATTCATTGGCAGCAAGCAGCGTATTCAATGCTGCACCAAATCGGATTTGGAAATCTTCGTCCGAGGTTAGGATGGATGGTTCCGAAGCGCCTCCAATGGCATAGCCTAATAGATCATTTGCGCCGAGCCAAAAACTAAAGAATGTACCACCATCAGCCAATGCAGTGGCGGCATCATTGATGACGCTTGATTGGCCCGGGTTGCTGGCGAATCTGGCATAGAGTGCATTATAGGCAGGATTGTCTGCACTGGCAGGGCCGCTTGTCAAGGGGCTTAAGGCCTGGCCCAAAGTGATTCCCGGAACAGCAAAATTATTCAAGGCAGATTTATCCCCTGTATAAGCACTTGGCAAATCACCAGCGCCAATAGGAGCGGGAAGGGTCTGTCCTGTCAGTGGATCGTTGGCAAGGATTAATCTTCCTAAGGGACCATTGGGCCCCATGGAAAAGAAACCATTCTCTGAATTGATGGCAGGTTGATGAAAATCACCTCCCCCTGCCAGCTGGAATTGCTGGGACAATATATGTATAAAGGAATTTTCTTGTCCTCTATTATAAAGGGCACCATCCATAAATCCTGCAGTGATGGAATTGCCCACGGCTACAGTCTTACTAAAGTTGGCTTCACCAGGAGCTGGATTTTCTTGCGGTAATTCCGGAAACTCATATTGACAAGCGGTGAAAAACAAAGTCAATAGCAGCAAAAATAAATGTCTTTGGGTTTTCATAGGGCCTGTATTTAGTTCAATAACTCATCAAATGTTATGCTGATATAATAGATGGCACCCATTTTAGGTCCACCATAATTTAGGGTATACCTATTGTTCAATACATTCGACCCACCCAATTTTAGAATGGATTTAATGGATTTTACTTTATAATTGACCTGGGCATCCAATAAGCCCACTTCGGGCACTTCACCACGAGCAAAGGAGGATTCCCATCTAAAGGCCGTTTGATAACGGTAATTGATACCAAAGCCCAAACGTTCTGTCAGTTTTCTATTGGCAAAACTCAAGTTGAATTTATGTTCTGGAGTATTAAAATCAGCCAAGAAGCCTTCTTCAATATCGCTGAGCAGTTTATTGTAATTATAATTTCCACCAATGGTAAAGTTTTTTGGAAGGCTGTATTCAATTCCCAAGGCGGCTCCGTTGGCCTTGACGGTATTGCCCTCCAGGTTGGTATAAGTTTGGAAGGTGTTTTCTTGGCCTGGAATGGTGACTGGAGTCAATAAGGAAGGGGCATTGACAGCATTGATGGCTAATTGGTCCTCATTGCTAGGTATAGGGTAAACTGGCCCCGGAGCCTTTCTTACGGCTGTTTGGGTGATAAAATCATTATAAGCATTATAGTAATAAGCAAAATCAATCAGAAGCCTATTGTCTAATATCAATCCTTTATAGCCTATCTCAAAGGCCCTGACCTGTTCTGGCTTCAGGGCAGGAAGGTCGTTGACAGGAACCAGTAAACTCGTAGCTTCGGGCGATACAGGACTATTTCCAGCACTTACCGCAGCTGTATAATTATTGACCGAAGCCAAACTAAAGGCATTTTCGAATATGCTATATTTCTGCCTGTAATAGGGAAGACCTCCTAATAATCTAGCGGAAACCACATTGAGGTCTATATGTTGACCCTGGGTAGTGGGCATTCTGAATCCTGTTTGATAGGAAAGCCTGATATTTGAATTGCCCTGAGTAATTACTGCAGAGATTCTAGGGTTTACCTGTCCTTTGAAGTTTTCATTCTTGTCATACCTTAATGAACCCATTAATTTTAATTGCTCCTTCCACAAGGATTTGGAGGCTTGGGCAAAGGCCCCAAATTCCGAAATGGTGATATCATTTCCTTCCCCATCAGGGAAAATGGTTCCTCCTGAATTGAGCTCATAAAGCCGATAACTGGCCCCGACTTGGAGGTTCATAAAATCTATCTCATTTTTAAAATCATATTGTCCCTCGGTCATATACATACGAGAACGGTCATTGAATAGGGATCCCTGTGGTACAAAGTCAGATTTTATCTGCTGAGCAGCATTGTTGAATGCTTCCGACCCCGGGCTGTACCTACCATTATCGGCTATATTTCTGGCAAATTGATGTGCAGCTGCTTGCTGATCAATACTGCCCGGAGTTCCAGGGCTCACTCCCTGCTGGGCCAAAGAAAGCATATAGGCCAGGGTATATTCTCCAAACCAATCACTATTGTTCTTCCAGGTATCATTGATACGAACCCCTGTCAAATCGGCTATAAATGATCCCCCCGAATTTTCCCTTGTAGTATAGGACCTTAAGAAGAAGTTGTCTCCTTTGAGTTCCAGTTTATGCTGAGTGATATTGAATTCTGATAGGGAATAGCGTTGTGCGCCGGTATATACGGAGGTACCTGAGCCGTAATTGATGGAATAGGAAAGCTCGGCCCGGTCACTGATCCGGTAATGCAATGCCCCATTGAATTTATAATTTGATGCCCCATAATCTACCAAATACCTTTCTTCATAGCCTGTTCTGGAAACTACTTGGTCAGGAATACTGGGGATATAATCACCTATTCCCATACCATCAGCAGCTTGTTGAACAGAGGTCAGGTTTCTAAGCAAGCCTATATTATTGGAGACTTCATCCCCAAAAACGTGGATCCTATTGGCACCAGGGTTAAAGGGGAGATCCCCTTGGCTGATGGCATTTAGGTCGGACATATCTGTTCCGTACCAATCGGTAGCCTCCATCAGTGAACCGCTGAGTTTGAATGCCCATTTATTATTGAATGCTTTGGCATAGCGTATGGCGCCTTCATAGATGGGCTGTACATTTTGGGGCTCGCCTTCAGTGCCGCCAAAATGGTTAAAGGCTTGTTTATAATAGGCACTGAGTCCTTGGTAATCAAAGGGGCTTTTGCTATTGATCAACAAAATACCGTTGAAAGCATTGGGGCCATAAAGTGCTGAAGAGGCTCCTGGAATAAATTCTACACTTTCCACATCCAATTCAGATGGCCCATTGAGGTTACTGATCGGGAAATTCAGCGCCGGAGCCTGGGTATCCATGCCATCAATAAGTTGAACAAAGCGAGTATTACCTGTAGAATTGAAGCCTCTGGCATTGACAATTTGAAAATTGATAGAGGAGGAGGTCACATCAACACCTTTCAGGGTACCAATGGCCTTATAATAATTATCACTTGGAGCCCCTTTTATACTCAGGATATCCATCTTCTCAATAGACACAGGGGAACTTAGGATACTTTCCTCTACCCGCGATGCAGAGACTACGACTTCCTGGCCCAGCAGGGTTTGTTCCTCTAATATTACCTGCAGGTTCTGGGTATTGCTTTGGTCAATATTGATTTCTTGGCTGGTATAACCCACCATGGAAAAAATGAGTGTCAAAGGAGGGGACTGATGAACACTTAGTGAGAAATTACCATCCAAATCGGTAATCGTGCCGATCACCTTGCCTTTTACCAGGATGTTGACACCTATTAAACTTTCATTGCTACTGCCATCTATAACGGAGCCTGAAATAACTGTAGTCGGTTCTTGTGCTATAAGTTTAGTTTGGAGACCAAGCCAAAAATATGCTGCAAACAGAAAACACAGCCAATGGTAGTTCTGTAGTCGTCTTCTCATGTTAAGTTGGGTTTGTTTCTATGGAATATACTAAAAATTATTTTTTAACGAATGTTTTAAGCCAGTAAAAAAAGGCGCTATATAAAATAGTGTGGCTAGATCCATTCGACCTGACATATCTTGGGTTAGCTCAAGAGATGCGTACCGGTGCGCCATAGGGTAGTGGTGGGATTTCCTACCCTATACAGCCTTTAGATTGGTTACTTTTTTGACAGTAGGAAATAAGTAACAAAGGGATAAAGTGAAAGTCACATTTAAATTGGGGAAACAAAGTAAAAGATACCTACAGTAAACAGATGGAACCTAAAAAATAAAGCCTTAAAGTGTAAGAAAATCAGTTAATTTGCTGACGTAAGCGTAGCACCGATACGGAGACCTTGCCTGCTGTCAGATAAAGTCGAGAACTAAAACGAAGCGACTGATTTTATCCGTCGGTGTGGATAAGGCCTAATAGATAGCTAATGCATATTTCGGGCTTAACCTATAGATCCTAGTTTTTTTGTATAAATAAAAACGCCAGTTTTTTTTTATACTGGCGTTTAAAATAGCTAAACTGAAATAGATGAAAAGCTTTTATTTTGCGCTTTTATTCTCTTCGTTCACATGCTGAACCAATCTATCACAAAGCTCCTTCATTTCTTCAGACATGTATTCATCTCCTGTACTGTTGAGGATGGTTTGTGCCATTCCTCCCAAAATATCAATATAAAACCTTTTCATTTCTACCACAGACATTTCTTCTGTCCAAAGGTCAATCCTTAAGGTGCTGTGGTTCAGATTATCCCATACATTTAAACTGATGCTTTTAGTCTGCTCTGCACCGTCCCCTTCTTTATCAGTGGCATCCCATTCAATGGTTTTCGGAAGGTTCTTTTCGTCTAGGTTAATTTTAAATTTTATCTCGGAATTTTTCATGTGCGATTTTCAATTTTAGTTTGCAAAACTACTAAAGAATGACTTGAGTTCCCGAAAAAAAGATAAAGAATTCTTTGATGTCTCTAAGGTTCATATTTTGAGGTAGAAAGGACTAATAATATCTGCCCACTTGGATAAATCTAAGCTTGGTGGGGATAAAGGTGCTAGAGGCTTGAAGAGCCTTCAGTCTGAATGGACTTTTGTGCCTTTAAATGATTAGCTTTGAAAAAAAGACAAATATGTTCAAAAAAGCAGTTTATGGGTTTCTCCTCAATTGCCTAATGTTATCGATGGTTTATGCACAGGAGGCTGATGATATCCTAGGGTTATGGCTGACAGAAGAGGGGGAGGCCAAGGTGCTTATATATAAAAATAAGGGGAAATATTTTGGTAAAATCACTTGGCTAAAAAGAGTGAAGGAGCACGATAAAATAAGAAGGGATGTAAATAATAAAGATGCTAAGCTTAGGAATCAAGCCTTGGACCAAATACATCTGATTCGATCCTTGGAATTTAAAGATGGCAAGTGGTCAGGCGGTGAAGTCTATGATCCTGAAAGTGGAGAGACATATCGGTGCTTGGTGAAATTGCTGGATGAGGACAGGTTGGAAGTAAGGGGCTACCTTGGTCTGCCCAGCTTTGGCAAATCCCTGTATTGGGAGCGGCTATAGGTTGATTAAAAAATAGTATGGGATTTTTGTGGGTAAAAATGGATGGGCAAAAGTCTCTACAGCTTAAGCAGTCCGCAGGACCTAAGCTGTAGAGACTTGCTTATTTTAGGACAGATTTAACCGTTTCGGATAAAGGGGTAGTAGGTCGGCCAATCAACTTGGAAAGTGTTTTGGAATCATCAAACAAATCATCTTTTGATGTACTAATATCCCAACTTGCAATTGCGCTTGCAACAGCTTTTGGAATATTAAAACTTTCAAGGATTGCAGCGTATTCGGTCTCAGGTAGGTTTTTATAAGGAATTTCTTTACCTGATTGCTTCGAGATTTCAGCCGCCATATCGCTTAAGGTATAGGCATTGTCCCCTGCCAGTTCAAATATTTTTCCCTTGTATTTTTCGTCAGCTATTACGGTCGCCGCAGCAAGTGCATAATCTTTTCTTGCAGCTGATGAAATTTTTCCCGCTCCCGCACTACCAATCAGTGTACCTGCTCCTAAGGCTCCTTCAATTGAAGAAGTATAATTTTCGGTATACCATCCATTTCTAAGCAGGGTATGCTCGATACCAGATTCCTTCAATAGTTTTTCAGTCGCCTGATGTTCTCCGGCTAGGTTGATACTGCTTGTATCGACATGTAAAAGACTGGTGTAAACAATCCATTTAATGCCCCCAGTCTTTGCTGCTTCAATAACATTGGCATGCTGTCGTTTTCGCTGCCCAATTTCACTCCCAGAGATCAACAATAACCGATCGATCCCCTTTAACTGTGCTGCCAAATTCTCAGGCTTGTCAAAATCGAAAGGACGGGCTTCTACTTGTAGTGCTGCGGCTTTTTCTGGGCTGCGCACTAAGGCGACGATGTTTTCTTTCCCCAGCAATTCTTTTAATTCTTGAACAACTAATTGGCCCAATTGGCCTGTAGCTCCTGTTATGCCTATTTTCATGATTGAATTTTTGTTTTATGAATTTATGCTGTTTTCTGGTATTGAAGATAATTTATGGACTTCAGGACCATTAAGTATCTCTCGTAGAACGTCAAAGGTCTTTGGATGCTGTTTGATGTGTTTTAATGATCCTTCAAGAATAATCCTTAATTGATCAAAGCATTTTTAAGGAGAAATAGTTCATTAATTAGGATCAATATTATTAAGTTTCTTTTCTTGAAAATCAATTCGCACACCTTCAGTTACACTAATACTTCCAGTGAAGCCACCGAACCTGAAAATGTCTGATAGCTTTCCCGTGAGCTTCAAAAGGCATTGGATGTAACATTTTTAACCTGTGTTTAACCCCTGCTTAAGCCGTGTTTATCCCGTGTTTAAGCCGTGTTGATTATAGGATAAAGGCATCTGTTCCTTGAGTCGTGGTTAATACAGGGGACTTATATCAATGGTTTATATATTAGGCATATGGCTATTTGGTTTACGGGCATTATTGGGACGCTAAGATTCTTTTTATCTTTGACCTTCCAAAAAACGAAAACGAGTCCTTTCTATGCGGATCATAAACGCCCACCAAAACAACCTTAAAAACATTGCATTAACTGTTTCTGAAAACCAATTGATTGTGGTCACTGGCCTATCCGGTTCGGGAAAATCCTCACTGGCCATGGGAGTGATGGCCAATGAGGGCTATCGGTATTTTTTGGAAAGTCTCCCAGCCTATAACCAACAAAACGCCCAACGCATCCCTACGGCGGAGGTGGATGAAATTACGGAACTGCCTCCTGTAATTAAGGTGGAGCAGTCCAAGCGTTTTCAGTCCATCAATGCCACCTTTGGGACTCTTTCAGATTTGGCTCCGATCTTCCGGGTGATATTTGCCCGGTATGCGGGAGAGGAGTCCATGAGCAAGTCGCTATTTTCATTTAACCATCCCAAGGGAGCTTGCGAGAATTGCCGGGGAATGGGAGAAGCAGAATACATCGATATTAATAAACTTGTAGGAGATGAAAATAAGACCCTGCGGGAAGGTGTCATTACTACTACTTTGCCCCACGGCTATATAGTTTATTCCCAAGTGACGGTGGAGGAATTGAACAAGGTCTGTGAGGCGCATGGTTTTTCGGTAGATATACCCTGGAAGGAACTCAGCGCTGAACAGCAAGAGGTGATTCTTTATGGAAGTAATCGCATCAAGGTTTTTTATGGCAAGCATAGCCTGGAGTCTCGCTTGAGATGGGAAGGTTTCAAGGCCAAGCCGCGAGAAGAGGGCTATTACAAAGGCATCATCCCGATCATGTCTGATATTCTGCGACTGGATAGGAATGTCAGTATTTTACGCTTTGTGAGTTCAAAAGTCTGCCCTAGCTGTCAGGGAGCAAGGATTAAAGCTGAACACTTGAAGTACCGGTGGAAGGGACTGAACTTTCAGGAATGGATGGAGCTTCCCTTGGGGCATTTGTACGATCGCCTCCTGATGGAAACACTTTCCGGTGGTGAAAAGGTGTTGGTCGATAAGCTGTGGACCCAACTTCATGATCTGATTCGACTGGGCATGAACCATTATTCCTTGAGTACCTCCAGCATGGAGATCTCTTCTGGTGATGCGCAGCGCATCAAACTGATCAAGCAGGTCAACAGTAGCTTGCAAGGGATCCTATATGTCTTTGATGAACCTTCCATCGGCCTTTCATCAGCTTATCAGCAGCATCTTCGCTATATTTTTGATCGATTGATTCAGCGTGGCAATACGGTAATGGTGGTGGAGCATGATCTGAATTTTATACAATCGGCCGATTGGCTGATTGAATTAGGGCCTAAAGCCGGCACAGAAGGGGGAGAAGTGGTTTTCAATGGTCCCATCCAATCCTTTTTAGACGCATCAGCGCTGTACAGCCCAACTTTGACCGCTATTCAATCATGTGCGGATCTGTCTACCAAGCAGCCCCGTTTTGAAAAAGCAGCGGATTTTCAGCCTAAGGCTCAAACCTTGTCTGTGATCAGTAGAAAAACGAACGACTTGCTCAATCGGTTGACTGATTTTTGCAAACAGCAAGGCTTGAATATACTTACGGTAACCGATCAGCCAATCGGAAAAACGCCGCGAAGCAATCCTTCTACTTATACAGGCCTTGCCGATAAGATCAGGGATTTGCTGGCCAAAACACCAGAAGCTAAAACCTTGAAATTGGACAAGGGTGCTTTTTCCTTTAATAATAAAACTGGCCGTTGTCCTAACTGTGAAGGGGCAGGTGTGATTACCTTGTCCATGAGCCTGATGGGGAATATCAATCAGGTTTGTCCTGTCTGTAATGGCAAGCGCTTTAAGCCCGAAGTACTGAAAGTGTATTGGAAACAGAAGAACATTGCCGAGATGTATGATTTAAGTATACAAGAGGCGGAACGGTTTTTTGCAGGAGAAAAGAAACTGACAGAAATATTGGGCTTAATGAACCAATTGGGCTTGGGCTATATCAAATTGGGCCAGCCTTCCAACACGCTTTCAGGTGGAGAGGCTCAGCGTATCAAATTGACCAAGCACTTTGCTAAGCCTTCCAAAAAGACCATCCTGATCTTGGAGGAGCCTAGTATCGGGCTTCATTATCAGAATGTACAGCAATTGATGCATGCCCTGAACCAATTGAAAAAGCAAACGGCAGGGATTGTCTGCTTTGAAAACCATCCGCTTTTCCGATCTGAGGCCGACAGCTTTGTGGATAATGCTTTGTCTCCGCAAGTGGAGAAAGCCAAGCTGCCCGTAGCAGAGCGGCAGGATATCATTGACATCAAAGGAGCCCGAACCCATGCCCTGAAAGATATTAATCTGGAACTGACCAAGGGTCAATTGACTGTGGTAACGGGAATATCCGGTTCGGGGAAGTCTTCCCTGGTCATGGATACCCTGCATGCTTATGCATTGCAGGAAATGACCAAACAGTTTACCAGCTATCAGCAATCCAGGGTAGGGGTGAATTTTCAATTGGATGTGGATGATATCAAGGGCCTTACGCCAAGTATTTGTATTAGCCGTAAGGAGAAGAATTTTTCGGCACGTTCCGATATTGCCCAGCAAACGGATTTTGATAAAACCCTGCGCTTTGCATTTTCCAGAAAGGCCCAATACACCGGTCTGGACTGGTCAGCCAGCCACTTTTCCAGTAACCATGACCTGGGAAAATGTGTAGTCTGTGATGGACTGGGGCAAGAACTCCTACCAGATATTGGGAAAATAGTCCTGGATGAAAACAAAAGCATCGCTGAAGGGCTCTTTGAACATAACAAAGCGCTTTTCTATTATGGACAGGCCAGTGGGCAATATATGGCCATTTTGGAAGAAGTGGGCAAGGTGTATGGCTTTGACCTGAACACACCATATAAGGACTTGACTTTGGTTCAGAAGGAACTAGTGTTTAAGGGGATTGCGGATAAAACTTGGGAGGCTACTTGGAAATTTAAAACCAAAACCAGGCAAGGGATCCAACAGGTAAAGATGCAATGGAAGGGCTTGTTCCAGTACCTCATAGATGAACATTTCTTGACCCGAAAGAATAAATATCAACCAGTCAAAACACTACTTTCTTATGAAAAATGCAGTCACTGCCTAGGAAGTGGTTTAAAACCCGAACAGCTGGAGGTCTTGATTGGTGGACAATCCATTCATGGGCTCAAATCCATGGATTTTAAAGGCCTTGACCAATGGTTAAATAATACTAGAGCTACTGAAGTCATTGACCAACAGCTGATGAAGAGCCTTAGTCTGCATTTGGCCAATACCCTTAAGCGAGCCAAACAGCTGCATATCGATCACCTCCACCTTAACCGAAAATCTTCTACCCTGAGTGGAGGAGAACAGCAAAGGGTAGCCCTGATCAAGCAGCTAAACAGTCCCCTTAAGGGCATTACTTATTTATTGGATGAACCTTCTGCGGGATTGTCAGCGGACAATATTCCTGACCTGTTGCAGCTATTGAAGGAATTGGTGGACAAGGGTAACACGGTGATTGTCATAGAGCATAATAAAGAAATTATGATGGCCGCCCACCAACTGCTGGAGATCGGTCCCAAGGCTGGTAAGGATGGAGGTTATCTCACCTTTCAGGGAAGTCCTAAAGCTTTTTTGCAAACAGCGGATGCCCATCCTTTTTTAAAGGAAGCGACTAAAAAGGTGAATTTGAAAGCAGGTCAGGCCAGCATTTTATTGAAAAAATTGGCCCGGCATACCTTGGTCAGGGAAGCCTTGGAAGTACCAGTGGGAGGAATTACAGCCATCACAGGCAAATCAGGAATAGGGAAGACGACCTTGGTCAAAGACATTATCATGCCGAGTATTCGGCAAGCTCGTCCTGTCAATTGTGTGGCCATTTCCTTGCCCAAAAAATACAGTGGCGCTCAGTATTTTGAACCTAAAAAACTGCAAGCCTATCATTCCACCTTACTTGTGGATTATTTAGACCTGTTAAAGGATATCTCAAAGGGTTTTGCCAAAGCCACTGGATTGAAGGCCAAAGATTTTTCCTATAAAAATAAAGCCAGTCAATGTCCCCATTGCAAGGGGAGTGGCTACCTCTCTACCAGCCTTGATATAGCGGCTAACCATATCGAAAAATGCGATCTGTGCCACGGGCAACGGTACCAAGCCCATATATTGGAATACCGTGTTGGGGGACACACTATTGCCGAAGTCTTGGCCCTTTCCATTCGGGAATTGCAAGCCTGGCATAACGACCTACAAATCACTGGAGCCAGTTTGTCCTTTATCGATCAACTGGAAGCGATTGGCTTGACTCATTTGAGCTTGGACCAAAGCGTTAAATCTCTTTCTTCGGGTGAAAAGCAACGTTTATTATTGCTCAATTGGCTAAAAAATAAGACCCAAGATCAGCTCTTAATTTTGGATGAGCCCAGCACTGGCTTGCACTATGCAGATATTGACTTGTTATTGGAGATGCTCCAAGCATTGAGTCAGAAAAATGATATACTGGTGATCGACCATAATCTGTATTTGTTGGGAAAAATTGGTGTGGGAATAATCTTGTAATAATTATGAAGAGAAGAGAATGTCTCAAAAATCTGTGCCATACTATGGTAGTGGCAACGGAAGCGTTGGTGAAGAGAAATAATTTACCTTAAAGTAAGATATGAATACTATGAGATCACTTCACTACCATTGACCCTGATGTGAATCAAATTGTCAAGCTCCCGTCATCCAACTCTTTTACAGCTGAGAAAATGCTAGTTTCACATGATGACGTATTTCAAACTTATGAGGCAGTCTTTTTATTAGTTACAAGAGTGTAAGTGGCTGAACAGCTAAGATGCTGGATAGGGGGATGAAAATTCAGCCCTTGCGCAGGATCTTCTCCATGGGTCTTCCTTTGGCCAGTTCATCTACTAGCTTGTCTAAATACCTTACCTTTTGGGTAAGTGCATTGTCTATTTCCTCTATGCGATAGCCGCAGATCACCCCTTTGATAAGCGAGGCATTGGGGTTCAATTTTGCATTATTGAAGAAAGTTTCAAAGGTAATTTTATCCGTAATATATTCTTGGATTTTGGATTCATCAAAACCCGTTAGCCATTTGATTACCTGATGTAATTCTTCCTTTGTCCGGCCTTTCCGCTCAATTTTTGTAAGGTAATGTGGATATACGGAAGCAAAAGTCAATTTTGCCATACGTTCATTATGTTCGGCGGTAACTTTCATATGATGCTTAATTCCAAATTTCGTTTGATTGGGTCAAAATGATGGGATTTTGATCCGTTATTAAAATGGTGTGTTCATGCTGGGCCACGTAACCTCCTTTATTACCCACCAATGTCCAGCCATCATCAAGTTCGACGGCAAGGTTGGATTGGGTAGAGATAAAGGTCTCAATGGCCACAGTAGTATTTTTTCTAAACCGTTCTTGATTGCTTTTGACCCTGTAGTTAAGGATGTCTTCTGGTGCCTCATGTAAACTTTTTCCCACACCATGGCCGGCCAAATTCTTTAATACCTTGAAGCCTGATTTCTTGGCCTCTGATTCAATCAAATGTCCAATATCTGCTATTTTTACCCCGCCTCGTATATTTGCTATAGCTTTGCGCAAGATATTCTTAGAGGCATCTACCAGCTTTTGGTGATGGTTGATATCCTTTCCCAGGATAAATGAACATCCATTATCGGACCAAAATCCATTCAATTCGGCAGAAACATCGATATTGATCAAATCACCTTCCTTGAGGATTTTTTTTCTGGAAGGGATGCCGTGGGCAGCTTCATGATTCACACTGATACAAGAATATCCGGGAAAGCCATAGGTTTCATAAGGCGCTGATTTGGCACCATGGTTTTTTAATAGTCCCGCACCATAATCGTCCAATTCCTTGGTCGACATCCCTATTTGAGCATATTCCCTCATTAATTTTAGTGTAGTAGCGACGACTTCACTAATTTTCTTCATTCCGATTAATTCAGCTTCTTTTGTAATGGACATTATTTTACTTTTAATAAGATTAAACGGTTTAGCCGGAGGTTTGGTTCTTAAGTTTGTCTAAAGGATTATTTGTTCTACTGGACAGGTCAGTATGTCCTGGACTAATACAGGATGCTGCTGTTGATCTATGTCATCCCTTTGTCAGCAAGGCTATCTATTGTTATTGACTTTTGTGAAATAGCCACAATGCTTATTTGAATTTTCTGCGTAGCCAGGCCCGTACAGGTTCGTCGAACCACTTGAGACTGATATAAGCCAATACAATGGCACCTGAAAATGTGAGCAGCGCATTTGGCCAAGCCTCTGATAATGAAATCCCGTCTTGGTTACTTATCCATGCCACATAAAAATAGACCAAAACATAGTGCGTCATATACAAAGGGTAGGAAAGATCACCCAGGAACTTACAGATTTTTGCTTCTTTGGGCGTATGGACCCTTCCGCTCGATCCAATATAGACAATCAGTGGAAAGATGATGATAATGCAAAAAGCTTCATACAGACCATTCATCCAAAGCTGCTCAGGCCCGCCAATTCTTGGCATCAGCAAAACGATGATAAGCAATAAGCTGGACCACAAAAATGCATTTTTGATATAAATGGGGCGTGTTACCCTGGACAGGAGCAAGCCAGCAAAGAAGGGGAACAAAGTCCTTGTGATCCCAATCCGCATATGTTCAAAATTCAAAGTCCATCCACCAGCAATGTCCCCGTTGGGACTGCTGACGGCCAAATGTGTCAGTGCTGCGGCAGCCAATAGCACAAATAATCCCAAGGCTTTATTGGACAATTTTCTTAAACCCAACGCATAAAGAATATTGGCAATATATTCGAAAAACAAAGACCAGCCCACACTATTGAGTGGATGCATTTCTTCCCAGCCTCTTATATCCATCGAAAGGGGGATAGGAAGCAAGGTATAACCGATTAGCATAACCAAGAGCAATTTCCACAGGGGAACTGTATGAATCAGAGGCCATATGGTGGAATCTGCAAAGTAAAATCCAATGGCCCCCAAGGTCATGCCCAAGATGACCAATGGCTGTAGCCGTTCAAGTCGCCGCCGGAAAAATCCCCCAATACTTAATTTATTCCACCGGTCATCGTAGGCATAGCCTATGACAAAGCCCGACAGTAGAAAGAAAAAATCGACTGCCAAGTAACCATGGTTCACCATGTTGTCAAAGCGGCTGCTGGCAAGTGGTTCGGCCAAGTGAAAAAACACTACAATGAAAGCAGCGATTCCGCGCAGCCCATCTAATATTTGATAATGTGGTTTTGTCGTAAGTTACGTATTGTCCATTCTAATAATACCTCTTGGGCATTTTAAAAAAATGCAGGTGTTAATTTGCGGAATAATGTCTATCAAAGATCAATCTAAGGCCAAGTTATCAAAAACAGTTTCATAGTTGGTCTCATGGATTTTTCCCTTTGAAATGCTTTAAACATCCCTCTTGTATAATTTGCTCACAAATCTGGGGATTTCTTATTAAGAAAAAAATGTTCTTGTGTATTTTTTGGATTTTTCAAGGATATTATAGTTAAAATAAGCTTTGTACCTTTTTATCTAGGCAAAGGCTTCTTAGCAGGATGGTTCTTGGTCAATAGCCTGATTATTGCTGAAATGATGGTAGATTTTGTTTGTTGAATGACAATGTTTAAATATTTTTTAGCATTAAAAATTTATTGTTTATCAATAAATTTATTTACTTTTATGCATAGAAATTTAACTATTTAGAAAAGTCGATGATATGAAAAGATATTCCACCATATTTCTCCAGGTCATTATTGTGTTTATAGGTATTTTAGCCTTCGTGTTTTTGCTATGGGGTCCCCATTTTGAGGGGAGAAATGTAAATGCCACAGCCTTTGAAATTTATTTTCAAGATCCGTTTTTGGCCTATGTTTATATAGCTTCTATTCCATTTTTTATAGGCCTTTATCAGGCATTTAGAGTGCTGGGGGAAGTGAGAAGGGACAGGGTGTTTTCGCAAGGAACCGTAAAGGCATTGGGGAGCATAAAGCTTTGTGCCATGTTGATGATTGGTTTAGTTGTGATGAGTGCTTTTTTTCTCTTCTCTGGTGATCCCGAAGATAGACCTCCGGGGATCACCATGAGAATGATCGTCATTTTTATTTCGACAGTGGTGGCTATTGCCGCAGCGATATTTGAACACATTTTACAGAAAGCCGTCGATCTTAAATCTGAAAATGATTTGACAGTCTGAGATCATAGGGATAAATCAAAATCTTCATATCCGTAATTGCACTAGTCGGTAAACCTGTGGCATCTCCACCTAGCTGACAAGCTATGAGCAATAATTGTATTGGTTTGAAAAGAGATTTTCTGATCACTCTGTATTATGCTGCCTTTTGATTAGCTTGTCTATTCTTCTTTTGTTTTCCTGCTGTAAAAGGGAAGGGTAGAGGTTCAAAAACACATTCACCATCATAATGGTCAATCCAAATAAGTAGCTGTCTGATATGGCTTTGTATAGGGCAAAAACAGTTACAAAGATAAATCCAAATAGGTGGCTTATTTCCGCAATAGTCATTTCTTGCCGTATCTCACATAAATCCACAGACTTATTTTTCAGCTGGATTTTTTGATTGAAGAATTTGAAAAAGGTGTTTTTCACCATCCACTTGAATTGTGCAAGTCCAATGGATTTATTGAGTTTTTTGCTTTTGATAAAATTCAGGTTGGAGTATCTCTGATAGTAACCGGATTCCATGAGTATCTTGTTAAAAATCATTCCGAACAGCCAGGATATAAATGATATTGATATGGCAAAGGTAATGTAGCTTATCATCATAAAGTTTTCTATTACAAAAAGGTATTAAGGTCAGTTAAAATAATCCTGATAAATTTAGGCGGTTTTATATAATAGTTGGCAGTTGATAAGCATTTTGTGATATGCCAAGGTTTATTATAGTTAAGGTTGACGGATGAGTAGAAATGCTAATCTGTACAATGGGAAAATAATGTTTTGCTCAAGGATTTTCATGGTCCTAAATTATCTGGGAAAGGAGAAATGCTAATCTACTCGAGCGAGTTCACATTTGGTCTTTACCATTTTTTTAACTAGCTACTTTGTTTTCAATGGATTCATATTTTATGTATATCGGAAATTTTACCGGTAAAGATTAAAGTCTCAACTGCTTCAGCCTTTGGAATTCAGGTCTACCTGGTACTCAGTCCTCTGATCATTTGAACAATGGATGTATGCTTCGCGGTATGGTAGATGATCAGATTTGATTTTTTATTCCTTATGTAGAATTATTTCAGCAGAATAATCAGCTTGATCGATACCATCACTTGTTTCAGGGTATGGAGAAACATTCAGCAAAGTAATTTGGAGGCCATTAATAGTGGTGTCCTGTTGAAGGTTGCTGAATGTATTTAATGAAAATGGTATGTTCTCTGTTTTCGATTTGAAATGGAATTCCACTTGTGCATTTCCTTGCCAAACGCAATTTGCATTCATGGGACATCTTGAATCATTTACCGATACCATACAAATTTCATATTCTGTCTGGTCTATTTTCAGACATTTTCCATTATCCAGACTGATATTTTTACCTCCTTTTAAATGATACTGACCAGTTAAATCATTATCATTCGAACAACTATATAAGAGAACAAGTAAAATGAATAAGGTCTTTTTCATAATTATTAAATTTATCTAGTCAGTTCCAAACCGTTCTGTAAAAGAAGCCTTCACCACAGATGTCCCAAGAAGGATTCAATGCGCTTTTGCATGATGCGTAAGCCTGTTTGATATGGTCCCAATATTTCACTTCAAAACTTTGTATTTAATATGTGTCACCACACTGCTTCCACTTTGCTCAATTGCTTCGAGCTTGATATTGGGCACACCTTCAAAAAGCCGCATGCCCGTACCAACTGTTACAGGGACGATATGCAGCCATAATTCATCGATAAGCCCAGCAGCTAAATATTGATTGACAGTGCTTGCTCCTCCCATGATTTTGACATGTTGACTTCCTGCTGCTTCCTTGGCCTTTTCCAGGGCCGAATCAATGCCATCCGTAATAAAATGGAATACCGTACCGCCTTGCATTTTTATAGATGGACGGGCAAAATGGCTAAGCACAAAAACTGGTGCATGATAGGGTGGATTATCGCCCCACCATCCTTTCCATGTTGTTTTTTCCCTTCTGTCTTTGGGACCAAACATATTACTGCCCATGATAAAAGCGTCAGCATCCAAGATACCTTCTATTTCCTTTTTGTGTTTGTGCTTTTCAGGCTCGGAAAACATCCAACGATCCAGCAAGGAGGCATCGAAATGATCTCCAAAGGGCTTTTCAAAGCTTTGGTTATGGCCAGCAGCAAAGCCATCAAGGGAAATGGTTAAGCCTGATGTTACTTGAGCTTCTTTCATGGAGGATAAGGTTTTTATTAGATTGATTTCACTTCGGCACAAATTGTCCCTCAGCTGTCCTAAGCTTTGGTCCACTGAACTGAAATCGACTGATAAAAATGTATTGGTGGTTAATTTACGAAAAGCATATGAATTTTTAGCCACAAACAAAAAAGTATTGGCTTGTATATTAGCTGCTTATGCAATTACTGTTTTTATAGCCTCAGACTACTTATTCTATGACATAATTAGTGGGTGTTTTACCAAAGTGTTTCTTAAATATTGCAATAAAGGAACTGGCATTCTTATAGCCTAGCTCATATGCAATATCTTTGACAGTTTTATTCTCACCAAGCTGCTTTATTGCTTCCAGCAACTTTAGACGCATTTTCCAATCACCAAAACTCATGCCTAACTCCTTGACAAATAGCCGTGAAAGTGTCCTGGGACTCACACAGGATAAACTGGCATAGTATTCCATCGTCTTCTCGCTAGAAATGTCATTCATCAAAGCATCCGTTACTTTTTTAATCCTTTTGTCGCGACTTGTCGGCAGAAAGGACATGCTGGCCTTTAAAGTGGAAATTTCATCCAAGAGTACCTCAAAAATTCTATTTTGTTGGGGCGTTAACCTATCGGGGTTAGAAAAGGAAATAATCTTTGTCAATAGACTTTTTATAAATATGGAACTTTCAAAAGCAAAGCTTTCTTTGGGTAAATTGCCCAGTTTGGATGGATCAATAAATACGGAAACAACACTTACATTATTGGGGAAATAGACTTGATGTGCTTCATAGCTGGCAAGCCAAACACTCTGCAATGGATTAACGATCCAAATATGCTTTTCGGTTACTACTTTCATAATTCCTCTGTCACAAGATATGATTTGTGCCCGTGGGTGGGCATGGTAATCCGCACATTTTGCATTTTGGATAGTTTCAGAGTAGGTCCTGATAGGATGTAACTCATCTATCTCAAAACCATAATCTACCTTAATATTTGTCTGATAGGCATTATTCATTGTCCAAATATAGTAATTAAGACTTGGTGGATGTAATCTAACTTTGCATCAAACAAATGATATAATTATGGATAATAAGCAGCACAACAATGATATTGTTGAACAGTTTTCAAAGCAGGCACAAGGATATACCTCTATAAGGTCCCATAGCGATGCTTTGGAGAAATTGATCCAAATATCGGGGCTTAGCCAGGAAGATACCGTATTGGAGATTGCCTGTGGTTCGGGGATCGTTTCATGTGAATTTGCAAAACACGCCAGTTTTGTTACAGGTATTGATATAACCCAGAAAATGCTCGATCAGGCAAAAAGATTACAGGATAAGGAGGGCCTTCAAAATATCAGTTGGGAAATCGGGGACGTCAGTAGTTTACCCTATGAAGATAACCAATTCTCAATGGTCATTTCAAGGTTTGGCTTTCATCATTTTTTGAATCCGCTGCAAGTTCTAAAGGAAATGAAAAGAGTCTGTAAACCCAATGGGCTCATCATGCTTGTGGATGTTTCTGTTCCGGAAGATAAAATCACCAAGTACAATGAGATGGAAAAAATCAGGGATTATTCCCACGTATCGGTCTTGGCGGTAGCGGAGTTTGACCAACTGTTTGAAAGGCTAAGCCTAAGGCGGATGGAAACTGAAAAGTATATGATGCAGATTAGCCTGGAAGAACAACTCCGGGCTTCATTTCCCACGGATCCTCAAGCATTGGAAAAGATGATCTTGCAGGATATTGGTCTTGATGAATTGGGTATAAATGCCACGAGGAAAGGGGAGGACGTTATGCTTAATTACCCTGTTTACATCTTCTCAGTGCGTAAAATTTGAAAGAACAAATTGAAAGTGTAAAGGGAATTAGCGGTGCTTTATGCTTGATATTTATTGGAATAGATGCTCGCAAGCGGCAATGTCGGCTGAGCATCTTTTTCAAACCTTCAAATCTAATTCAGGAAAGTCTACAGGAATTGGAAGGCAGGGTCTTTCCAGTCGCCAGAAAAAGTAATTGTCAGGAGGTTTTTTAATTTTTCGCTTAAATCTTACTAAAGTGGAAGGGGCAAGAAATGACATGTCGCAAGCTGTATCAGTTGAAAAAGTCTATATTACGCGTCAAACCATTCATGCCAATGAAAGGGGAGGTTTTGTCCCACCATCAGCATTGGCCTTGAAAATTTCTTCAGTGCTTAAGATTGAGAGTGATAAGCTTTTTGAATGGGAGGATTCAGTTTGGCTCTGATTACATTCGTCATTTATGGTATTTGTATAGCAGAATTGATATCAAGGATTATCAATAGAAAATCGCTTCCCCGACCAGTGGCCCACGGTTTGAAAATGGGTTTTTCTGTGGTGGAATAGGTATTTATCAGTACGCTTTCTCCTGAACGGGGATTGTACCAAAATGCTTTTATTTTGTTGGAATGTATTTTTGACAAATATAGTTGAATAGCTCTGCCCATTGGTGTATATGCAATGATAAAATCATTATCCTGTCCAATGGCGCTTACTATATATCCTTGGTCTTCAGGATTGTCGTTTAGAATTAAGGTTTGATTGTTAACCATATTCTGCCATGGAAATGAGGTTAAGATTTCTTTCATGTACGACATTTGCCTTGAGCCGGGCAATTGCAATGCTTCTTTCCAACCTGTCCTTGCTTTTGAAATGGGCTCCGCTCCAATAGTATACATTTGCCAAATATCATGACAGCCATAGGTATATCCTGCCGCTCCCGAAAGCATGGTCCAGTAGGCCGTTAATCTTACATCAGCATCATCCATCCATGCATGTTCCCCTGGTTCCCAAAATTTCTCCATAATGTTTTCATACCTGGCTTCGGCTTCAATTACTGGCCTTGGTGGGCTTACTTGATGGCTTTTAAGAACATAATTATATTCTTTTGCGCTTCGATCATGTCCGCTTTGGAACATATCAAAGTCGAGCCATTCCACATTAAATGAATCGGTGGCTTTATAGGCACCAGCAGGATGATAAGTCATTAGGTGTAAGCTGTCAATTTTCCTGATACCTTTTGCCATAGCCATGACTATATTATATTGGTAATCATTTTCAGGCATTCTGTCTCCACCAAGTACCCAAATTATATTCGTTTTATCCAAATACCTTTTGGCTAAGAGCTCTCCATATTTTTCTGCATTTTCAGGTGTGAATATAACTGGTCCCGGGCCCCATTTAAGGTTAAATTTGTCCCCCCAGCTTGGGAGTAATCCAATATACATTCCCAATTCACTTGCCTTATTTATGACATAATCCACCAGTTCAAAATATTTTTCATTGATCTTTTCTGGATTGTTATCGATTAATGGTTTATGACCATAAGCATTGGGAGTATTTAATCCATCAAGCTCGGCAAGAATGACAGTTTGGATAATTGTAAAACCCTTAGATGCTCTGTCGGTCAGGTATAAATCTATTTCTTCCTTATTTAATCGATGTATCATTTCCCAAGCTGTACCACCTAACCAAAAAAATGGCTCATTGTCTTGGTTTACAATATGTTTTTTGTTTTCTGATATCCTTAATAATTGAGGTGTTTGTCCCTTCACATATAAGGATAGTAAACCGAATAGTACAATCAAAAACGTTTTTTTCATAAAGTATTGATTTGAAATGTTTGCCATAGATACCTGTATAAAGTCTTGGGGAGACGAAAGGTTGAGTGTCCGGCCGCAAAAAAGGTGGGCATGAGATTCGACCTGTAGCATCCGTACGAATAGAGGTTCACAGCCTGTCCCGCAGACTTGCGGGATAAGGTTTTCTCGATATGGCGGGACAGGTAGTGAGAGGTTTAGGAGTGGAATTCCCCTTTACCTAATTGTAATCAGTTTATTAAATATGTATATCCGCAATTGCACCAGTAAAAGTTAAAAGCGAATCGAAATGTTCGTTTTAATTAAAATATCAACTCCTTCGGTCTTCAGTCTTCAAACTCCCGACCACTTAAGCAAAGGATTTAAGGTTACTGGCATCATTGCGGATAATCAGATTATTAAATAAGTTAAAATCGTTTATGTGAGTTTTTTATACCTTTTTCAAGGTAATAGTGCATGGTTCTTTTCAAAATATTTCTACCAATAAATCCTTTTTTTGAAAGAATAGGAAAGCGTTCTCTTAATTTCTCATTATCCACGTAAAATTCACAAGGAGGGTCAGTCTTTACAAAATCTTCAAATGTGTTAAGGTTTTCGTTTAAATTCTTAAAAGCTAAAAAGTGTTTATATTTCCATACCTTGCTGCTATAAGATTGATATTGAAACTTACCAGATTTGCTGTTTTCTAATTGCTTATTTGTTCTTCTTCCAAAAAAGTTTGAAATTCTACTTATAAAAATCCTAGGATAATAAGATCTATGCATCAATTTAATTGAAGGGTAAACATTTTTTGAAATGTCTTTCAAAAAGAAGAGGTTAAAACCAGTTTTCTTCACTTCAATTAAAAAATTGTCTTCATATATAAAGTCATCTATAGCCCATGAATCCGCCCATTTTTTTAGTATTAATCTTTCATCTGTACTTTGAGGTTGCCTTAAGAAGTAATCAGATATTAAAAGCCTACCTCCAGGTTTTAATAGCCTAAAAGCTTCTTTCAAAAAATCAGTTTTATTTTCGGCATGTACTACACTTTCAATCCCAAAAATTACATCAAAACTATTATCAGGGAAAGATGTATTGCAAAAGTTTTGACATGTAAACTTAACTAAGTTCTTGGGGTCGTGTATTTTTTTGTATTCCAAAGCACGTTTAATATGTGCTTCCGAAAGAGATATGCCCTCTACAAAACAGCCTATATTGTTTGCAAGAAAAAAAGATGTTCCTCCAACACCACAACCGGCATCGAGTACAATATCTGTTTTTTTTATTTGAGCATTTTTAGCTATTTGATAGTTCATATTCCATAGAGCCTGTCTATGAGATTGGACATTTTCATCCCAAAACCCATAGTGTAATGCCATGGAATGTTTTAATCTCTTAGGGTCAAATTCCCCGAGGCTAGCCTCGTTTTACTATCTTGTGACTCGATGTCGCAAGAAAGTAAGTATATCCATAAGAGTCATAATGTATCAGTTTTGCTGTACCATATAGTTTGCTCAGCAAAATATAGACGAGTAGTGTTCAGTAAAGAGGTTGATAAAGTTCTGACATCGACGTGTGAACAGATAGAACTAAGATATGAGATTAAATTTCTGGAAATCGGTACAGATGCTGACCATGTACATTTTCTGATCCAATCGGTTCCAACGTATAGTATAACCAAAATAGTGAGAACGATAAAGAGTTTAGTGTCACGAGAGGTGTTTAAAGAATGCCCAGAGGTGAAAAAACAGCTCTGGGGAGGGGAGTTTTGGGGTAAGGGATATTTTGTCAATACGGTAGGCCAACATGGAACAGAGGAAAAGATCGCTAATTATGTAAAGAGTCAAGGGCTGGAAAAAGGATATAAAAAATTGAAGACCAATTATCAATTAAAAATATTCGATTGACCAATAATGCCTCGTGGGCTTGCCCCGAGGATTATTTACTTGCCAAACTATTTCGTAATCTCTTAAAGATTCATCATAATACGATTTGATTTCTTGATGATATATATCAGACATTATTTTTTGCGAATTGGTTATATGTATAGTGTTTTAAACGCAATCTAGGTAAAAAAAATAAAGTATTTTCTTAAGACCATCAAGATTATGGTTAAAACATAGTTGGAATGCCTGCCCCGATTATTTCGGACATTTTGAAGGCTTCCCTTTCATGGGGAATGCTCAGGGCCCCACCAGTCTTTTGGGTGAACAAAATCAGAAAACAACAGTCGGTACACCAAAGGGTGTATGGGGAAACCTATGCCCAAAAACTCAAAAAAACAGCCCGTAAAGCTGCCCCAAAGCCCACAAAGCAGGCAAAGAAAAAACTAAACACCACCAAACAGTAGGCAAAAAAGCCGCTCAGGTACCGGATTTTTAAAGCTCAAACCTCCAAAAATACAAAAGGGGAAAAAGCTTTCCCCATAATTATCCCTTTCCCAGCACCACTCATTCAACACTGCATTCAGACCTGTCTGCCAAAGTGGGCAGATTTGGCCGTTTCGGCCGTCAGAATGCTTAGTTATTTGGCGTCGTTTTTTATCATTTTCACGCAGATATTGGATTTACTCTTATTTGTCCGCCAACTGCTTTTAATACTTTCATTATTGTCGAAAATTGAGGTTTTGCACCGTCTGATAATGCTTTGTACAAACTTGGTTTGCTCATTCCTGTTTCTTCGGCAATTTTGGTCATTCCAATTGATTTTGTAATATGTCCGAGAGCAACAATTATGTCATCATTATCGCCTTCTTCCAAAACGGAATTCAAGTATTCGGCAATCATTTCATTGCTGTCCAAGTAATCCGCTATGTCAAATTTTGTTGTTTCCATTGTTTACTTTTTTAACTTGTTCCAAATTTCTTTCGCCTTTTCAATGTCCTTTTGTTGAGTTGATTTATCTCCGCCAATCAGTAGGATTATTATCGGGGCTCTTTCCAAAATGTTTGGAGACTGTCGATACCAAGCTGATATAGGTCTTGATGCTTCTGGGGGAATAGTTTCTGACCCGCATTTCCTCATACATCCGTTGACGAAGGCTTTTTTTTCCATGATGCTATTTATTTAAGATAAAACATGGAATGAATTTAGTGTAAACAACTGATATAAAATCAGTTAAAATATTAAAAGCTAAATAACTACCGACGTAGGAGGTTTTGTTCAACGTTTAGTATATGAAGCGTAGCGCCCGAATGGGAGCTATGATTTCATATACAGTGTTATGAGCTTTTTTACATTCTTCATTGTCACTGGAAAATTGTCCATGCTTAAGTCTCTTATCTCCATTCCAAGGCCCCTTATTTAGTTCTACATTTGAAGTGTAACAAGAATAAGTCAAAATGAAATTTAAAAGTTTAATCAAATTAAGTAGCCTAGTTCTAATTTTAGCGATAACAATTCAAACATTTTCTCAATCTAAAAAAAGTAATATTATGGACAACACAAAAAATGAAAAAATCGGATTATTAGTAATCATGAAAGCGAAAGAAGGTAAGGAGCAAGAAGTGAAAGAGTTTCTTCTAGGTGGTTTATCATTGGTAAATGCAGAACCAAAAACTGAATCTTGGTTTGCATTTCAAATAGATGAACAAACTTTCGGAATTTATGACACATTTGAAGCTGAAGAAGGCAGACAGGCACACTTAAAAGGAGAAGTGGCAAAAGCCTTATTGGCCAATGCTGGAGATCTTTTAGAAGGTTTTGATGCTAGCAGAGACATTAAGGCTGTTGATGTTCAAGCAAGTAATCATAAAGCGGGTAATCAGAACAAGGGATTGTTGGTGATTATGAAAGCCAAAGAAGGAAAGACATCTACAGTGGAGGATTTCTTGCAAGCGGGCAAGTCATTGGTGAGTTCTGAGCCTGCAACTTTATCATGGTATGCTTTTAAAATCAATGAAGAAACCTATGCCATTTTCGATACGTTTGCAGATGACGCTGGCAGAGATGCTCATTTGACAGGGAAAGTAGCAGCAGCGTTGATGGAGAATGCGCCTGTAATTTTGGAAGGCTTTGATGCTTCAGCAATTCAAAAAATTAACATTCTAGCTTCAAAATAAATATTTGATTTAAGAAAGGAGTGCTTTTGGCACTCCTTTTTTTTAAAATTTGAATGAGCTAAAACATAAATTTAGTATGGCAAAAATAATTATAGACAAACAAAACGGGGAACTTGCGTTTAGATTAGAAGAGTTAAACGATCTAAGCCAGTTTGATCATCTACAAAGAAGAAATTATTATTCTATCGTTTTGTTATGTGGAATTAGCTATGAACTAAGCGTTGATTTTCAAAGTTTTGAATTGCAAGGAAATCATATGATTTGTTTGGCTCCGTATCAACCTTTCATGATACGTTCTGAAGAAAAGTGTCAGGGTTATTTATTGAATTTTCATCCCGATTTTTTTTGTACATATAGACATCAAAACGAAATAGAGACCGAGGGAATCCTTTTTAATAATTTCCATGGTTTACCCTATTTTACTGTAAACGAGCAAAGCCTATTTCTTAATTTGATTGATCAAATTTCGAAAGAGATGGACAAAGACTCAATCGCTCAGCATGAAGTTCTTGTGGCATTTTTAAAAGTGTTTTTAATAGAAGCGGTCAGACATAAGAAACAATTTGATCAACAATTAACTTCCAGATTATCAGATTCAAAAACAGAAATTTTACAAAATTTAGTCGATGCAATTGAGAGTAATTATTGCAAATTCCATTCTCCCCAAGAATACGCAGATGAACTATGTGTAAGTCCTAAAACTTTAGCCGGTATCGTCAAGAAATATCTCAATCAAACGACTTCATCCTTAATTTCAAATAGGATCATTATTGAGGCGAAACGAGAACTTTATCTAACTTCTAAACCAGTGAAACAAGTTGCTGCTTTTTTAGGTTATGACGATGAATTCTATTTCAGTCGTTTTTTTAAAAAGAAGGTAGGGGTATCACCTGATATTTATCGTAAGACAGTTGGTTTTGCTAAACTAGAGTCAAATTAATTCTGACTAACGTAATAAAAAAAGGTTAAATAGGGACTGTTTCCATCCCCAAATCCTCATTTGTAAGTCCGAATTTATCGATTTGTTTCTTTATCCTCTTGACAAGCCCCATCTTTCTTTTCTGGTCTAAAAAGAGATAGCCTTCCGGGTTGGTGTATGGGACTCCCTTCACCACCATGTTCCAGATGATGACGGCAAGCTTTCTTGCCGTGGCACTTACCGCTGACACCCTTCCCTTCCTGAAGTTGATCCTGTGGAAAAAATCCCTGAGGGGTGTGGAATCCTTAAGGTTGCCAATGGCATTGGCTGCATTGCGCAATGCGATTTTCAGCCTGTTGCTTCCTTTCGGTACTTTGCTTGAGAGTACCTTGCCGCCACTTACCTTGTTGTTCGGGGCCAGCCTGAGCCATGAGGCAAAGTGCTTGGCGGTACTGAACTTCTTGATGCCTTCCATCCCCACTTCGCTCATCAGGGCAAGAACCGTGGAATAGCTCATCCCTTCAATGGCCATCAGGTCGGTCCCCTCGAACATCTGGTAGGCCTTCAGGTTGAGGTCAATGTCCTTTGGGGTGTTTTTGTTCAGCCTCTTGTAGGGCTTGGCATCGATGTGGTGCTGTCTCTTGTTGTCATCCGAATTGATGATCTCGTCGAGTACCTTCTCTATTTCCCTGTCACATGCTTCGATTTTACCCTGAAGGTGGTCATAGGTATCAAGTTCCTGCTTCAGGGCGAACAGGTAGTCCTTCCTTCCATTGCTCTCCAGTGCCCTGGCGATCTCTTCGCTGCTTTTCCGGCAGTTCCCATGCCTGAGCGAGGCCAGCTTCTTCGGATCGGTTTCTCCCGAACAGATGGACCGGATGATCAAAAGTCCTGTCAGGCCGCAAATATCCTTGACCACCACGTCCAACCTCAGGTTCAGCAGCCTCAGGTTCTTCTGCATCTTCTTGGAGGTGGATGCTGCCGAACGGAGAAGGTTGCCCCTCTGCCTGCAATAGGTCCTCAGCTCTTCTGTTTTGCCATCGGGAAGAAAACTGCTGGTCAAAAGCCCAAGGGTATGCAGTTTCTGGATCCATTGGCAATCCTTGATGTCGGTCTTTTTCCCCTTGATGTTCTTGGTAAATTTGCCGTTGCAGAGAACCAGGTGGAATCCCCTTGCCATAAGCACAGCGTACAGGTTCTGCCAGTAGGTACCGGTACTCTCAAGGGCCACTGTCCTTATATTTTTCTCCTCCAACCAAGCCGCCATGGCGAACAGGTCCTGGTTGAATACCCCAAATTCACGCACGTCCCTTTCGGACTGCCCCACAGCCACCCAATGTGAACGGCTGCCTACGTCAATGCCCGCTGCCTGCGGGTTGACGACATCCATGATGATAGGTTCCTTTTCCATGATCGGAATAATTTAAGCCCTCAGGGGATGTGCTTTTGGCAAGAAAATATTCTGAACGGGGTCCCGCCGCGGCGGGCCGCCACTAAAGTGATCGCAAGCATCCCAACCAGGATTGCGCCCGTGCTTCCCCAAAGTGGGGAGCAACAGTTTAAAAACCGGCCTTACAGAGAGCTTACACAATTTAAACAAAAAGTGGTTGATTCTTCTTCTAAACGTTAGCCCTGAAAGTAAATGTTTTTAATATATAGGGGATTGCTCATAACGGTTTGCATATGGCTTGTGGCGGTTTCGAAGCACTTTCCTGTCCACCGAAACCAAAGCTGCCTACGAAGCGAAACCCTTGCTGGTAGCTGTTCACCCGCCATAAGCTATATGCCGTGTTATGCCTTCGTTGTTTTGTCGCTCGTTTCAAAATCTTTAAGTGTTTTGCCGTCTTTATTTTTCCACTCTGTCAGCCCATTGGCATTACGACCCATTACCATAACAGCAGCAGTCGATGGACTACTAAATATATAGTCGTCTGAAAACTCAAAGTATTCTCCTTTGTCAACAAGCACTCCTTCGTCAATTAATTTTTGTCTGTACGTAATGAAGTTTGGTGTCATTGAGTTTACGATTGTCGCAGCGGCTTTAGAGTTTTTGAAAACTACAAAACCGTCTGAAGTCGGTTCGCCTTGCCCGTCTGCACCACGTGCTGCCTTTATGAAAAATGACTCTTGTTTTTGTTTTGGTTTAAATTCTCGCTTTTCTTCAAATACTTTATGTCCGAGTGTGTTTACAAGCATTTTTATATACTCAATAAACTCTTCCATTTCGGCTCTGTCGGATTCTGAAATTGAGGATTGAGTCGGAATAATTGAATTGTCAACTGTATAACGATTCGCTGATTTCGCAATGTCGTGCAAACGATTTTCCAAATATTTAATGTGGGCTTTATTAAGGTTCTCGTCCTTACTTATAAAAACAATTGCTTCGTTCCAAAAGTCCTTCGAAGTCAACTGTTGATTGAGTCGTTTTAAAATTGATTCAGCTTCACCAATATATACTTGATCTTTACCGGAATCGTCTTTCCCAAATAGTAAATAAACTCCTGTGCTTGTCAAGTCGCCACGGTCTGAACAGTCCTTTATTTTTATTCGCGGAATTTTATATGCTTTACCTGACCAGTTGGATAGTTCGCAACTCATTCGTCCGTTTGGTTCTCCGTCAATGAGAAAAATTTTTATTGTTTTTCCGAATTTCATTCTGTGTTGTCTGTCTATTTACAATTCTGACTAACGTAATAAAAATAGGTTAAACATGGACTGTTTCCAGTCCCAAATCCTCATTTGTCAGACCGAATTTATCGATTTGCTTCCTAATCCTTTTAACTAAACCCAGTTTTCTTTTCTGGTCCAGGAAGAGATAACCTTCCGGATTGATATAGGGTACTCCCTTCACCACCATGTTCCAGATGATGACGGCCAGCTTTCTGGCCGTGGCACTGATGGCCGAAACCCTTCCTTTTCTAAAACTTATTCTATGAAAGAAGTCTCTTAGTGGTGTAGAATCCTTCAGGTTTCCAATGGCATTGGCCGCATTCCGTAATGCGATTTTCAGTCTGTTACTTCCTTTTGGAACTTTACTTGAGAGCACCTTCCCTCCGCTCACCTTGTTGTTCGGTGCCAGTCGCAGCCAGGAAGCGAAGTGCTTGGCCGTTTTAAACTTTCTGATGCCCTCTATGCCTACTTCGCTCATCAAGGCCAGTACCGTCGAAAAACTCATTCCTTCGATGGCCAACAGGTCAGTTCCTTCAAAGATCCGGTAAGCCTTCAGGTTGAGGTCGATGTCCTTGGGGGTGTTTTTGTTGACCCTTTTGTAGGGCTTTGCCTCTATATAGTGCTGCCGCTTATTGTCATCCGAATTGATGATATCATCCAGCATCTTCTCGATCTCTTTATCGCATCGGGCGATTTTTTCCTGGGTCTGATCATAAGTCTCCAGCTCCTGTTTCAGTGCAAACAGGTAATCTTTTCTTCCATTGCTCTGCAAGGCCTTGGCTATATCTTCTTCGCTTTTCCGGCAGTTTCCATGACGCAGGGAAGCAAGTTTCTGCGGGTTGGTTTCCCCTTCGCAGATGGCCCGGATGATCAGCAGTCCGGTAAGTCCGCAGATATCCCTGACTACTACATCCAACCGAAAGTTGAGCAGCCGGAGGTATTTCTGCATTTTCTTTGATGCTGAGGCGGCAGAGTGAAGAAGGTTTGCCCGATGGCGACAATAGGTCCGAAGCTCTTCGGTTTTGCCTTCGGGAAGGAAACTTCCGGTCAACAGGCCAAGGGTATGGAGTTTCTGGATCCATTGACAGTCCTTCACGTCGGTTTTCTTGCCCTTGATGTTTTTGGTGAACTTTCCGTTGCACAGGATCACTTCAAAACCTTTGGCAGTCAACATCGCATACAGATTTTGCCAATAGCTGCCCGTGCTTTCCATGGCAATGGTTTTCGTTCCCTTTTCCCCCAACCATTCTGCCATGGCAAATAAATCCTGATTGAACACCCCGTACTCCCGAACGTCCTGTTCGGACTGGCCCACTGCAACCCAGTGGGAGCGACTGCCGACGTCAATACCCGCAGCCTGAGGGTTGACGACTTCCATGGAGATGATTTCTTGTTCCATAAGACCTGAAGGGTTTAGTACTCTCTGAGGATGTGCTTTTGGCAAGAAAATATTCTGAACGGGGTTGCCGAAGCCTCGGCACCGCCACTGAGGTCATCGCAAGCATCCCAACCAGAATGACGCCCGTGCTTCCCGAGGGACGGGAGCGACAGTTCTAAAATCGGCCTTGCAGAGAGTGATTGAATTTAGCAAAAAAAGCTGATTATCCATCTCGCCCGTTAGCATACGAAGTCAACTTTTTAAAGTAGGGGGAATTACCGCCAACGGGTTGCGGCTATGAAAAGTAGCGTGCAAGTACACGCAAACCTTTCCGGGTAGCCTTATTGGTTTTAAAAATACAAAAAACTTTGGGTTAAGCCTTTAGTAGCTATTTTTTATAGCCGCTGTTGTAGGTAGTGTTTTTTCTCAATGTTCAATTTTTTCTAAAGTATTTTCAAGGTCATTTATATATTTTCCGTACAAAATGTTTGTCCACCAATTGGTTATAATGTGTATAGTTATTGCCATCACTAAATAACCGATGATGTACAAAATAATTTTTTCAAAAGGAATATTGAAGGTTATGATGTCTAAAAAGGCAGATTCATCAATGCTATTTCTTCCTTTAATCAATATGAAGGCAACTACTGGAAGCAATAAACTTCCTGATATAACAGCGGTTTTGTACACTTCTATTGTCAATTTTAATTCAGATAAAGTTGTTGCCAAAACATCTTTTATAGTAAAGGATAAATTTGAGGTTTCCTTAATAAAACCATTCATTTTAATTAAATAGGTAATCGTAATAAGCGAAGTAATAAAGATGAGGATAAAATACATTCCTTTTGCAACTGGATTCATTTCAATAAAACGAGGTATTGTAAATAAAAGTAGAATAATTACTATTTGAGTTAAGAGTTCGGTTTTTATATTTCTTCTTATTTTTTGAATAGGAAGTTGCGTTTTCTTTAGTTCGTTTATGTGGTTTGGAATTACTTGGTCATCCATATTTTGGTTATCCATTTGTTGTTTTATATCTTCAAAATTCATATCCTTCTGTTTTAATAATTTCTTTTAATTGTTTTTTTACCCTATTGGTTTTAACTCTTGTGTTAGCTTCGGAAAGCCCTAAAGTCTCGGCAATTGCTTTTCCGGGATATCCTTCTATATACAGCAAGATTAATGCTTTGTCTATTTTGCCCAATTGTTTTACGGCTTTATAAAAATATTCGAGTTGTTTATCTTTAATACCATCATAACCTTTTGGTGCTATGGGTTCTGTTTTTAAATCGGCCGTTGTGCCTTTTCTTTTTCTCTCCTTTTTATAATACACAATGGCTGTATTTAATGCCACACGGTACATCCAAGATGAAAATTGACTATTGCCTTTAAAGGAATCTACGGACTTCCAGAGTTGCAAGATTATTTCCTGAAATAAATCTTCACGGTCTTCAGGTTCATCAAAATACATTCTTGAAACCTTGTATATAATGCCCTTGTGTGCGTTTATTTTATCTAAAAATTCCTTTTCGGTTATCTTCACAATAATTTTTTTACAGTACAGGAGTTACGGTATACCCTTTTTGTCTTAATAATTGAATAAGCCCTTTTTTACCTGTTAGATGTGCAGTTCCCACAGCAAACAGGTTGCTTTTTTCTTTCATCATTTCAGGCATTTTATTTACCCAGTTAGCATTCCGAAGGCTTAGCATATATTGTTTTGAATTAGAGTTCATATATTTTTCTTGGGCAATTAAACGGACTGCTTCTGTAATATTTTCCTTTTTATAAGATTCAATAGCGTTATTGAAATCCTTTTTATATTCTTCAAACAAAAATATAAGTCGGTAACTTTCCAACGGAGAGTACGCTTTTTTAATATAGCTAAATTGTTCTGACACTTTTTCGAGAGCAACAATATTAGTGTTGTTTTGCGTGGCTATCTTAACTAATTCTGTTTCCATAGCTTTGATTTTGGTACAAGGCAACATCTTGCTCGCCATCATACTGTAAAGTGTTGAAATACCATAAGCATCAAAATTTTGTAACGGGACGCCCATAATCTTTTGAATAAAGGTGTCAAGTTTAGCAAATTGTTCTTTGGTCAAATCTTCCGAAATCTTACTTGCACTGGTCATTTCTTTTTGAAGATCCTGCATTTCTTTGGGGTCAGAAAGATTTACTTCCAGTACCAAATCATCAATACTTTCCAAACTTTTCAACACCTTTTCGGGCATTAAAAAATCATCTTCGCACATTAAATGTAAAGTACCAAACAGATATGATGGTTTTTCTAAATTTGGGTGTTCTATCTTCCAAAGAACGGAATTTTCTAATTTACTGCTTTCTTGTCCAAAAGAGACCGTAACAATGCATACAATACAAGCGGTGATAAAGTGTTTTAAATTCTTCATTTTTTAAATTTTTATGATTACACCGAGTAAGTATGGGGAGTCAAAATTTGTTACAAAAAAATAAAGGTGAAGAATCAATTTGAGAAGATATTAATGTAGCGATGGCATTGATTGAGGAGTCTTGACAACATTACCTACAACGTAAAGTGTTTTAAACGTAATCTAGGCAAAAAAATAAACTATTTTCTTAAGACTAACAAGATTGCGGTTAAAACATAGTTGGACGGAACCGGTGGGGTGCTATGGGCATTTGTCTTTCATGGGGCTTTTCATGACGGGAATTTTTAGGTGGTTCTTGGGCTTTGCAGTTTTAAGCTTCTGGTTGGATTGACAGTTTTGCCCGCAAAAGGGCATATTTTTCCCTAGGAACCCTTTTCCTCCAATCTGTTTTTCATGATGTCAATGAACGTCCCATTTATAAAGGTTCAGGGGCCCTTTTCTTTTTCCGAATGGATTCCGAACACCATTTTGCCTCTTTTACAGCAAGGGCAAAGAAAGAGGTCCGGGCCCAAAACCTCTTCCAGTATCTCGTAAGTGCTCAGTCCGTGGTAGAAGGAGATGTACTTTGTCTTTTTCAGCGATCTGAAGCAGGTTTCCATTTTGGTCCTGCTGTTTGCCGAGGCCATGATCCCGTAGTACCTGATCTTGTAAAAGCCTGTGGGGAGGATGTGCTGCATAAACCTCCTTACAAACTCATGGCAGCTGAGGCTCATGGTCTTGTTCCTGTTGTCCCTGTAGTCCTTCCACCTGAAGTTGACCGCTTTCCCGTCGGTCCATTGGATCCTGCTGTTGCTGATGGCCACCCGGTGGGTGTATCTTCCCAGATAGCTGACGACCTGGTTTGCCCCCCTGAACGTCTTTTTGATATAGACATGCCACAACTTTACATAGGCTTCCTGCTTGAGATACCTTGGGTCGGAAAACAGTTTTGCCTGTTTTTCCGGTATCCTGAGAAGGTTTTCTTCCAGCGCCCTGATAAGTTTTTCCATAAACACGCCCCTGTAAATAGCTGACAGTGCTTTCACCGGAACAAAGAACTTTTTATGTGCGGCGATCCACTCCTGCCCATCGACGTCCAGTCCTCCTGCGGGTACAAGCATATGGATATGTGGATGGTAGGACAGGGACTGTCCCCATGTATGCAGCACTGCCAGACAGCCACTTTCAGCTCCCAGAAAAGCGGGGTTCAGGGCTGCCTTTTTCACTGCGGCCGAAGAGGCTTCAAACAGGAGATTATAACCATACCGCTGGTTGGCATAAAAAAGCGGCCTGAGAAAGTCGGGGACGGTGAACACCACGTGAAAGTATCTCACCGGCAGCAACCTGCACCTGAGCTTTTCTACCCATACCTGCTGTTTGATATACTGGCACTTGGGACAATGACGGTTGCGGCAGCTGTTATAGCTCGTTTTGGTATGTCCGCAGCTATCACATGCCAGGGTATGGGAACCCATTTTCGATGTCCTGCAGGAAATGATGTCCAGATAGGCCTTATACTGGGAGGTACACAGGCTGTTTACTGAAAGAAAGGATTCTTTCTCCCCCAGCAGGATATCGGAAAGTTCTACCCCACTATTCCTCTTGTTGAGGATGTCCATCACAGCTCGTCCAGGGGACTTTTGATCAGTGCCGGATTCAAGTTGGTCACAGGTAGGTAAACCGTAGTGGTTCTGAGGGATTTGTGGCCCAACAGCTCCTGGATTAACCTGACATTTGTTCCCTGCTCAAGAAGGTGTGTGGCAAAGGAGTGGCGAAGGGTATGGAAAGAAGCATGCTTTGTTATCCCTGCGCGTTCCATGGCTTTTTTTAAAACGCGCTGTGCACTCTTTTCACTATAGGGTTTGCCCGGTGTCTGACCTTCGAAAAGATAGGTTTTGGGCCGGTAGTACCTGTAATATTCCCGGAGCTTTTCCAACAGCCTTTTGGGCAACAGGGTATACCTGTCCTTATATCCCTTTCCTCCCCTAACTTTCAGCTGCATCCTGTCACTGTCAATATCACAGGGCTTCAGGTTGATGACCTCGTTCAGCCTCAGCCCTGAGGCGTAGGTGAGGGCCAACAGGCAATAATGTTTTCTGTTCCTTATGGAGTTCAGTATAAGGGATATCTCCTCTTTCGAAAAAACAGAAGGGAGGAGTTTGGGTCGCCTGGGCCGCTTGATTCTAACCGGATCCCAGATTCTGCCCAGGACATCTTTGAAAAGTATTTTGAACGCACTGATGGTTTGGTTTACACCAGAAGGGGACATTTTGTTTACCTCTACCTTTTGGAAAAGGTATTCTTTTAGCTCAGCTATACTGATGCGTTCGGGACTTTTTCCAAAATGTTTGGAGACTGTCGATACCAGGCTGATGTAGGTCTTGATGCTCCTGGGAGAATAGTTCCTGACCCGCATTTCCTCATACATCCGTTGACGAAGGCTTTTTTTTCCATGATGCTATTTATTTAATGGTAAAACATGGAATGAATTTAGTGTAAACAACTGATATAAAATCAGTTAAAATATTAAAAGTTAAATAACTACCGACGTAGGAGGTTTTGTTCAACTTGTATATCTGTAAACCAAAGGTTTAACAAGCCCCCGTTATTTGTTGGATTGTTATACCATTGGTTATTTTTATTAAAGGTCATCAAAGGGAGATTTAATCTTCCTGATACTATTATCAGTGACGTGTGTATAGATTTCTGTCGTCCTACTGCTATTGTGACCTAATATTTCCTGAATATAGCGCAAGTCGGTGCCATTTTCCAAAAGATGGGTAGCAAAAGAGTGTCTAAGCCAATGTAAAGTGACTGGCTTTTTTATACCTGATTTTCCCAAGGCTGACTTAAGTATTTTCTGCAAGCTACCTGAACTGTACTTAGAATTTAGCTTTTTACCTTCAAACAAGAAATATTGGGGACGCTCATATTTATAATATTCCCTCAGCAAGGCTATTGTCTTGTCAGATAAAGGCACCACTCTATCTTTCTTTCCTTTAGATTGGCGTACAATCAATAAGCCTCTTTTGGAATCTACATCGCTTATTTTTAAGTGCAACACTTCACTTCTTCTAAGTCCACAAGCATATATAATTGAAAGCATGGTTCTGTGCTTGATGTTTTTATGCGCTTCCAATATCCTTTTAACTTCTTCTTTACTCAGTACATTGGGTAATTTGGAAGGCTTCCGGGGCCTTGAAACCACTTCTGGATCAAGTTTTCTGTTTTGCTTAATATTGAAAAATAGTTTAATCGCATTGATTACTTGACTTTGATAAGATACCGAGTATTGTCTGTCAATAATGTAGTCTTTGGTGAATTTTTCTAGATCTTCATTCTTTATCTCGCTTAAAGGCTTGTTCTCCAAAAACCTGAAAAATATTTCCAAACTACCCCTGTAGGTCTTTACGGTACTTTCACTGTACCGCTTATTTTTCATCCAATCCTGAAATGCTTCTATTTCTTTAAAAATCTCAAGCGCTAATGGAGGGAGTTCAGGGAAAGTTTTGGGCAAATTGGCTTTTCTAAATGTGGAATAATCCAACCACACCTTTCCTTTGAAAAATAGGATCAAGCGATCCAGAATATCATCAGTGTAGGGGACGCACCAGGCCTTTTCATGCCTGTTCCATTCACAATTGGGAAAGGTTTTTACCAGTTCCTTCAGTTCAAAATCGTAAGGGAATTCCAGTTTGACCATTGGCTTCTTTCTCAAAAAGCTGTTTGATAAAATAATTTTTTCATAATCCTAAAAAATAAAATATTAACAATGCTAACCAGAAAAAAATCAATCACTTAGTGAATGTCCTCTTCTAAAAATGGCTTGCTGTGTCAGCCTGTACAGAGTTGAAAACTAAATGACCTCACAGTTATATATGTATTAGGATTTAACTAGTTGTGCTAGTTGTAAGCTTTGTAAAAGTTTAACATTTTGTAAATAAATGATATTTTAAAATTTACAATTGAAAGTGTTTTTTGTAGGAATTTAGTTTATTTTCAGGACTTTACTCTTCATTTCTTTTCCTTAGATGAAAAGAAACGAAGCAAAGAAAAATCAAGACAAAGCTAAAGCTTCTTCCCTCAAGGCCTACGCTGGCCCGCAGCTTTGTCGACCTGCCCGCAAAAATGATATTTCAAGTTGAATGACTTTAACTATTTGGCACATGGGCTTAGAATTAAAATTCACAAATAGGACTGAGCGGGTATGATAGTCTTATTTGTTTATACTAAGCTCTTCAAAAATCCATCTCGGGAATATCTCCTTCTACCACCAATCTACCCTCTGTTTTGGATTGAATTTCTTCTACGCTCACTCCGGGAGCCCTCTCCATCAGTTTGAAACCTCCCTCAGGTAGTACCTTCAAGTAGGCCAGGTCGGTGACGATCTTCTTGACACAATTGATGCCTGTAATGGGCAGGCTGCAGTTTTTCAATAGTTTGGATTTGCCATCTTTGCTGCAATGTTGCATGGCCACGATGATATTTTCTGCAGAGGCCACCAAGTCCATGGCACCGCCCATGCCTTTGACCATTTTGCCGGGAATTTTCCAGTTGGCAATATCCCCATTTTCGGAAACTTCCATGGCTCCAAGGATGGTCAGGTGCACATGACCGCCACGGATCATGCCAAAAGATTCCGCTGAGCTAAAAAGTACAGAGCCATCCACCATGCTGATGGTCTGCTTACCGGCATTGATCAGGTCGGCATCCACATTATCTTCGGTAGGGAAGGGGCCAATCCCCAACAGGCCATTTTCTGATTGTAGGACCACATCGAGATCATCGGGGATATAATTGGCCACCAAGGTAGGAATGCCAATCCCTAGATTGATATATTGGCCGTCTTTGATTTCTTTGGCAATGCGTTGTGCGATTTGAATTTTGCTGAGCATGCTGTTTGGGTTTAAAGCCTGGGAAATGAACTATTCTCTTACGGTTCTTTTTTCTATCCGCTTTTCATAATCCTTACCTTGGAATATGCGCTGTACATAGATGCCTGGGGTATGGATTTGATTGGGATCCAATTCACCTGCGGGGACCAGCTCTTCCACCTCGGCGATGGTGATGGCACCCGCAGCAGCCATCATGGGATTGAAATTCCTGGCTGTTCCCTTATAGATCAGGTTGCCAGCGGTATCTCCCTTCCAGGCTTTTACCAAGGAAAAATCAGCCTTCAGCCAACTTTCCAGAATATAGAGTTTGCCATCAAATTCCCTCATTTCCTTGCCTTCGGCCACTTCAGTGCCCACACCTGCAGGGGTAAAAAAGGCTGGAATACCTGCACCACCGGCCCGGGTCCTTTCTGCCAAGGTCCCCTGGGGGATCAGTTCTACTTCCAGTTCCCCGCTGAGCAATTGCCGCTCAAATTCTGCATTTTCGCCCACATATGAGGAGATCATCTTCTTGACCATCTTCTTTTGCAGCATGAGCCCAATGCCAAAATCATCTACACCGGCATTATTGGAGATACAGGTGAGACCAGAAATATTCCTTTTGAGCAGGGCTTTGATGCTGTTTTCGGGGATCCCACAAAGACCAAAGCCACCCAACATCAATACAGCATTGCTCTTGATATCTGCGGTGGCTTCCTCTGCATCTTTTACAGTTTTATTGATCATGAGTTTTAGCAGCTAGGATTCATTAAAAATTTGCCGGGCTTTTTCCTTGTCCCTTTTTAGTTGATTTTTAAGCTCTTCTAAATTTGCAAATTTTCTTTCCGCTCTCAAAAAATCTTTGAAATAAACTGTGATTTGTTTGTCGTATAAATTGTCATTATAATCAAAAAGATGGGCTTCTACCGTTTTTTCTATGCCATCCACTGTTGGTCGGTTACCGATATTGAGCATGGCCTGGTAAGTTTCCTGTCCCACCGCCACTTCCACCACATAGGCACCATCTCCAGGGATGAGCTTATAGTTGCTGGGTACGTGGATATTGGCAGTAGGAAAATCTATGGAACGGCCGATTTGTTGACCTTTGATCACAATGCCGTTCAGCTCATAGGGCCTGCCCAAAAATTCTGTGGCTTCATTAATATGACCGGCCAGGAGTGCTTTTCTAATTTTAGTGCTGGAGATGCCTACATGATCGACATCTTCCCTGGATATTTCCTCGAGCTCAAATCCATATCGGTCTATATTGGCCTTGAGGTGGTCAAAGCTGCCTTCCCGGTTTTTGCCAAACCGGTGGTCATAGCCAATGACCAGTTTCTTGGTATGGATTTTATCAATGAGGACTTTTTGGATGAATTCTTCTCCGGTCAATTGGGAAAATTCCTTGGTAAAAGGAATAGTGATCAAATGATCTATTCCTGCTTTTTCAAGGAGCTTTGCTTTTTCCTCAAAGGTGGTCAATAGGCGCAAATTGTGCTCCTCAGGGTGTAAAACCAACCTTGGATGCGGCCAAAAGGTAATCAAAACAGTTTCGCCTTCCATTTGGTCGGCAATATTTCTGATGCGGGCCAATATCTTTTGATGGCCCAAATGTACCCCATCAAAGGTACCGCTGGTCACCACTGCATTTTTTACCGCTTGGAAATGATCAAGTCCTTCGTAAATTTTCATCCCTTGGCTTCTTTTTCAGCTTTGATCTTGTCAACTAGTTCCAATACTTCTACAGCATCTTTTAGGTAAAAATCTCCTATTCGGGTTCGGGTGAGGGCAGACATATAAGCGCCCACTTTCAATTCCTCGCCCAGGTCCCTGGCCAAACTTCTGATATAGGTGCCTTTGGAACATACGATCCGGAAGTCTATTTCAGGCAGTTCACAGCGGGTGATTTCGAAGGTAGAAACCTGTACAGGCCTTGGGTCCAATTTTACATCAATGCCCTTTCTGGCAGACTCATACACCCTTTTTCCGTCCTTTTTGATGGCCGAATGGGTAGGGGGGACCTGCATGATGTCCCCGGTGAATTTTTTACAGGCTGTTTGGATGTCCTCAAGACTCAAGTGGGAGGGATCAGCCACCTCTTTTACTTCTTGCTCCAAGTCAAAGGATTCAGTGGTCTTGCCCAGTACAAAGGTGCCGGTATATTCTTTTTCTTGGCCCATAAAGTCATTGATGCTCTTGGTCTTTTTCCCGGCACAAATGATGAGCAATCCAGTGGCCAGTGGATCCAAGGTCCCTGCGTGACCTACTTTTTTTATTTTTAAGGCATTTCTCACCTTTTTCACCACATCAAAAGAGGTCCATTGATAAGGTTTGTTGATCAGAAATACTTCTCCGTAAGGTTTCTCGTCCATGCTACATTAATAAGCCACCCATTACGGCAATAGTACCTACGATGGCGCAATAAATGGCAAAGTAAATAAGCTTTCCCCGTTTTACAATATTAATCATCCAGATACAAGCGGCCAATCCCGCAATAAATGCGGCTATGAATCCAGCTGTCAGGCTGATGGTGGAAATGCCCTCTGCGATGCTTGGGTCTTTGAAAAACTTCAAAAGCTTGATAGCGGAAGCGCCCAAAATCGGAATCAGTACCATCAGGAAGGAAAATCTGGTAGCTTTTTCCTTTTCCACACCTATCAATAAGGCGGTTGCAATGGTCGAGCCTGATCGGCTGATGCCGGGCATAATGGCTATGGTCTGGGCAATGCCAATTACGATGGCTTTAGGGAAAGTAACCATACCGTCCCTTTTGGCTGCAAAGTGAGAGAAGGCCAATAGTATGGCCGTCAATATCAACATGGCGCCTACCAAAAGGATTTTTCCACCAAACAGGGCTTCGATCTGCTCTTCAAAAAACACCCCCACTATCCCAATAGGAATCATGGAAAGGAAGATTTTGGCAGCAAATTTGGTCCCACCGTTCCACTGGAATTTCAATAAATCCCGGATGATATTGATAATATCCTTACGAAAGACGATGATGGTACTTAAGGCGGTAGCGGCATGAACCACTACAGTGAATAAAAGATTGTCGGCGGCTTCAACGCCCAAAAGGAATGACCCCAATTCAATATGCCCACTACTGGAAACAGGCAAAAACTCTGTTAGCCCCTGGATGATGCCCAGGATAATGGCTTCAATAATACTCATTGATTACTTAATTGTCAGACTTATGAAAAATTGCGTAAAATTCGAAAATAAATCCAAAAAGGGTCACTAGGGGGCCAAGGGTAAGGCCTAAGAATCCGAATCCATGCGGTTCACTGTCCAGTCCCATGATGACAAAACCCACCACGATAATGGCGATGCCTATCAACATGAGGGTATAATTCTTTTTAGAAAAAGGTAAGTTGTTTTGATCCATTTTAATATAGTTCGTCCAATGTCATATTTAAATATTTATTCACTGCTCTCAAGGTGCTGAAAAAGGAAAGTATGGCACCCAGTAATACCAGACTACCAAAGAGCATCAAAAGCATTTCTTCGTTTTGTAAAAGAGCAAAACCATCAATATTGGCTTTGGTATATTCTATCAGGGCATACAGGATAACTGAAGCCAAAATTCCTGCCAAAGCTCCATATAGGAAGGACCTGTTCAGGAAGGGTTTTCTGATAAAACCTTTGGTTGCTCCGACCAGCTGCATGCTTCGGATAAGGAAACGCTGTGAAAATAGGGCAAGCCGAATGGTATTATTGATCAGGATGATGACCGTAAAGATGAGGATAAGTATAAAAGCTCCCAAAACCATGCTGACCTTGACCAAGTTTTTATTGATGGATTCCACCAAATCGGTCATATAAGTCACCTCAAAAACCCCATTCAACTCCTGGATTTCTGCCACGATCTTTTCCATCTGTTCTGAAGTCTGGAAGTCCTCTCTAACGGAGATGACATAACTGTGCCGTAGTGGGTTATCATCCAGAAATTTGCCAAAATCCTCTCCTGTGTCTTTTAAGAACGATGCTGCAGCTTCATCGGCAGAAATATAATTGATCTGGGCGCCTTCCCCTTCTTTGATCAGTACATAGGGTTTGGAGGCCAAAAGCTTGCCGATTTTGGCATTGTCGGCTTCGGAGATATTCTTGTTGAGGAAAACCTGTATTTCTATATTTTCCCTGATGATGGAGGTCAGCGTCTTTGCTTGGATGACAATTACCCCAAAGAGCCCTGCAATAAAAAGTGATAGGGTGGTGCTGAACAGCACACTCATAAACTTAAAACTTCCTAGTCTTGTCTTTTTCCTTAGAGATTTGCTCATGTTGCTATGAATTCCTCCAAAATTAATCAGCTATCTGTATTAAACCAATCTTATCTTAATTATATCATCTTACTCTTCGGAAATTTGCACTTATCCAAATTCAGTGCTGTTTTCACTTCGATCATGATTGTTTAACTTAATTAGATTTTAAACGGTATTGTCTCTTGATATAGTATTTTTTGGAAATCTTTGGTAGGAGAGAGGTTCTCAGAACCTAAGATGGAGGGGGATGGCTGTTTGGTCTGTAATCACCAAATAAAAGACTTAGGTGCAATGTTTTAGATCATCAAATTTGAATGTGTTTTAGAATATTGTTTTGAATAATGTTGAATATTTTTCTTTTATTTGGGTTTTCTTTGCTGATTTGACCGGTGATGAAAGTTTAGTTTGATATTAGGAATCGTAATCAACTGTAATGAAGGAAATAGTAGAAGCTGTAAATAATATAGTTTGGAGTAATGCCTTGATCGTTTTGTGTTTGGTAGCAGGAGTTTATTTTTCTGTAATGACCAAGTTTCTCCAAGTAAGGTATATCAAGGAAATGCTTCGGCTTTTGTTTAAGGGCAAGCCTTCGGAAAAAGGAGTTTCTTCATTTCAGGCCTTTGCCTTGGCCATCTCAGGTAGGGTAGGTACAGGAAATATTGCTGGTGTGGCGACTGCCATCGCCATGGGAGGTCCCGGTGCCATTTTTTGGATGTGGGTAATCGCCTTTTTAGGTTCTGCCTCTGCATTTATTGAATCTACTTTGGGCCAGCTCTATAAGGAAGTCAATGATGGAGAATACCGTGGTGGTCCAGCTTATTATATAGAAAAAGGGCTAGGCGTCAAATGGTACGGTTTATTGTTCGCTTTTGCGACCATTTTGAGTATGGCGGTATTTATGCCTGGAGTGCAGAGTAACAGTATAGCCCTCAGCATGAAAAATGCATTTGAGATTCCTGCTGAAATCACCGGAATAGGAGTGACCATATTATTGGGCTTGATCATTATAGGCGGGGTGAAGCGTATCAGTAAGGTGGCTGAAGTGGTTATCCCATTTATGGCCGCTGCCTATATATTGATGGCAGTTGTGATCATCTTTATGAATATCGAGGAGGTGCCGGGTGTTTTAAGCATGATCATTGGTGCTGCATTTAATCTGGAATCGGCTTTCAGTGGCGTTTTCGGTATGGCCATAGCTTGGGGTGTAAAAAGAGGCATTTATTCCAATGAAGCTGGGCAGGGCTCAGCACCTCATGCTGCAGCTGCTGCGGAAGTCAGTCATCCAGCTAAGCAGGGCTTGGTCCAGGCCTTTTCTGTGTATGTGGATACATTATTTGTTTGTACTGCCACAGCCCTGATGATTTTGTTTACAGGTCAATATAATGTGATTAATCCTGAGGGAGGCTTTCTCGTTGAGAATTTACCTGGTGTGGAAATAGGTCCTGAATATACCCAGTATGCAGTGGCGACGCATTTTCCTGATTTGGGAAGCGGATTTGTTGCGGTTTCATTATTGTTTTTTGCCTTTACTACCATTATGGCCTATTACTATATTGCGGAGACCAACCTGAGTTATCTTAATAGAGATAGGCATAGGGCCTGGTCAGTATGGGGGCTTCGCTTATTGTTCCTTATCACTACTTTTTATGGGGCTATTCGTACTGCCCAGTTGGCTTGGACCATGGGGGATATTGGAGTAGGTATCATGGCTTGGTTAAACGTTATTGCCATTTTACTATTGAGAAAGCCGGCCTTGAAAGTATTCAGGGATTACACCAAGCAATTGAAAGAAGGAAAAGAACCTGTTTTCAATTCCAAGGAAGTTGGTATCGAGAATGCTGAATTTTGGGAAAACAATAAATAAGACTATTCCCAGATCCCTTTGGGCACGATTTCAAGGACATGCCCGAAGGGATCTTCAAAATAACAGCTTTTCAGCCCATCTTTCCATTCCTGTTCATGGGTGATTTCTATCCCTAAGTTGATTAGTTCATTTTTCCTGTTTTCGTATTCCTTTGCGGTTACTTCAAAGGCAATATGTTGCTTACCCTTTGCAAAATGAGCAGGTAGGGAGCTTTCTTTTTGGGTGGTTTCAGGGATAAAACAGAGCAGTACCGAACTGCCACACCTAAAAAATATATGCCGATTGATTTCCTTGGAAATAATCGGCATACCTAGGTTATTGTGGTAAAATTTTTCTGCCTTATCCAGGTCATTGATATAAAGGCATGTTTCTTTGATCTGTATGAATTCCATGATTTAATTTAATCAATCTATCGGGAAATTCACATTGATCTTTTTCAACTTATAGAAGTGGCTACACTTGATTTGAGGAAGTCTTCAAGCAAATCCAAGGCAAGGCTATCATTAATTGCCAATATGGATAATTCTTCCCTAATGATGCTCAACTCATTTAGCAATATACTAGCAGTACTTAGTGGAGTGATGGCCCAGTACTGATCATTTCTGAAAATGATTGATTCAGCATTTGTAAAATTTTCTAAGGTTGTACGCTGTTTAGCTCTTAAAAGTACTTTCTCATGGACTGCTTTAGGAATAATGGTAACTGGACTTTTTCCATTCAGTTTATCGTAACCATAAGCATATCCACTTTCCAATTTACATAGGTCGGCATATACAGAAGCTCCAGTAGGATAGCTTCCAGCACCTTTGCCCAAATAAAATTGTTCGCCTAGATTGATGGAATCCACCTTGATGGCATTGTATTCATTTTCCACCATAAATAGTGAGTCCTTGGGCTTGACCAATGAAGGAAGAATATAGGCTGCTATTCCATCTTCGCTTCTGTAGGCCTTAGCGACCAATTTGATCTTTAAACCAAATTCCTTCGCTAGATTGACTTCTTCCAGGCTAATGTGTTGAATACCCAGTGTAGCAATGTTTTTTTCTTCAATATACTGCCCAAAGGCATGCAGTGCCAATATGGAAAGCTTGCTCTTTACATCACTTCCATTGAGGTCAAGACTGGGATCTGCTTCAGCAAAACCATTTTCCTGAGCCAAGCTAATGGCCTCAGCAATGCTTAATCCGTCTTCAAAAAGGCGGGTGAGGATATAATTGGACGAACCATTGAGTATGCCTTCCAATGAGGTGATTTGGTCACCGGCAAACTGGGTGTCCAAGGTGGTGATCACAGGGATGCCTGCAGCAGCTGAGGCTTCATACAATAAGCTGCCTCCAAAGTCTTTTTCCAATTGGATAAGCTCAGGAAGGTGATTGGCCAACATTTTCTTATTGGCAGAGATGACCTTTTTACCTTTTTTGAGCAGGGTGCTCACATAATCATAGGCTTTGTCAGCATCGGAAATCAACTCTATACCTGTTTCGATGTCATTTTCCAAAATATCTTTTGGCTCAAAAGAAAAGGAAATTTCACTGTTTCTTTTTTTATTGGGGTTTTGTACTACAATGGTGTTGGGGGCCAGGCCTTGTTGGTGCTTTTGGGCAATCTCATAATACCCTTGACCCACAACGCCAAAGCCAAATAAGCCAATCTGTTTAGCCATTATTTTCCAGATAAAAAGATTTTAAAATATAATTTAACTGCTCATTTTCAACCAAGAAGGCATCATGTCCATATATGGAACTGATTTCTCTATAAGTGCCATTTGGCACATTTTTACTGATAAATTGGGATTCCTCTTTGGTAAACAGGAGGTCTGTATTGATGCCGATGGATAGGACCTTGGACTTGATCTGTGAAAGTGCAGCTGCTGTGCCTCCTCTGCCTCTTCCCAAGTCATGGCTGTCCATGGCTTTGGTCAGCACCCAATAAGAGAGGGCATTGAACCTATTGGCCAATTTCTGTCCTTGGTACCTAAGATAGGAACTGACTTTAAAATGGTCGGTTTTCTCTTCAGTTTCGCCTTGGCTGGCCTGAAAGATATCTTGGTGCCTATAGCTCAACATGCCTATGGCCCTGGCTGCTTCCAGTCCTTTTTTGCCTGCATCAGGATGGTTTTGTCCCCAGGTACTGTCAGACTCTATGGACATTCTTTGCGCTTCATTGAAGCCTATGGTCCAAGGGGAGGTCTTGGCATTGGAAGCGACAATAATGGTGTTTTTAACGCTTTCGGAAAGTTTATATGACCATTCCAAGGCTACTTGTCCTCCAAGGGAACCGCCAATCACCGTATCTATTTGCTGAATGCCAAGGTGCTCTCGAAGCCTGTCAAAGGCATTGGCCATATCCCTGGTAGAAAGGTTAGGAAAGTCATAATAATATGACTTCCCTGTGTTAGGGTTTTCACTTAATGGCTGAGTGGAACCGTAACAAGATCCTAGCAAGTTGGCACAGACAATGAAGTATTTGGTAGGGTCGAAAAACTTGTCTTCTCCCACTAGTCCACTCCACCACTCATGGACATTGGCATCTCCAGTAAGGGCGTGCAGTACCCAAATAACATTGTCTTTTTTAGGGGTAAGGTGTCCTTGGGTAGTATAGCTCAGTTGGAAGCCTGGAAGGCTCTCTCCTGAATCCAACTTCAATTCTTCCTTACAATGGAAAACTTCTTGGCTCATATCGGTAATCAGATACGGTGATTGTAAGTTCATTTTACTATTTTATTTTTTCAAAGGCAGCACTTAGGTCAGCTTTGATATCATCAATATGTTCTATGCCCAATGACAAGCGCAATAGAGAAGGGGTAACCCCTGCGGCTAGTTGTTCTTCATCGCTGAGCTGTTGGTGGGTGGTTGCAGAAGGTTGAATAATCAAGGTCTTCGTATCGCCCACATTGGCCAGGTGGGATACCAGTGAAAGGTTATTGATAAAGTCAGCAGCAGCTTCTTTATCGGCTTTCAATTCAAAACTCAATACACCGCCAAAACCATTGGTCAGGTATTTTTGGGCCAAAGTATGGTAAGGACTGCTTTCCAAACCTGGGTAATTTACTTTCTGTACTTTAGGGTGATCTTCCAACCACTTGGCAATGGCCAAGGCATTGTCCACTGTCCTTTGTACCCTTAATGAAAGTGTTTCCAATCCTTGGATAAGCTGAAAGGCATTAAATGGACTCAATGCAGGACCAAAGTCTCTGAGGCCTTCCACTCTTGCCCTGATGGCAAAGGCAATATTGGGCAATCCCAAGGGGTTGTTTTCTCCGAAAGTCTCCCAGAAATTCAGTCCATGGTAACCTTCAGAAGGCTCAGAAAACTGAGGGAACTTGCCATTGCCCCAATTATAATTTCCTCCATCTACAATTACACCACCGATGGAGGTTCCGTGACCACCTATCCATTTGGTGGCAGACTGTACCACGATATTAGCGCCATGGGCCAAGGGCTTGAACAAGAATCCAGCTGCTCCAAAGGTATTGTCTACCACTAATGGAAGATCATGTTCCTTGGCCAGTTTTGCAATATTTTCAAAGTCTGGAATATTGAATTCTGGATTCCCAATGGTCTCTACATAGATGGCTTTTGTTTTATCATCTATACGTGCTGCAAGATCAGCGGCCTTATCACTTTTGGCAAATCGGGCATCTATTCCAATTCTTTTGAAGGCCACCTTGAACTGGTTGTATGTTCCTCCATATAGAAAAGGAGAGGAGACGAAATTGTCACCCGCTTGTAAAATATTATTAAGGGCGATAAACTGTGCAGCTTGTCCTGAAGCAGTTGCCAGGGCAGCTACACCACCTTCTAAAGCTGCTACTCTTTTCTCGAAAACATCCGTAGTTGGATTCATGATCCTGGTATAGATGTTTCCAAATTCTTTTAGGCCAAAAAGGTTGGCTCCATGTTCTGCAGAGTCAAAAACGTATGAAGAGGTTTGGTAAATAGGTACTGCCCTTGACTTTGTTGTTGGGTCTGGTTCTTGTCCAGCGTGGAGCTGAAGGGTCTCGTAATGATAAGTTTGTGACATGTTTGTAACTTGTTAGTTAATTGACAAAGAAATTTTTAAAGAAGTGGTATTAAATAATAATGTGCCCGGATTAGAAAATTAAGGGCATATATTTAAGATTGTGCATTGATTTGATGCACCTATAAAAGTTGAAATCTGAAAATGCTGCTTGTTGCTTTGTCTTTGCTGTAATCCTTATTGTAAAATTCATATCTTAAGAATTTATATTTCCAAACGAGGATATTCACGTTTGGCAGGAATTGGCACCTTGGATTTTCCAGGTTGCCAGAGGGTCTATGAGCCTGTCTCTCACCTCTTCTGTATAAATCCTGAACTTTTAAAAAGTAAAGGATAGCACAAAGTAACTATTCAAATTTTGAATTTGCAAGCTTTCGAAAAATACTTTTAATTAATTTTTTCACCTTTATATAACCTATTAAACCAATAGGGAAAACGGTTTTTAAGAGAGAGGGGAGGGCAAAGGAGTCAATGGTCCATTAAATCAGTTTTTTGCGTCCGAAAGTATTTGAAAGTTTTTGACGATGTGTCTATTTCAGTTCTGAATAGGAGCAGTACTTTCTCTCTAAAAAGGATTAAATTGTTTTATAATCAATATTGAGGGTGAAATTATTTTTCATGAATCAAATGGATTTGACTGGGAGAGACAGGGAAACTTAGTAAAAAATAAATGAAGGCTGTCTCATTTGTTCAATTCCCGGGTCATTTTGATCTTCTGGGACCTGGACAAGGTCCCAATCATGAATTTTGAGACAGCCTCTTGTCTGCTTATTAATTAGGAGTGGCGTGGATTATTCTTCGTGGAAATAAACTGCAGAGGCACCCGCTACCTGCTGATTAAAGGCAGGGCTGGGGTTACCGTTACTGCTGAAATAGTTATAAGCCAGTACCTTTCCGCCCCCATTGGCCCTTTCTGCTACAAATATCATTTGAGATTTTGCACTGTATGCGACATCTACCGGATTACCAAGGAAGGTGTTGCTGCCTTCAATCCTTGCTTGTTGGGCCATCGTAATAGTGCCTCCATTGGCGGTAGCGTTTAACTTATTACTAAAATCAGTAATGATCGTAACCGCTCCATCATTATCAGATCCCGCATCGCCTATATCTGTCAATGCCATCAGGTCATCTTCCTTAGAATAAGTAAGTCCATGGGTTCTTATTATTCCCTCAATGGTCACTCTTTTACTAGGATTGATCATGCCGCTTGAATTGGAAAAGAAGTTGGTAAATACCGCCAGATCACTGTCTTTATCTACAATGGCATATAGCGTATTTCCCTCTATGTGAATTCCCCAAAGGGCAAAGTCCACGGCAAATGTCTTTTGTAAAGTAAAACCTGAAGAGGTCTTTTGGTAAACGTATAGGCTGCTTTGGTTGCCATTGGCCGCGACGGGTGAATCGGCCACTACCACCATATCATTACTAACGGCTATTTCCCTGCCACTTACGAATCCACCTGTAGTGTTTATTCCCAAGGAGATGGAAATCCCAGTGCTCACCATCGATGACATGATATTACCGTAAACATTCAGGGAGTTATCCGAACGTACAAGTTGGATGATCTCATCTGATTCAGCATCATAATAAATACCATCTGCATCTGTACCAGCTGAACTTGTAATGGTAGTGGTAATATTATTTTCATCAGAAAAATCGATAATGGAGACTTCCCCGCTGGTATTGGAAGAAACAAAAAGAGAGGCTACATTATTTTCAGGCATGCCCATATCGTCATCATTGTCGCAGGAGATGTTAAAAAGGGCAGTGGTTGCCAGTAGACCAATAGCTAGAAATTTGTTTGTTTGTGTTTTCATAGTAGTAATTAGTTGATCATTTCAGCTATTTACGCACTATGCAGCTGTTTTGGATTAAGAAAAAAGTGAATTAAATGTAAATGCGATTGGCTAAGTAAAATTAGGATAGATTTGGGATCAAGCCGAAAGCCGAAAAGCTGGGGGAAAACAATCTGTTTTAGCTTTGATATGCGCTATTTATTAACCACAGATGGATAAAGATAACACGGATATTTATTTATAATACATCTGTGCTCATCCTTTACCCAATTGACTGTCTAGGCAGGTCTGTGACTTAAACTACGCTTAATCTGACAAGGGTAGACAAAATTTAAGTTTGAAATTATTCACCCCCAGAAATATTGCTTGACCCTGGATTTGATCGGTACAGCAAGAGATTTGTGTGCAGGAAAAACAAAAGCCTGAGTTAGAATTTCAGGCTTTTGTTTGTATAGTTGGTGATCGTGGTTTATTTGTTTCCCAGTTTTTCTTTTCTGGTTTTGATATTCTGATTTTTGTGAGGTCTGCTCGCTCCAAAGGTTCCTCTGTTGATTTTTCCTCTTTTGGTTTTCATATCTCCTTTTCCCATAGTTTTTTAAGATTTTTGGTTTAAGAATTTATTAATGCCTAAACCCTAAATTAAGGAACAGGTACTGGAAGACCAAAGAGAATGGCAGATTTCCAAAAGTAGGCTTATTCTTTAGTAGTAATCAATATCACACCATCCTGGGCCTTTGAACCGTACAAATTGACAGCATCTCCGTTTTTAAGAACTGAAATTGAAGCAATGTTCTTGGGGTCCATTTTCTTCATTTCCTTATCGGTATAAATAATTCCATCTACCACATAAAGTGGTTTTTTATCAGCAGCCAGTTTTTCAGTGATTTCTATTTTTGGAGCTTCCTCTTCCACGCTTGAGGAGCCCTTTAAGGATTGATCAGGTAATGGAGCACCTTCTTTTAAGGTGATTTCTACCACGCCATTTTTACCTTTTTCATTATATTTATCAACGGCTTTATCTCCCTTAAGTACATTGATGCTCTCGATGTCAACTGGAGAAATCTGGCTGATGATTTCTTTATCATACTCCTTTCCATTGATAAAATATTTGGCTTGATTGAGGTTTTTTGTTTCTTGTTTATTTACAGAAGCCCCATCAGTAGGAGAACTTTTTGCTTGGGCACCATAGCCTATGACTACAACTTCATTCAAACGGTTTGATTTCTTCTTGGTTTGATCATTAAGAGCAAATATGATAGGCACTCGCATTCTAACGTTGACGGCAGTGCCGTTTTGTTTGCCAGGTTTCCATTTGTCTGCATTTTTAATAACCCTTAAGGCTTCTTCATCAGCGCCGCTACCAATACCCCTAAGGATTTGAGGATTCTTGAGTTCACCGGTTTTGTCCACGACAAATGTCACATAGACTGTGCCTTCAATACCCTTTTCCTTGGCTTGTTCTGGATATCTGAGGCTACTGGCCAAGTAATCATTCCAATTATTCATACCACCATAAGGAGCAGGCATGTCTTCCACCACATCGAAGACTTCATTGCTGCTCTTCTGGTTAGGTTTATTGAAGAAGGGGCTTTTTTGTGCTGTTTCACCTCCCGCTACTTTGAATTTTACTGGCAATACCATTAAGGTATTGATCGCTTGTCCATTGTCCATTCCAGGGTTCCACTTGGGCATGCTCTCAAGACTGAACATTCTCAATACCTCATCATCCAGTCCCATTCCCATAGATTTTTTGATGCTGGGTGAGAGGATATGTCCTTCTTTATCTACCACAAACTCTATATAAACAGTTCCTTTCGCACCAAGCTGCCTGGCTTCTTTTGGAAATTTTAGGTTTTTGGACAAATACTTGTTCCAAGTTTCCATTCCACCTTGGGGAGCAGGCATGGAGTCTGCTGTTTGCTTGAGATTTTCTATTCCGTAATCTTTGGTAAAAGAAGAGTTTTGCTTGAAAATACTGAGCATTTCCAATACTTTGCTGTATTCATCATTATCTGAGATATTGCTGATTTCATATTGTAAATCACCAAATTGTGCAGTGATTTTGCCCTCTTTTAAAGATGATACATATTCATAATGTTTCGGAGATTTGATCTTAACGACACGGGTGTTAACATTAATCGAATCTTGTGCCGATACTATTTGCTCTCGGATGGAATTGATACTTAAACTGGTGAATTCCGATAAAAGGCCATCTGAGTTAGTGGTTTTCATGGAAACCAATCCCAATAGGATGGCTGTCAAGGGGATTACCATTAGCAATTTGAACCAATTGGTCTTTTCTGCTTTTTTCATCATCATAATTCGCTTTAAAGTGGTTGATCTTATAAAATGGTTGCCAATAGGAAGATCAAGTCCCTTGAATGCTATTTTGACGATTAGATTAGTATAAGAGTCTTTGTTGGCTGTTTGTTTTACCACATTGGCATCAGCTGAATATTCATGTGTATCGATGAGAGCTGTTCGCATCAAGTGGATGCCTGGGTTGAACCAAAATAAAATACTTAATATTTGATAATAGATCATGTCCCAGGAGTGGCCCTGTTTGATATGTTCTATCTCATGTTTAATGATCTGTTCTTTTTCTTCAGGTCGAAGGTTTTGGGAATCATCCCAAAATAATTTGTCGAAAAAGGAGAAGACGGGGGCAAGACCAAAAGTAGGGATGAAAAAATAATTTCCCTTTAGTCTGTAAACTGTTTGGTACCAGCCTTTTTCTTTGAGCATACGAAGCTGCAGCAATTGCCAAAGAAGACGGCAAGCAAGCAGAGTAGCTATCAAAAGGTAACCAATAAATAAATAATCCTTCCATTCCAACAGGATGGGAAGCTTGGTGCTGCTGACCGTTACTTCAGGAAGGCCAAATGTCCCGACGATGTCCTCCTGGGATGCATTGGCGGTAAGGGATTGCAGGAAGTCTGTTTCCTCCAATGAAATAGAGGGCTTTGAAAATTGAACGGGGATTTCTATCAGTGGAAACAAAAGTGCCAAAACAGGGGAGACCAAAAGGAAAATTCTGGTGAGGCTGAACACTTTCTCCCCTCTGAGGAAACACCAATAGATCCCGAAAAAAAATAAGAGGCAGAAGGTACTCTGCCAGATATAGTTCACCAAATGTGCCATGTGACTTATTTTACGTCATCTTTTACCTCATTCATTAACTTTTCAAGTTCATTGATGTCCATGTTTTCGTCCTTTGCAAAGAATGAAGCCAACTTGGAAAATGAACCTCCGAAATACCCAGAAAGTAGGTTTTTGATAGAAAAACTCCTGTATTGATCTTTGGTGACTATCGGGTAATACTCATGAGACTTGCCATAAGCTTTGTGTTTGACAAAGCCTTTTCTCTCTAAGATACGGATGATGGTCGATACCGTATTATAGGCTGGTTTTGGCGCTGACATTTTTGCCAGGATATCTTTGACGAAACCTTTCTCGATATCCCATAGAATCTGCATGACTTGTTCTTCGGCTCTTGTTAATTCTCTCATCTTATATAATTGTTTATTTGCTTCAACTTAATCATTTAGTTTGTAAATAACAAACAAGTGACTGATCTTCTTATTGGCTGAACCAAATTAGTTAGAATATATTAGTTTCGCAACTATTTAGATAGTTTAAATTAAGGAATTAGTTGGTTGTGCTAAAAAAATAAGCCGCTTATTTCAGCGGCTTATCTTATAATATATTATTGGGTTCTCAACTTGATGATTCTGGTAAAGTGTAACAGCTTTACAACAGGATAGGTAGGGTCAAATTCATACCATTTTACGGCAAAATTGGGTCTGTTGGGCAATTTATGGTGATTGTTTTGGAATAATTCACCTAGCATCAGCACATCCAGTAAGAGACTGTTTTTGGATTGGTCATTATTGTCAAAATTAGCATAGCCATATTTATGACCACTCCAGTTTACGATAGCTCCATGGACAGGTCCCATCAAAAAATGGATAGGAAGTAGGAAATACATCCACCAGTGGGTGCCAGGAAGTTCAAATACACTTATGCTAAGTACGTAAATGGCCACATATAGTATGCCCCAAGCTACTCTGACCATCATATTGTCAGCCATTCGGTCAAACTTGTTCCAGTCAGGAACATCCTTTGAAAATCTTTCTTCAGGCTTTAGTCTGAAAGAAAAATATTCATTGTAAATATTTTTTGTTTTCCACATCATGGTGAACAGATTTTCTGTATGGTGTGGACTATGCGGGTCTTTTGGTGTGTCACTGTATGCATGGTGCATCCTATGAAGAATAGCGTAGGCACGGGGAGAAAGGTAAGAACTTCCCTGACATGCCCAAGTAAACACATAAAAGAACTTCTCCCAAAACTTGTTCATGACGAACATTTGATGTGCTGCATAACGGTGCAGGAAGAAACTTTGGCAAAACAGCGAGAAATACCAATGCAATAAGAAGAATACTATAAGAATCACGTAATTTAGAATTGATTTAAGATCACAAAGATAATCTCTTATCAGTGAAAATATAAATGTGTTCTTGATATTTTTAATATATTATGATTAAACTCATGTTTCAGGGGGATGATTTTTGGGATTCTTGGTTTTAGCAGCCCAAACTACTAGGAATTAGGATAAAAATTATAAATGTTTACAAATTGACCGCTGAAATATTCAGCTGATATGATTAATGAAATTAGCTTGGAAAAATTAAGATTAACTTGTTTCCCTTTTTGATGGTTTGGGATGCTTCAAACATTTTATGAAAGGGCAATTAATTATTCAAATATTCTAAGAAAAGGAGCCTACTGATGCAAAATGTAGGAGATCATAAACTTTCTTATTGAGGGATCAAGGTAAAACTTAAACTTCGTTTTTTATGGGAGATCAAGGATGTGGAAATGTTTTGGTTCAATTGGTAATAGCGGGGCTTGCGGTGATTATAGCTAGTTACCTGCTTCCTGGAGTAAGTGTAGAGGATTTTTGGGTAGCGATAATTATTGCGGCCGTTTTGAGTTTATTGAACTATACGATCAAGCCCTTATTGATTATTTTGACCATCCCCATTACCATAGTTACCTTGGGATTATTTTTATTGGTCATAAATGCTTTGATTATTCTGCTGGCAGCCAATATAGTACCGGGTTTTCATGTAGATGGCTTTTGGTGGGCTTTATTATTTAGTTTCATATTGTCAATAATAAACACCATTTTTGGCGTTTCTTTATTTGAGAATAATTAACCAAAAAATCTAGCCTTAATAAATAAGAATATGAGGTCAGTTTTTGCAAGTAATGATTTTTATTTTTGTCAAATAATTGTAATTTGATTTTGATAAAAGGTAGTTACTAAGAGGCAGTAACTGTTTTATATTTTTACCTGCATTATATATGCTAGTCACAGTATCGACTTATAACACCCTTTTCGACTAAGAATTATGCAATACAAGAATGATGGTTTTAGACCCGAGATAATAAATGCGCTAAAGGCTGAGTTGAAAGCCTCCGGAAAAAACTTTAAAATTGTCCCTTCTCCTGATAATAGCGATGAATTTGTGAATTTCTATTTTATTGGGATGTATGAGGGAAAGGAAGTGATTTATGATGCAGCGATGTATACCTTAAGACTTCACCATTCCAGTGAGGTTTATGAGTTGGCAGAGCACAAGGCTGCAAAAAAGTTCCCCAACTTCAAGGGAATCCACTATGAAGAGGATGAGAATGGGAATTTGAAGCCCTTGAATAGTGATGAGGAAGAAATCGGTTGGTTTATCACCGAAATTATCATGGAAATAGAGGAAGATGAATCTGTAAAGGTGCAGGAGTTTATCGATGAGGATACCAATCATGATTATGGTATTGGACTGGATGTAGCGCTCAATGTCGAACATATTGATGAGAAAGTGATCACCAAGTTCATCAAGGAATTCAATGATGACAATATCGTATTGGATGATACCATGTATGCCTTTCAATCTGAGGATGAAGATGTAGAGGAATAATTTCTAAAAAAATAGGAAACATATATCAAGGCCGTTTGCTGATGTTCAGCAAACGGTTTTATTTTGTTTTTATGTTAAAGATAGCTTGGTCATCCCTTTACGCACATAGTCTTCCTCCAGGGCATAGGTTTCCCATGGAAAAATATGAACTATTGCCTGAACAACTGCTATACGAGGGGACAATCACAGAAGACAATCTTTTCAGCCCGAAAAGCTTAGCAAGTCAGTGGATTCTCAACACCCATGATGCCACTTATGTCCATAAACTGGAAAACCTAAGCCTTAGTAAGCAAGAGATCCGTAAGACAGGCTTCCCATTGACGAAGTCACTGGTGGACAGGGAAATCAATATCATGCATGGTTCTGTGCAAGCTTGTTTGTATGCTTTGGAGTATGGAATTGCTATGAACATAGCTGGAGGGACCCACCATGCCTTTTCTGATAGAGGAGAAGGATTTTGTTTGCTAAATGATATCGCAATTTCGGCCAATTATTTGTTGGATAGTAACTTGGTCAGCAAAGTACTGGTGGTGGACTTGGATGTACATCAGGGAAATGGCACCGCTGAGATATTTCAGCAGGTACCAGAAGTATTTACATTTAGCATGCACGGAGCATCCAATTATCCTATGCATAAAGAAAAATCAGATTTGGATGTGGCATTGCCCGACAAAGTGGGGGATGATTTCTACATTAAGGTTTTAAAGGAGCATATGGATTCACTGATAGACAAAGTGCAACCCGATTTTATCATTTACCAAAGTGGTGTGGATGTTTTGGCGACAGACAAGCTGGGAAGGCTGGGCTTAAGCTTAGCAGGTTGTAAGGAGCGGGATCAATTGGTTTTGAATGCAGCATACCGGCATCAAGTTCCCATAATGTGTTGTATGGGGGGCGGATATTCTGAAAAAATCACCCAAATCGTGGAGGCCCATGCCAATACCTTTAGGCTGGCTCAGGAGATCTTTTTTTGAGTAAAAGCCAATAGAGAATATACCCTTGGGGATGAACGTTAAAAAAACAGGAACAATTTAGATTTCGATTTGTAGAATGAGAACTTTGTTTATATTTGCGACAAGTTGAATTAATAAACCATTAACGTGAGAAAATTTAGTAAAGCACTAGGAATTTTAGGTATTGCAGGAGCACTTTTGTCGGCTTGCAATAATAAGGGAAATGAAACAGCTGCAACTGGTGCAGGGGCATCATCAGAGAGTACTGTGGACTTGAGCGATTTGAATATTGCTTATATCAACACAGACAGTGTGATCAATAATTACCAGTATTTTAAGGACAAATCAGCTGAAATTTCAGAGAAAGGTAAGCGGTATGAGAGTGAGCTTTCTAATAGGGCAAAGGGTTTTGAACAGGAAGTGGCTAATTTCCAGCAGACGGCACAGAATATGACGCCTAATCAATCTAGGGCCAAGCAAGAAGATTTGATGAAGAAGGAGAGAAATTTGGTGACCTACAGAGATAACTTGATGCAAGAACTTTCTGCAGACGAAGCCAATCTATATAATGAGGTTTATGATAAAATCCAGGTGTTTTTAAAGGGTTATGCTGAAGAGAACAACCTTGAAATGATCCTTTCATATACAAGAGGTGGTGGTGTTTGGTATGCGCATGATGCCCTTGATGTAACTACTTCTGTTACAAAAGGATTGAACGATGCTTACAATCCTGAAGCAACAAAACCAGCGACGACCGCTACTGATTCTACCAAAGAAGAAGGTAAGTAACAGACCGCTGTCAGAAGATAAAATGAGAAAGCCCGGTTTGAGCCGGGCTTTTTTTGTGTCAAATATATCAGTAATTTTAGCAATTATTTAAACGCTATAGCAGATGAAAATCACAGAATTTCTTAAGCATAATTATCGGCATTTTAATGCAGCCGCATTGATCGATGCTGCTGAAGGCTATAAGGCCCATTTGGACAATAATGGTAAAATGATGGTGACTTTGGCAGGAGCGATGTCCACTGCTGAGTTGGGGATTTCGTTGGCCGAAATGATCCGCCAGGACAAAGTTCAGATCATTACCTGTACCGGTGCTAACTTGGAAGAGGATGTTTTTAACCTGGTTGCACACGATTATTATGAAAGAGTTCCACATTATCGACAGCTTTCGCCAGAAGAGGAACAGGATTTGCTAGATAGACATATGAACAGGGTAACTGATACCTGTATTCCAGAAATGGAAGCCATGAGAAGGATCGAGGATGTGATTCTTGAGGAATGGGTTAAAGCCGACAGAGCCGGTGAAAGCTACTTCCCACATGAATTTTTCTATAAGATTTTACTTTCTGGCAAACTGGAACAGTATTATCAGATTGATCCCAAAAATAGCTGGCTCTTGGAAGCGGCTAAGAAAAATCTTCCTATAATCGTTCCGGGTTGGGAAGATTCGACATTGGGAAACATGTTCGCAGGGCATTGCATCACTGAAGATGTGAAAAATGTCCATACCGTTAAAAGCGGTATTCAGTACATGATGTATTTGGCAGACTGGTACACAGAAAATGCAAAAGCAGACAGTACCGTAGGATTCTTCCAGATTGGTGGGGGTATTGCCGGTGACTTCCCTATTTGTGTAGTACCGATGTTGCATCAGGATCTGCAAAGAGATGGAGTACCTTTATGGGGGTATTTCTGCCAGATTTCTGACTCGACTACTTCTTATGGGTCTTATTCTGGGGCAGTGCCTAATGAAAAGATCACTTGGGGAAAATTGGGCATTGATACACCAAAATACATCATAGAATCTGATGCGACCATTGTGGCTCCATTAGTATTTGCGATTGTATTAGATCAATGACATGAAAGTTACAGAAAAATTAAAATCAACAATTCTTAAAGCAAGCACTATTCCTGTGCTTGCTTTTTGTGCTTTTACCCCCGCAATGGCACAGGGGATTTATGCTTTGAAACAGGTTAACACCCCTTATGATGAGCAACAGCCTGTTATATCCTCTAAAGAAGAGCTTTTTTTGAGTGTTGCTTTTCATCCAGAAAATACCGGCGGAAGCAAGGATTTTGGAGATGTATGGTACAGCAAGAAAAACGACTTTAATCAGTGGGAAGCTCCCCGTGCTGTACGAAGTCTGAGTACTGCGGGCTATGACCTTTTGATAGGTTTTCCAGATGGGGAAAGGGCATTGGTATATCATGATGGAAAAAATAAACCTCATGGTATTCATCAATATAGGAGAACAGGCGAAACTGATTGGCAGTATGAAAAGCAATTGGATTTTGGGAGCTTTAGGAATAATGGGAAAAGTTTCAGCGCCAGACTGCATCCGTCGGGAGACATTCTGCTGATGTCCATGAATTCCTATGGGACTTATGGGAATGAGGATATTTATGTCAGCTTCAAGCAGTCCAATGGCAGCTGGTCCGTTCCAAAAAATATTGGCGCAGATGTGAATACCTTTGAGCAGGAAATGACCCCATTTATCTCCGATGACAAACAGGTGATCTATTTTTCCACAAATGGTCATGGTACCACGGAAGGCAGAGATATTTATTATGCCCAAAGGTTGGATGATTCTTGGGAAAAATGGACGAAGCCCAAAAGACTCAAAGATGACATTAACAGCAGGGGAGTAGAACTTTCCTACTTTATTGACCCCAATAGTCCATACACAGCCTTTGTGACGACAACACAAAACAGTGAGGGATATGGTGATATATTAATGCAAAGAAAAGAGGAAATCGTCCTAGAAGAGCTAAGTCCAGAGGAAATTAATCCTAAACCTTATTTGGCAGCCAACTTTGTACGAAATTCTTCAGCTGTTGACAATGCAGCTCAAGTGCCAGAGGAGAATAAGGCAAATGAAGTAATGATCCGGGAAGAATTGATCAATACGCCAGCTGATGTTGATCATAAACCCGAAACTATAGCTATTCCAGTACAGCAAGAAGTGGTTTCAGAAAAAACAGAGCAAGAAAAAGCACTTGAACAAGAAAAAACAATAGCGTATGCGGCATCAGAACCTCAGGAAGATAAGATGGAGACTCCTGCTGCCATCATTTCAAATGAGGAGTATGTGCTTAAGGTATTGGACAAAAAATCCAAGGAAACCATTCCATATAAAGTGGTTTTCAAAGATGAAAATGGAAATCCACTTGGTGTTGAAAACAGTTTGACCGCAGTGGATAAATTTGCATTAAGGAAAGGAACCGTCAAATTGACCATTTCATCACCGAATTATTTGCCAGCCTCCCTGGACTTGCAAGTCTTGGAAGATGGTGAAGAAACTGTTTGGTTGACTTCAGCAGTGAAAGGAGTGAGTTTGGTATTGGAGGAGGTGCTTTTCCAAAAAGGAACTTCCGAATTGGCAGATGAAAATTCCCTGAAGTATATTGATCAATTAGTAGATTTTCTCAATGAAAACCCTGGCCTAAAGGTAAGATTAGAAGGACATACGGACAATGTCGGAAATGTTCGTTTAAATAAGGAATTATCTATGGACAGGGCGGCCACTATTCGTGATGTCATGGTAGATAAAGGCGTGGATTTTGAGAGAATAAGGCTCAGGGGATATGGTGGTGCTAAGCCTATTGCCGATAATGACAGCCCTAGTGGAAGAGAACAAAACCGCAGGGTGGAAATGGTCATTATTGATTAAGAGATCAATTCAAGAAAAGAAAAATGGGTCTGGAAAACAGACCCATTTTTTTTAATCTTCCATTTGGTCTTTTAAGGTGTTGAGTCCTTCTTGAAGTTGATTGCCCAGCATTTCTTCCATTCCCATTAACTTCATGACCAAATTCATGGGATAATCTGCAATACTGTTAAAGCCCCAGATGACCTTGGTTTTGTTGGGTGAAATTCTCTCGGTAAGCATATAGGCCTTGTCAGTAGCCTCAAAGGGCTTATAAAAGCGTAATTCATAATCGATTCGCTTGTTCTCTTCAATGCCAATAATTTCCTGTTCCCCCTTGCCAACATCTGAATTTTGACTGTCCCATGCGGTGACAGCCCCAACCGTTCCATCCATGCCCATATAGGTTTTCTTCATATTAGGGTCCATTTGCATCCATACAGAAAACTTGTTCTGGTTTTTTAGCATTTTAACATAGCTGAAAACTTCCTCAACAGGTTGTTCTATCGTGACAGATTTTTCTACTGAAAACTCTTTTTTAATAAAAAGACCAGCGATTAAAGCGATGGCAATAATGCCTAATATGCCGAATAGTATGCCTTTGAGTATTTTCATATTTGGGTGGTTAAGGTTGTTTATGGTTATTGACAGGGCGCAAACTACTATTTAACGTAACAATTGTATTTGTTTTTTTGTTATAAATTAATTGAATATTTGGTTGTTTCAAAGTATCTATTGATTTAATTCTACAAAAAAGCCCTCTGAACTCATTGAAAATTCAAAGGGCTATGTTTATAATCAGATGACTTGTATCAGTCCAATAGGGTTTCGTTAAATAGTTTTAAGATTCTTTTGTATTCATCTGTCCAGCTGCTGGGTTCTATGAAACCATGGTCTTCTACAGGAAAAATGGCCATTTCCCAGTTGTCTTTTTTGAGTTCTATGAGTCTTTGGGATAACCTGACCACATCCTGAAAATGTACATTGGTATCGATCATACCATGCGCCATGAGTAAGTGGCCTTTCAATCCCTCTGCAAAGTAAATAGGGGAAGATCTTTTATAGGCAATGGGGTCATTGTATGGCTCATTGAGAATGTTTGAGGTATAGCCATGGTTATAATGGGCCCAGTCAGTTACAGACCTTAAGGCAGCACCTGATTTGAAAATATCCGGTTCATTGAATAAGGCCATAAGTGTGATAAAACCACCATAGCTTCCTCCATAGATACCAATTTTTTCAGGGTTTATATGTTCATTTTCTATCAGGTATTTAGCTCCATCTACTTGATCTGAAAGGTCTTTTCCGCCCATGTGTCTGTATATTCCTGTCCTCCAATCCCTGCCGTAACCAGCACTACCCCTATAATCTATGTCCAAAACGGTGTATCCTAAATCAGATAATAAGTTATGAAACATATATTCACGGAAATAGCTTGACCACCATTTGTGGGCGTTTTGAAGATAACCAGCTCCATGTACAAAGATGACGGCTGCTTTATTATTGTTTTGTTGTTTTGGTTTGTATAGCCTTGCATGGACAGTGGCACCATCCTTGGCCTCAAACTGTATCAACTCAGGGCTTTTCCATGAATAGCTTTGGAATTGCTCGGATTGACCATTGGTCAGTTTGATGGCGTTGTCCTTTGGATTGTTGGCTTTATAGTATAGTTCCCAAGGTTGATTACTATTGCTGTATAATATGGCCAAATGCTTTTCGTCAGGGGAGAGGCTGACTTGGTTGTTACCTGTCATTGAGGTTAATTGGGTCATTTTTCCGCCCATTACCGGCATTTTATAAAAATGCCTTTCCCCTGGATGAACCTCAGACGTGGTGAGGTACCAATATTGTTTGTCATTGGAAAGTTTTGGAGAAAATACTTCGAATTGACCCTTGGTCAGTGCTTTCTTTTTTCCTGTTTGAGTATTCAGAAGGTAAAGGTGTGAGTAGCCACTTTCTTCAGACTGAAAATAAATATGGGTATTATCAGGTAACCAGCCAAATGTGCCACCTCCAAAGCTATAACCAATGCCTGGACCAGCAATCCAAGCTTCATCTCTTTGTCTATCCAGACATTTCAATTCCCCGGAATCAAGATCTAGCAGGGCAATCCAGCGATCTTTATTGTCAGCAGATCTGATATTGATCACGGCTTGACTTTCTTCTGAAAATATAGGGTTAGCCGGAATAACGGCTCTAATTTCTTTCTTCCATTCTCGCTCAGGATAATCTCTGGTATAGTCCGGTAAATCAGTGATCCCTGGAAGGTGACCTGTGTTAACAGTATAAGCAGTATCTTTTTCAATATTGTAAATGACCATTTTAGCTTCAGTCGGCTCGTTACCTACTTTAGGCCTGGTGTTAAGCTCAGTAGTATATCCTGACACATCGGTAAAATCAGGGACAAAGGTATTTTTTCTTTTTTCAGCGGGGCTGATCAGATTAAATACAACGTACTTTCCATTGGGGGAAATCTGAAGATTCGTTACTCGGTCATTGCCTGAGTAGAAAGTATATGGTTCATCATTTTTGGTTGCTTCATGATAGGCTTTGCTTAGCTCTTTTTTGCTTTCCCTTTCTTTGATGACCTGAAGTAGTTCGGTGTTCTCTTTTATCAACCAATCATCTTTTTTTGACAGTTCGTTATTGTTATTTGTTGGTTCATTACCGTTTTTAATATGGGTCAGCTGTTGGATGCTGCCTTCTGACAGTTCATAGGTGAAGATATTATTCTCCATTTCAAAAGCGATAATATTTTCATCTTTCAAAAAAATTGGATTGGAGATTCTACTGCTTAGCTCCAAAAGTTTGATCTCTTGTTCTTCTTTGGCATTGTACAAAAATAGCTTGGCATCCCTAGTATATACCTTTTGACTTTTGTCTGTATTGAATTGGCCATATGCAGGGATAAGCTTATTGGAAGTTTTCCAATTTACTTTGCTGATATTGTTTAAATCTGATACAGGGATTTTATAAAGTGAATCAGAGGGGTTTTGTTCTGGATTATATTTAAAATAAATCGCAGCACTGTTTTCAGCCCATTGAATATTGGATGGAAATGTCCCCATCCACTTGGGGTCCTGCATGATTTTTTCAACAGATAGGAGGCTGTTTTGTGCTTGTGCAAAACCAAAGCTGAGGTTAAATAAAAGAAATAGTAAGTAGGCTTTTTTCATATTCGAAAATTTTGTTCGAATATGAGCAGGCAAATTGTTTAATACAAATAAAAAGTGGTGAATGGCAAATTGAAAACTTAATCATCTAATTCTCCGAGGAGTTTTTTTAGTTCCGTTTCCAAAATGGCGATGTGCTCTTTTAACTCTGCTTTATGCTTAGGGAAATTTTCCCTTACATCTAATTCAATGGATTGCAGCAGCTTTTTGGTTTGAGAAGAACCTACATAGCCCATGGCGGACTTAGCTTTATGACACTTCAGTTTAACCTCTTCATAGTTCTTTTGATCATAAAATTGATCTAGGTTTTTGAGATCTAAAATATTATTGTTGAGCACCATTTCCATCATGGGCTTGATGAGTTCAGGATTATCTCCTAAAAATTGAAAAATTACATCCTTGTTGATCAGCTTGTACATGGTGGTATGAGTAAACAGTGTATTCATCGAATTAAGTGTGGTCACTGAAGTAAAATAAAGTTCTTTTTACATTAAAAGGCTTTTACCATAAGGTTTTCATAAGCGGAAAGATTGCCTTACTTTTGCCGAACCATCCTTTCTGTAAAATTGAGGAAAAGATTCAAATATGAAAACAAAGAAAATAATATTTCTTATTCTAAGCATCATCTTTTTGCTTTTAATGGTTTTGATAGGAATTGATATTTCCTCAAAAACGACCTTTCCAGGTTCAAAAGGGAACTTAAAGGAACGGATTAAAGAATCAAATTCCAGCACTGTGAATGAATAATTCTAGCCAAACGATATTGTATTTTGCATCAACTTAAAGTAAATAATCTTATTAAGGTTCTGCTTGATCAGGACCTCAAATTGGAAGAACACTTTTTATTGGAAACCAACCCAAATTTACTGGATGAAAAGGCCCAATCCATGCTTCAAGAGCTCTACGAGCGAATTGGGGGAAATGGTGATTTTATCTGTTTGGAGAATTTAAAATTTGACTTTAAGATTGATCGTTTTCTATTTCTTTACGATGATGCAGTTCACTTTAATAGGTATAGGTTAAATTCTTTTAAATCAAATATTTATGATGTTTTTACCTTTGCTTGGGTAGATGCTTATAAACGCCTCTGCAGGACATTTGAAAGGGAGTGTCTCAAGACTGGTTTGCAGGAAAGAATATGGTATGGTCCGCCAATCGCAGGAAAGTGTTTTGGGTATTCTGAAGAGGCGGGCGATCTAAGTGGAAATGGTTCTGCAGGTTGGAAATTGAACGCTTATAACGACGCCCAGTATGATTTGCTGAGCAGGCTGCATGGATATAAAATCATCCGCTTACCCATGTATGAAAATATCATGATGGGCGGAAGCCTCAAAAAACTTGACCAGCTATTGGTCAATCCCAAAGAAGAGTATTCCAAGGCGATTTATTCTTGGTTCATGCGAAAAATGATTTGATGAATTTAGGCAAATAAACCATTGATTTCGCGGTCCACCAAATTAAGCACCTGACTGAAATCTTCTTTTTTTGATACAAAATCCAAATCATTGACATCAATAATCAGTATTTTCCCCTTGTCATAGGTTTTAATCCAGTTTTCATAATGGTTGTTGAGGTTTTTGAGGTATTTGATGCTGATATTTGCTTCATAGGATCGGCCTCTTTTCTGTATTTGACTGACCAGTTTGGGGATATCTGCTTTGAGGTAAATCAATAAATCTGGAGCTTGGATATAGTGCATCATTGAATGGAAGAGCTGTAGGTAGTTATGGTAATCTCGGTTATTCAGGTAACCAGATTGATTGAGGTTGGCCGCAAAAATATAGGCATCTTCATAAATGGTGCGGTCCTGTATGGTGGTCTTTTTGCTGGCTAGAATCTCTTTGATCTGATTAAATCGACTATTGAGGAAATAAACCTGAAGATGAAATGCCCATTTGTGCATGTCCTCGTAGAAGTCCAGTAGATAGGGATTATCATCTACGTCTTCATGGTTGACATGCCAGTTGAAATGCTTGCCCAGCATACTTGCCAGGCTGGATTTGCCACTACCTATATTTCCAGAGACAGCAATATGCATAAAGTAGGCTTTTTTATATTGAGTTAGTTTTGAAAGCGTTCTGCAACCTGTATCTCCTTGGAGCCCAGTTCATGTTTATAAAAACCCACACCGCTTTTTACTCCCTTGTGGCCAGCTGCGACCATATTGACCAGTAATGGACAAGGGGCATATTTGGGGTTGCCCAAGCCTTCATAGAGTACCTTTAGTATAGAGAGGCACACATCCAAACCTATAAAATCAGCCAGCTGCAAAGGTCCCATGGGATGAGCCATGCCCATTTTTAAAACCGTGTCAATTTCCTGTACTCCTGCGACGCCTTCATATAGTGAATAAATGGCCTCATTGATCATGGGCATTAATATTCTATTGGATACAAAGCCCGGATAATCATTGACTTCGACGGGTGTTTTTTCAAGGCTTTTAGAGAGGGACATGATTTGGTGGGTGGTTTCATGGGAAGTGCTGTAGCCCCTGATGACCTCTACCAATGGCATCACCGGAACAGGATTCATGAAATGCATTCCTATTACCTTATTTGGCCTGGCTGTAGCTGAGGCGATTTGGGTAATGGAGATGGAAGAAGTATTGGAAGCCAGGATGGTTTCTTTAGGACAATATTGGTCCAGTTTTTTAAAAAGCTCCAGTTTTACAGATAGATTTTCAGTGGCCGCTTCCACCACTAAATCTGATTTACTTATCCCTAATTCCAAATCAGAATAAGTGCGGATTCTTGAAAGAATTTCTTCCTTTTCCTGAGGGTCAATTTTTTCTTTGGCAATTTGCCTATCTAGGTTTTGGGCAATGGTGCCCATGGCCATTTCAAGCGCTTTTTCACTGCTGTCTATAAGGGCTACTTTATGTCCAAATTGGGCGAAAACATGCGCTATACCGTTACCCATTGTGCCAGCACCAACTACAGAAACTTTTACCATAAAAACTTAATTTATTTTCCCAAAGTCAGGAGGGAAGGTCATATTTTGCGTTTACTATTCTTTAGTTAAATCTAAATTTTAAAGCTTGTTATTCCAATTGGTCCAAGGAAATAAAATAGTTTTTTCTGGTCAAAAATCAGTTTTGATCATATTTCCGTAACTTTGGGACAAATGAAGAATATGAAAGAATTGGGCAAGATCTCCACATTAACCATCAACCGATTTACAAGTAATGGTGCATACCTGCAATTATCCGATGGCGACGAAGTATTATTACCTCAAGGATACCTCAATGGGGATGAAAAGGAAGGGGATGAAAAAGAGGTTTTTGTCTACACGGATAGTGAAGATAGACCTGTGGCCATAACTGACCGACCTGTGGCATTGGTAGATGAATTTGCAGTAATGGAGGTGAAAGAAGTGACGCAGTTTGGGGCATTTATGGATTGGGGGTTGCCAAAGGACCTTTTTGTGCCTAAATCAGAAATGGGCAAGCCTATTACTGAAGGGCAAAAATACCTGGTAATGGTTTGTGTGGATTACAAAACCAACCGTTTGATCGGGGTTTCTAAGTACCAGGACTTTATGTTATCCGACACCGGTGTGTTTGAAGAGGGCCAAGAAATCAAAGGCTTGGTGTTTGATCATACAGACCTTGGTTATAAGATTTTGATAGACCAGCATTATGAAGGATTGGTCTATGGCAATGAAGTTTTCAAGCCGATTAAGATGGGCGAAGAAATCACTGCGTATATAAAGAAGAAAAGAGATGATGGGAAGTTGGATCTTCAGCTGACGCCAATTGGCCGGCAAAAGTATGAAGAGGGTGCAGAAAAAATCATGGCAGTTTTGGCTGATAAAAGATTCCTGCCGCTGCATGATAAATCATCCCCTGAAGACATCAAGTCAAGTTTGGGGATGAGCAAGAAGCACTTTAAGCAATCTATAGGGCAATTATACAAGAGTAAGAAAATCAGGATCTTAGATAACGGTATCGAAATTGTTGATTAACTCAATTTAAGAATTTCCATCGGTTTGGTGCACAACACGGCCTTTTCCCTTTTAATGGCAATTGGAGCTTTGATCAAATAAGGGTATTTAACCAAAATATTTAACCAGCTTTCATCATCCCAAGTTTTGCCAGCGATGAGGCTTTGGTAGTCAGGGTGAGCTCGGTTGAGTAAGTCTTTAGGGCGAAGTTTCAATTTTTCCAAAATGGTTCTCCAGCCCGTAGTGGTGATACGTTCTTTTTCAATATCGATTTCATTGACGTATCTGGAGACAGAACGGGCATAGGCCCTGGCCTGTTTGTCAATAGGGTGAGAAGGGATGAAATAGAAGAATAATTCGCTAGGGTGCATTTTCATGTCAGTTTGGTTTGAAGTACCTCTAAAAATACGAAAAAAGGCTAGAATTCCAAATATATTACTGATAAATTTAATTCAAACAGGTGTATAAATTTGTAATTTAAATTTATGGATTTAGAAAATTTTAAAAATAAGGCCCGGAGTGAATATGCTAATCACAAAAAACTCAAGGGAAGATTAAGAAAAATAAAACCCAAGACCCTTGATCAAAAATTTTCTGATGCCCATGATGAGCAATTTGAGCAAATTGATTGTTTGGAATGTGCGAACTGCTGCAAGACTACGAGTCCTATTTTCATACAGACTGATATTGATAGGTTAGCCAAGGTCTTCAGGATGAAGTCATCCGAATTCATAGATACTTACCTGCATCGGGATGAGGAGGGGGATTTTGTGCTGAACAGTTCTCCCTGTCCGTTTTTGGGAGAAGACAATAAATGTTTTGTATATGAATCTAGGCCAAAGGCCTGTAGGGAATATCCTCATACCAATAGAAAAAATATACATGGGATACTGAACCTGACATTGAAAAATACGATGATTTGCCCTGCCGTTCATGGAATCTTTCAAGTCTTTTTAAAAGATTTTAGGAAGTAAGTTGAACTCTTTACTAATTTAGGAGCCAAAACCTATTAATCCATAAACCATGAATAATCAACAAGAACACTTTCTAGGTGTAGATGTGGGTGGAACACACCTTAAAATTGGCAAGGTAAACTTGCAAGGAGAAATTGTTTCCTTTGATAAAGAAGATACCAGTCCATATAAAAATGACCCAAAAGGGTTCAATGCTTGTTTCGTAGATGTAATTGGAAAGTATCTTTCCAAATATCCAGATGTCCATAAAGTGGGTATAGGACTACCAGGCCTGATCAATAAGGAGAGAACCACCACGCTTGAAATTCCAGCCATTCCAAATTTGGATGGATTTAACTTAAAGCAATCTCTTTTGGATAAATATCCAGATAAGTCCTTTTTCCTAGAAAATGATGCGAGTGCTGCTGCGGTGGGTGAATTTAAATTTGCATCTTCCAAACCATCTCCTAACTTCCTCTTCATCACGATGGGAACAGGTATTGGTAGTGCTGCAGTGATTGATGGAAAGATCTTTAAGGGAGCTAGAGGAAATGCCATGGAAATGGGGCATATGATGTCTCGTGGTAATGCCCGACTAGAGACTTTAATCGGAAGAAATGGCATTTTGACCATTTTGGAAAGAATGATCCATGCCTATCCTGAAAAGGCAGGAGTGCTTCGTGACAAGGAATTGGGAACACATTTATTGGTGGACACAGCCCTTGCAGGCAATGAAGTGTCATTGATGACTTTTGAAGAAGTAGGTAATATTTTGGGAGAAGCTATTGTTTCTACAGTAAGAATACTTGATGTAACAGAGATTTACTTTGGAGGTGGAATATCTGCAGGCTTGGAGTTTATGATGCCAGCTTTGGATAAGACGGTGAGACAGTATCTTACACCGTATTATGTCAATGAGTTAAAGCTTTCTAAAGCCACCTTAGGAAATAATGCAGGAACACTCGGAGCCGCGGCCCTTTGTTTTTGATTCCAGATTAAGGATTCAAAGTGGTGATGGTCACCTCACTCACTTTATTGATAGCATTTAAGCGAAAGAGAACCTTTAGGGGTTCTTTTTCTGTTTTATGGCCCTCACCACAGTCATCTGATGGCTCTAAAAAATAGAAGAAGAAACTCTGGCTTTTGTCCAATAACTCTACCCTGTCGGGCCTACCAAAAGTAAGAATAAGTTCTTGGTTATTAGCTTCCAAAAATGTGTTTTTGATTTTTTGAAGCTCTTCCAAGTCTTGTATTCTAAGCCCCTTGCAGCCATACCGGTCATTTTTCCAGTTTTCCAAATTGATCTTGCCAGCGTCAAGCTTGCTTGAACATGCGCTGAAAAGAAGGATGAAGCATAAGGTTAGGATTGAAAGCAGGAACTTGTTCATAAAAACTATTACCAAAGGCGATTGAAATGAGGAACGAAGGTACAATAAGATGGGATAAAGTAAAACAAGAGAAATGGAATATTGGTGTTTTGAGCCGTTACGTTTAATCAGCAAAGGTACTTAGGCCAGTATTGGTATAATTTCAAACGATTATAAATAGAGTATAGGAGCATAAATGCCACTTATTGTCAGGAAATTAAAGCTAAGGGGCAAAAGTCTCTTTGACCCAAGCCGAAAAAACTACCGCTTTCATCAGGGTATTCTTTGATCTTAAACCTTATATTAGCAGTTTAAATTACGAATTTATGAAGTATCGATTTGCCAAAGCATTCCATTTGCTTTCCGTATTCCTATTCATCGTCATTTTCTTGTATATCTATTCAGCCTTACCTCAGCAGGTCAATTATGAGGTGGGAGAGAGTGGACAGACCTTGAAGATTATCGACAAAGACACCTTTTTTTATGCAGGAATAGGTTTGTTTATCTTTTTGAACCTGGTTTTTATAACGCCAGCTAAGATGATAGAAAACAAGTCCACTTTGAATATCAAGAAATTGTTCAGAAACGGTGATCCTTTTAAGGATAATATGTTGACCTGGTCTTATTCCTTTGCAGCAGTAATGAACATAGGCATTGTCATCATCGCCTTTTATGTACATGGAATCAATGGGATGACAGAGGCAATAGGAAATAGTTCTGGATACGGCTTGTATTTAATTCCAGTATTTTTTGTAATATGGATTATATGGCTCTTTGTGATTGTATCAAAAAAGATGAGCAGTCTTAAGTCAGAAGCATAAAAAGTACCCTAGAAATTTAAAATATCAATGGCAGAAAAAAACGTACAATACACCGAAGATAGTATCAAGTCCCTGGATTGGAAAGAGCATATCAGGCTCCGTCCCGGGATGTATATTGGTAAGTTAGGAGATGGTAGTGCTCAGGATGATGGGATTTACGTTTTGGTAAAAGAAATCCTTGATAACAGTATTGATGAACATATGATGGGACATGGAAGGACCATTGACATCAAGATCAGTGAGCATAGGGTTGAGGTGAGAGATTATGGACGGGGAATTCCTCTGGGCAAGGTGATTGATTGCGTTTCTAAAATCAATACGGGGGGAAAATATGACTCTGGGGCTTTCCAGAAATCTGTTGGACTAAATGGTGTGGGTACCAAAGCAGTAAACGCCCTGTCTGAATATTTTAAGGTGCAATCGTATAGGGATGGTCAGACCAAGGTGGCTGAGTTCAATAAGGGGGAATTGGTAGAAGATAGGGAAGTGGTAAAGACTTCTGAGCGGAATGGGACAAAGATCGTTTTTTCTCCCGATCCCACTGTTTTTAAAAACTACCATTTTATCCCTGAATACCTAGAAAATCAGATTTGGAACTACGCCTTCCTTAATGCAGGGCTAAATATCAATTATAACGGAAAGAAATATTTTTCTGACAAGGGACTTCATGATCTATTGGACAGGAAAATTGATGAAGATAGCAGCAGGTATCCTATCATTCACCTTAAAGGCAATGATATAGAGATGGCGCTGACCCATTCCAATCAATATGGTGAAGAATATTATTCTTTTGTCAACGGGCAGTTTACTACACAGGGAGGTACGCACTTGGCCGCTTTTAGGGAAGCCCTTGTAAAAGCAATTCGAGAGTTTTTCAAAAAGGATTATGATGCCTCTGATATTAGGCAGAGTATTGTGGGAGCAATTGCTGTAAGGGTTCAAGAGCCAGTTTTTGAATCACAAACCAAGACCAAGCTGGGCTCGCAAAGTGTTGGGCCTGATGGGCCGACCTTAAGAACTTTTGTAAATGACTTTATCAAGGTGGAGCTGGACAATTATCTGCACAAAAATCCTGATACTGCCAATGCTTTGCTCAAAAGAATCTTACAGTCTGAAAGGGAAAGAAAAGAAATTTCAGGTATTAAGAAATTGGCCAATGAGCGGGCAAAAAAGGCTAATCTTCATAATAAAAAATTGAGAGACTGCCGTGTGCATTATGATGATAAAAAGGCGGATGAGGAAGCCAAAAATGACACGATGCTTTTCATAACGGAGGGTGATTCAGCTTCAGGTTCGATAACCAAATCCAGGGATGTACAGACTCAAGCGGTGTTTTCCCTTCGTGGTAAACCTTTGAACTGCTATGGGATGACTAAGAAGGTGGTCTATGAAAACGAGGAATTCAACTTGCTTCAACACGCCCTTAATATTGAAGATAGTATAGAAGGGCTTCGCTACAGGAAAATTGTGATTGCCACGGATGCCGATGTGGATGGAATGCACATTAGGTTACTGATCATGACCTACTTCCTACAGTTCTTTCCTGACTTGGTGAAAAATGGTCATCTGTACATTTTGGACACACCGCTCTTTAGGGTCAGGAATAAAAAAGAAACTATTTATTGTTATTCAGATGAAGAGCGTAGGAATGCCATAGCCAAGCTGGGCAATAAACCGGAAATCACCCGATTTAAGGGATTAGGAGAGATTTCCCCAGAAGAATTTGGTGGATTTATAGGAGAGGATATTCGTTTAGAACCTATTATCCTTAGGAAAGAAACTAAAATAGCAGATTTGTTATCCTTCTTTATGGGCAAAAACACCCCGAAAAGACAGACATTCATCATAGATAACCTGAAGGTGGAAAAGGATGTGGTTGATGAAAAAGACAGTCATAAGCCTGTTGATGAAAAGGAGATTGAAGCGGCCTGATTGGCATTTTTCAACTAAATCTGTTAAACACCCTTTTATTAAATTGCTATAATAGAATATGAGTGATATAGAAAATAATGGTCAGGAAGAAAATGGAGAAGCCCTTCACAATTCGGTTCCAGTAACTGGAATGTACAAAGAATGGTTTCTCGATTATGCTTCTTATGTGATTTTGGAGCGTGCAGTACCAGCCATTGAAGATGGCTTTAAACCCGTACAGAGAAGGATCCTGCATGCGATGAAAGAAATGGATGATGGTCGCTTCAATAAGGTGGCCAATATCATCGGACAAACCATGCAGTACCACCCACATGGGGATGCATCCATCAGTGATGCCATTGTGAACCTGGGCCAAAAGGATCTTTTGATAGAGACTCAGGGTAACTGGGGAGATATCCGTACGGGTGATGGTGCAGCTGCAGCCAGGTACATAGAGGCAAGGCTTTCTAAATTTGCATTGGATGTCGTCTTTAATCCTCAGACTACGGAATGGCAACTTTCTTATGATGGTAGGAAAAGGGAGCCATTGACCTTGCCTGTTAAATTCCCTTTGCTCCTTGCTCAGGGGGTTGAAGGGATTGCAGTGGGGCTTTCTACCAAAATTTTACCCCATAACTTCTGTGAGCTTATCCAAGCTTCCATTGATGTTTTGAAGGGGAAAAAAACCAATGTTCTGCCAGACTTCCCAACAGGAGGTCTGGCAGATTTTTCGGAATATAATGAAGGAATCAGGGGCGGAAAGGTCAAGGTCAGGGCAAAAATTGAGGAAGGAGATAATAAAAGTCTTTTAATTAAGGATATTCCATTTGGAACAACCACTAACTCAATTATTGATTCTATTATCAAAGCCAATGATAAGGGGAAGATCAAGATCAAAAAAGTAGTGGACAATACGGCCAAGGATGTGGAGATACAGGTCTTTTTGGCTTCAGGCCAGTCTCCTGATATGACCATAGATGCCTTATATGCATTTACCGATTGTGAGGTGTCCATTTCTCCTAATGCCTGTGTGATCATTGATGACAAGCCTGTATTCCTGACCGTAAACGATATCCTGAAAAGGAATACCATCCAAACCAAGGATTTACTGAAACAAGAACTGGAGATCCGAAGGGGAGAATTGATGGAAAAACTGCTTTTCTCGTCACTTGAAAAAATATTTATTGAGAATAGGATATACCGGGATATCGAAGAGTGTGAGACTTGGGAGGCTGTGTTGGAAACCATTGATAGGGGACTGGACCCATATAAACCTGATTTCTATAGGGAAATCACCCAAGAAGATATCACCAGGCTTACCGAGATTAAGATCAAGCGAATTTCCAAATTCGATACATTTAAGGCTGACGAGCTGATGCGCAAGCTGGAAGAGGAGCTCAAAGAGGTGAACTATAACTTGGAAAACCTGACAGAATTTGCCATTGGATATTATAAAAACTTATTAAAGAAGTATGGTAAAGGAAGAGAGCGGAAAACCGAAATTCGCACCTTTGATACCATTGAAGCTACCGTAGTGGCCGCCAATAATGCCAAGCTGTATGTCAATAGGCAGGATGGATTTATTGGACATGGTCTTAAGAAGGATGAATTTGTATGTGATTGTTCCGACCTTGATGATATCATCGCATTTAAAAAAGATGGTACCTGTGTGGTTACTAAGATACAGGATAAGGTTTTTGTAGGAAAAGACATTATCCATGTAGGGGTTTTCCGTAAGGGGGATGAAAGAATGGTCTACAACATGATATATCTCGACGGAGTTTCAGGAAGAGCAATGGTGAAGCGCTTTCAGATATTGAGTGTGACCAGAGACAGGGAGTATGTGCTTACAAAAGGTTCAAAAGGCTCAAAAGTACTTTATTTCACTGCCAACAGCAATGGAGAGGCAGAGATCATCACAGCTTATTTGACCCAAGGTAGCAAGGCCAGGGTGAAGGTGTTTGATTTTGATTTTAAAGAAATAGATATCAAAGGTCGTGGAGCAGGTGGTAATATTCTTACCAAGTATCCAATTAGAAAGATCCAACTAAAGATGGAGGGGGTGTCGACCTTAGGAGGACTTGATGTTTATTTTGATGATGCTGTCGGTCGGTTGAATACTGATGAGCGAGGCAAGTTGATTGGTAATTTTATAAGTGATGATAAAATCATTGCTTTCTATAATGATGGTAGTTATGAAGTGACTTCTTATGAGTTGACCAATAGGTACGATACCAACACACTATTGTCAATTGAGAAGTTTGATCCAGCAAAAGTGGTATCTGCCATTTATTATGATGGAGCAAGTAAGAATTACTATGTAAAGCGGTTCTTAGTTGAGACCAGTACGGTTAATAAAAAGTTTGGTTTTATATCAGATCATAAAAAGTCCTATCTGAAGGTGGTTTCCATGGATAAACAGCCTCAGGTTAAGGTGAGCCTTAAGAAAGGGAATGAAGTTGAAGAAGTAGAATATGATTTGGATATGCTGATCGATGTGAAAGGATGGAAATCAGTGGGGAATAAACTATCTTCCTATCCGATCAAAGATATTAAATTATTGGAGCCTGTAAAGAAGGCTGAAGACAAAGCCGAAAAAGAAGAAGATATAGAAGTGGGCTCCACTATAGATTTAAATGTAAAGGGAGATGAGGAGAATGATGATAAGGAGCAATTAGGCTTATTCTGATATGGGGAAAGAAAATCCTGATAAGGCATTGATGGCCTATTTGGAGCAATATATCACTGACCATAAAAAGACCAAGATGGAAGAAGTCTTGGCCCTAAGGTCGAGATTTTTCACCGTTGTATTGGAGGATATTTACAAACCTCACAATGCCAGCGCTGTAATCAGGACCTGCGATTGTTTTGGAGTGCAGGATATACATATCATAGAAAAATCGACCACCTATCATATCAATCCTTATGTAGTGAGAGGAGCTGCTCAATGGGTGGATATTCATCGATATGTAGAAAGCCCTACTGTATCTGCCGTGGATAGTTGTTTTTCAGCATTGAGGGAAAAAGGCTATAAAATATTGGCTACCTCTCCACATGGTAAAAGCATGCCTTTAAGTGAAGTGAAAACGGATGAAAAGATAGCTTTGGTTTTTGGGAATGAGCATGCCGGGGTGAGTGATGAAGTTATTGAGAAAAGTGACGGTTTGGTCCATATTCCCATGACTGGTTTTACGGAAAGCTTTAATATTTCAGTAAGTGCTTCTGTCTGTCTTTATGATTTGCACCAAAAGATAGCTAATAAGCGTCCTGACGATTTTTATCTTGATGAAGCTGAAAAAGAAGTTTTGAGGTTGGAGTGGTATAAAAGCGTGGTGAAGAATTCCGATATTCATATAAAACAATTTTATCAATCCGACGAAAAGAGGTGAAAAGGTAGTGTGTTTTTGATTGACTAAGTGGGAGATAGTGGCTATTATTTGTATTGTAACCAAATATCCTATTCTTTAAGTTTAAAATTTTTCAATCCCATACTGAATTTGCATATTTGCATACTTAAAGCACCTGTTTGTAAAGGTGCTATGTTCAATTCAATTTTAGAAGAGTTAAATGTCTAATAACTTAATTAACATTACGCTGCCTGATGGGGCAGTGAAAGAGTACGAAAAAGGAACTACCGGCTTACAAATCGCGCTTAGTATCAGTGAGGGATTAGCTAGGAACGTCCTTGCCGCTAAAGTAAATGGAGAGGTTTGGGATGCTACCAGGCCAATCAACAATGATGCTGAGGTGGCATTACTGACCTGGAATGACAAAGATGGTAAATCTACTTTTTGGCATTCTTCTGCCCACCTTTTGGCTGAGGCTTTAGAGGCTTTGTACCCTGGAGTGAAATTTGGAATCGGGCCATCCATTGAGACGGGCTTTTACTACGATGTAGATTTTGGTGATAAGCAGATTGATGGTGCAGAGTTGGAAACCATTGAGAAAAAAATGGTTGAGCTTGCCCGCCAAAAAAATGAATATATCAGGAAGGATATTTCAAAAAGTGATGCCATTGCCTATTTTAAAGAAAAGGGCGATGAATATAAACTGGACCTGATCGATAGATTAGAAGATGGTACCATTACATTTTATGAGCAAGGTAATTTTGTAGACCTTTGTCGTGGCCCACATGTACCTAATACTGGTTTTATTAAGGCTGTAAAGTTACTTAATGTGGCTGGAGCTTATTGGAAAGGGGATGAGAATAATAAAATGCTTACCAGAATCTATGGCGTTTCTTTTCCGAAAGCTAAAGAACTTACTGAGTACCTTAAGATGCTTGAGGAAGCTAAAAAGCGTGATCATAGAAAATTGGGCAGGGAACTGGAACTGTTTACCTTCTCTGAAAAGGTGGGCATGGGCTTACCTTTATGGTTGCCAAAAGGCACGCTGTTAAGAGAACGTTTGGTGAGCTTTTTGAAGAAAGCCCAGGATAAATCAGGATATCAGCAAGTAATTACTCCACATATTGGTCATAAGGTTCTATATGAAACTTCTGGTCATTATGAGAAATATGGTAAGGATTCCTTCCAGCCGATTGCTACTCCTCATGAGGGAGAGGAATTCTTACTGAAACCAATGAACTGTCCTCACCATTGTGAGATATATAAGCATAAGCCTAGATCTTATAAGGACCTACCCATTCGATATGCTGAGTTTGGTACAGTGTATAGGTATGAGCAAAGTGGGGAATTACATGGTTTGACCAGGGTAAGAGGCTTCACTCAGGATGATGCCCATATTTTCTGTCGTCCAGATCAGGTAAAAGAAGAGTTTATCAAGGTGATTGATTTGGTACTTTATGTATTTAAGGCTTTGGGATTTGATGATTATACTGCTCAGATTTCCTTAAGAGATCCTGATAACAAAGATAAGTATATCGGTGGAGACGAGGCTTGGAACAAAGCTGAGGCTGCCATTGTGGAAGCAGCTGCTGAAAAGGGCCTTGATACAGTTACAGAATTAGGCGAAGCCGCTTTCTATGGTCCAAAGCTGGACTTTATGGTAAAAGATGCCTTAGGAAGAAGCTGGCAGTTGGGTACTATTCAAGTAGATTATCAATTGCCAGATAGATTCCAATTGGAGTATGTAGGTTCAGATAACCAAAAGCACCGTCCAGTGATGATTCACAGGGCTCCTTTTGGTTCCTTGGAAAGATTTGTAGCGGTGCTTATTGAGCACTGTGCTGGTAATTTTCCACTGTGGTTGTCACCAGAGCAGATTAATATTTTGCCAATTTCTGAGAAATTTATTGATTACGCCAATACTATCCATCAATTGCTTGATGAGAATGATATTGCTGGTTCTATTGATAATCGCGATGAGAAAATTGGCAGAAAGATACGGGACTCAGAAGTTAAAAAAGTGCCTTTTATGCTAATTGTAGGGGAAAAAGAAGAAGCAGAAGGCAAAGTGTCTGTGCGTAAGCATGGTGAAGGTGACTTGGGTAGTTTTACTCCGGAGGAGTTTGTGAAGTACTTCAAAAATATTATTTCGGAATCCCTAAGTAAATAAAAATAAAAGCTAAAAAAGATTCGGTATTTTAATAATTAAAAAAATATCCGATATTTGCAGTCAAATTCATTTAATCAATATAACTATTTTGAGAGGAAGAAAACCGTTTAGACCGAGACAAGAAGAGCCTTATAAAGTAAATTCAAAAATCCGAGCGCGTGAAGTAAGGGTAGTTGGTGACTTTGTAGAAGGAGGAAATGCCGTCCTTCCTACGGATGAAGCTATCAAGATCGCCAAGGAGCAGGACCTTGATCTCGTAGAAATTTCTCCTAATGCTAATCCACCTGTATGTAAGGTGATTGATTATGCGAAGTTCAAATATGAACAGAAAAAGAAGCAGAAGGAAATCAAAGCCAATGCTGCCAAAACTGTTCTTAAAGAAATCCGGTTCGGACCTAATACGGACGATCATGATTTTGCTTTTAAACTAAAGCATGCCATCAACTTCCTTAAGGATGGAGCCAAAGTAAAGGCCTATGTGCACTTTGTTGGTAGATCGATTGTCTTTAAGGAAAGAGGAGAGATGTTGTTATTGAAATTCGCGCAGGCATTGGAAGAATACGGTCATGTGGAGCAACTTCCTAAAATGGAAGGTAAAAGAATGAATATGTTTGTTGCTCCCAAAACCAGTAAGAAATAATTTCAACAAATAATACAGTGTTATGCCTAAAGTAAAAACTAAATCAAGTGCAAAAAAGAGATTCAAATTAACTGGATCTGGAAAGATTAGAAGGAAACATGCTTACAAAAGCCACATCCTGACTAAGAAGGAAACCAAAAGAAAGAGAAATCTTACTAAAATGGGTGAAGTTCATGAGTCTGATGTGAACAGAGTAAAAGACATGTTGAGAATCTGATTTTCGACAAAATCAATTTAAAGGTTATTTATTCACCAGATGCTTGGTTTGTCAAGTTCTGAGGGTGAAAGTCTTCAGGCACCAAGAGTCAAAAAATTAATTAATTATGCCTAGATCAGTAAACGCGGTAGCGTCAAGAGCAAGAAGAAAAAAAGTATTAAAAGCTACAAGAGGTTACTTCGGAAGAGGTAGCAATGTATGGACTGTAGCAAAAAACAAGTACGAAAAAGGTTTACAGTACGCGTACAGGGATAGAAAAGCTAAGAAGAGAGAATTCAGAAAGCTTTGGATCCAGCGTATCAATGCCGGTGCCAGAGAACATGGCATTTCTTATTCACAATTCATGGGTCTGCTCAAGAAAGCAGAAGTTGAGCTAAACAGAAAAGTTTTGGCTGACCTTGCCATGAATCATCCAGAGGCATTCAAAGCTGTTGTTGAAAAAGTAAAGTAAGGAGCACTAACTTACTCTATTATAAAAGCCCCTCATTTGAGGGGCTTTTTGTTTGTTAATATTTTTTGTTTACTGGCAGGTCAATTTCTTAAATTTCACTATATTACAAAAAGCACGGAACAAATATTTATTAAAAATTGGGGGAGGGGCTTCCTTTCAAATTTAGGTGTAGATATTAAGAGTATTTGTCTTGGTACTTCTAATTTATTCATAGAGGTTGAGTAATAGGTTAAGATCTGTGTCGAATAAACTGTAGGGTAAAAAATTATTCCATGATTGAATAAGTGAAATATATAAAAAAGGCTCCCTAAAATGGAAGGTTATCTGTAGTTCCGACAGTTATCGGAAGGAGTTGAACCCTGGTCCGCTAAGGCGGATAAGAATCCATTGCAAGATTTAGTTTATAGATATTTGGGTAGGATATTTGTTTTGATCCAAATTCTTCCATTACCAGTTTTAAGTTCCTTTTCTCTTTGGAGGGCTTTTGGTTTAGAGAAAAAGATTTCAGTATGAATAACTGTCCAAGGTCTGTATCTAGTAGTGAAACCTTTTTTGGCAAAGGTGTTATGTGAATGGAACCTATAGGTAAGGTTTGAGGTCATTCCAGTATAAGTTTTACCAGAAGATTTAGTGAATAAAACATAAACAGTGAAAAGTTCATCCATGATAAAAAGATTAAAAACAAAAAAGGCTCCCAAAAATGGAAGCCTAAGAGTAGCGAGGACGGGAGTTGAACCCGTGACCTCAGGGTTATGAATCCTGCGCTCTAACCAACTGAGCTACCTCGCCAGATAAAATAGACTCTCTTTTGAGCCTCCAGATCAACTAGAGTATTATATTTGGCTTTGGTTAACTGCCAACTCCTTGCTGAATGGGAATGCAAATATGTAGGGTTATCTGATTAAATGCAAGCCCTAGAGGTGAAAAATGTTAACTTTTTATCGAATAAAATTTTAAAGTTATGGTTAAGAATAAGTTTGTTGCTGACTATCAGGTGAATACTTCCAAAAAGATTATTTTCCCCTATTTAAGTACTGCTAGTGGACTTTCCGAGTGGTTTGCAGATGACGTGACCATTGATGCAGATAAGAATTTTAATTTTGTTTATGATGGCTTAGATCATTATGCGAGGATAGCTGCTATTCGTTCAAACCATGGTGTGAAGTTCGAGTTTTTCGATCCTGCAATGCCTGATGAAGAGGACCATTCCTATGTTGAGTTCAGGTTGGATGAGAATGAACTTACCCAGACCTTGTTTTTGAAGGTAATAGACTATAGTGATTCTTATGATGATAGTGAACAAGAGGAAATTTGGGAGGGCTTAGTTTCTACTTTAAAGGAAATAATTGGTGGATAAATAATTCTATCATTATAATTTTTCATTTAATATGATGAACTTAGTGCGCTCATATTACGTGGATATTGGTGGTTGAACGCCTCATGAAAAAATTAGATAAATTAATTCTAGGGTCCTTTATTGGGCCATTTTTATTGACTTTCATTGTTGTAGACTTTATTCTACTGACTGTAAACATGCTCAAATATTTCGATGAGATATTTGGTAAGGGTTTAGGGTTTGGTGTCTATATGGAGTTGATTGCGTATTTTGTAGTGTCGATTTCTCCCATGGCATTACCATTGGCTGTATTGCTTTCATCGTTGATGACTTTTGGTAATTTAGGGGAACATTTTGAATTGACAGCCATCAAAAGCAGTGGCATATCTTTGGTGAGGGCTTTGATGCCTATCGGTGTTTTTGTTTTTTTTCTGACCATCGCTGCGTTTTTCTCTAACAACTATTTGGTCCCCAAGGTGAATCTTAAAACTTTTAGTCTGCTATACGACATTAGGATGAAATCGCCAGCACTAGATATCAAAGAAGGTGTCTTTTATAATGGAATTCCCAATTATAGCATCAAGGTCAATAAAAAATTGGATGATATCCGTTTGCAGGATGTTATTATCTATGATCATTCTAGTGGGCAAGGTAATTTGAGTGTGATTATGGCTGATTCTGGTAGGATGGAACCTTATTTCAATGACCGCTACATGAAGCTGACGCTGTTTCAGGGAAACAGCTATAATGAAGATAAATCTCAAAGGGGTATTAGGGGAAAGCCGGTTCCTTTTACGAGGACTAAATTTGACAAAAATGAAATAGTCTTCAGTTTGGATGCATTTGAAATGGACAGGACCCCGGAAAACTTATGGTCTTCCAATAGGTCCATAAAGAACATACGTGAGATAAAAATGGATGTAGATTCTATGTCCAATCAACTCGTGAATTACCAATATTATAATTATGCACAGTTAAAGTCTGCTTATTCTTTTTTTAGTAAGCAAAGGGATATTCAGATTCCAGAGGATCTTAAGAGAAAAAAAGCAAAAATAGACTCGCTTAAGGATATTGAATTCAAAAGAAAGATGGCTAGGGAAGAGGAGCTGGCAGGAATGAATAATGTTACGAGATATGTGGAAGAGGAAGAGAATAATGAGGCTGTTAAAGATATTGAATCCCAAGCGAAGATAGATAGTGGCAAAAATGTGACTATTGCTTCAAATGAGATAGAAAAGCCAATTTCAGTTACCAAGGATAGCTTGTCCAAAGGATCTGTCAATGGTTTAGCGAATACGACAAACACCAATAAATTGACCGAGCAGCAAGAAGCGGAGGCGGATACAGTTGCATTTAATAGGGCCAGGAAACTTATGGCTGATAAGAAGAAAGATGAAGAGGATGCAAAAACGGCTTATTTGAATTTTTCCGAAAGGCAAGTGGCCAAGATAGATTCAGTTTTGGAAAACGGACATTATAAATCACGGGCGGCCACGATGAGTTTGCAAAGTGCCAGGACAATTAGGAATAATTTTAGTAGTAATATGGCCAATGTGGATGGGCTTGCCCGAGAGAAGAGGCGATTTGAGATAGCGTGGTATCAAAAATATACACAGGCCTTTGCCTGTATGGTGATGTTTATGATAGGTGCTCCCTTAGGGGCAATAATCAAAAAAGGAGGCTTGGGTATGCCGGTACTCTTGTCCATTATTTTCTTTATCCTCTTTTATATGTTGAATTTGACAGGAGAGAAGTGGGCAAAAGAGGGGATGGCTGATCCTTTGTTCGGAAGTTGGTTTGCCAATATCGCCTTGATTCCTGCAGGTATTTTCTTCTTAAGGCAAGCGAGGAAAGACGCCAGGTTGTTTGAAGCGGATGCCTATTATGCTGCTTTTCAGAAAATCAAAGAGCGCTTTAAGCTAAATAGGCGTAAAAAACTCTAAGGTATTTTACTATTAGAAATAATAGTCATATCTTTGTACCTGCTTTAAATAAACGTAATAATTAATTTTAACTAAGCATGTATTTAACATCAGAGAAAAAATCAGAGTTGTTTCAAAATCATGGTAGGTTAAAGTCTGACAAAGATACAGGATCTCCTGAGTCTCAGATCGCTTTGTTCACATACAGAATCAAGCACTTAACTGACCACTTGAAGACAAACAAAAAAGATCACTCATCAAGATTGGGTCTTTTGAAATTGGTAGGTAAGCGAAGAGCTCTTTTGAACTATCTTTACAAAAATGATATTTCAAGATACAGAGCTGTATTAGCAGACTTAGGACTACGTAAATAATTAGCATGTAAGGTTCCCGACTGCGGGAACCTTACTTTTTTTCTTTTTCCCCATATATTTAAACCTTACTTTTAAAACTAGTCAGAAGATTTATTCTTAAAGAAATCGTATGTTACCAAATGTAATTTCAAAATCTATCGTTCTTGAGGATGGTAGGGAAATCATTATTGAAACCGGTGCATTGGCCAAGCAGGCGGATGGTGCTGTAGTGGTTAAAATGGGCAATGCTATGCTCTTAGCAACCGTTGTTTCAAAAAAAGAAGCGGGAGAGGGTGTTGACTTCCTTCCGATGTCAGTTGATTATCAAGAAAAATTTGCCGCATCAGGCAAGATTCCGGGGGGCTTCTTAAAAAGAGAAGGTAGACTTTCAGATTATGAAATCTTGATCAGCCGAATTGTGGATAGGGCTATCCGTCCGATTTTTCCAGAAGACTATCATGCTGATACCCAGATCATGATCACCCTAATGTCTTCGGATGCCGAAGTGTTGCCTGATTGTTTGGCTGGTTTGGCAGCTTCTGCAGCGCTTGCAGTATCTGATATACCTTTTAATGGACCTATTTCGGAAGTAAGGGTAGCTAAGATTGATGGTGAATTGGTGATCAACCCAACACCTAGCAAATTGGAAGAGGCTACACTAGAATTCATCGTGGCCGGATCATTGGATTTTATCTTAATGGTGGAAGGTGAAGCAGATGAAATCTCTGAGGATGAGATGGTGGAAGCAATTCAGTTTGCTCACGAAGAAATTAAAAAGCATTGCCAAGTTCAGATGGAACTTACCAAATTGGTTGGCAAGGAAGTAAAGAGAGCGTACTCTCATGAGAAAGAGGATTTGGCGCTTTATGAAAAAATGAAGGCTGAACTTTATGACAAATGTTATGAAGTTGTAAGCAAGCAAATCGCTAATAAGACTGAAAGATCTGATTTGATCAGTGCAATCAAGGAAGGATTTGTAGAAAGCTTAGGTGAAGAGCATGAATATGAGGCAGATTTGATCGGTCCATACTTCAAAAAAATCCATAAGGAAGCTGCTAGAAACTTGACCTTGAACGAGAAGAAGCGTTTGGATGGTCGTAAACTTAATGAGGTAAGACCTATATGGTCTGTGGTGGATTATTTACCATCTGCTCATGGTTCTGCAGTATTTACCCGTGGTGAAACCCAATCTGTAACTACTTGTACCCTAGGTACAAAATTGGACGAACAAATGGTGGACGGAGCTGTGATCTCCGGATATAATAAGTTCTTCCTACATTATAATTTCCCTGGATTCTCTACTGGTGAAGTAAGGCCAAACAGAGGTCCTGGACGTAGGGAAGTAGGTCATGGTAATTTGGCTATGAGAGCGCTTAAGAAAGTGCTTCCTAGTGTGGACGAAAACCCATACACCATCCGCGTCGTTTCTGATATCTTGGAATCCAATGGTTCTTCTTCTATGGCTACAGTATGTGCTGGTTCATTGGCCATGATGGATGCGGGTATCCAAATCAAATCTCCTGTTACAGGGATTGCAATGGGCATGATTTCTGATGCTGAAACAGGAAACTACTCTATCCTATCGGATATTTTGGGTGATGAAGATCACTTGGGAGATATGGATTTTAAAGTTACCGGTACTTCTAAAGGGATCACTGCTTGCCAGATGGATCTTAAAGTAGAAGGTTTGGACTATAGTGTATTGAAAGAAGCATTGTACCAAGCAAAAGACGGAAGACTTCATATTTTAGATGAGATTTCTAAGACACTTGCAGCGCCTAAATCTGAGCTTAAGCCACATACTCCAAGGTCATATAATATGACAATTCCTAAGGAGTTGATCGGTGCGGTGATTGGCCCTGGAGGAAAAGTAATCCAAGAAATTCAAAAAGATACCGGAGCAACTATTGTCATTGAGGAAGTAGATAACCTTGGTAAGATCAATATCTTCTCAAACAACCAAGAATCAATGGATTCTGCTATCCAACGTATCAAAAATATTGTAGCTCAGCCTGAGATAGGGGAAACTTATACTGGCATTGTGAAAAATATTATGCCGTTTGGAGCGTTTGTAGAGTTCATGCCAGGTAAAGATGGTCTATTGCACATTTCAGAAATCAAGTGGGAAAGACTTGAAAATATGGATGGAGTATTGGAACCTGGAGAAGAAATAGTTGTTAAACTAATTGATATAGATAAAAAGACTGGAAAATTCAAGCTTTCTAGAAAGGTTCTTTTGCCAAAGCCTGAGAAATCTGGGAAAAAAGATTAAATTATCCAGTAAATTAGTAATTTGAACTTATTTAAGATGTAAATCTGTTATAAGTAAGTCCTAACTAAAAATGAAATTCCTGAATGAGGCAGCTTAAAATTAGCAAACAGATCACTAACCGGGAGAGTCAGTCTCTCGACAAGTATTTACAAGAAATCGGTAAAGTAGACCTTTTGACAGCAGATGAAGAGGTGGTGCTTGCCAAAAGAATCCGGGAAGGTGATCAGCTAGCTCTTGAGAAATTGACTAAAGCGAATTTGAGGTTTGTGGTATCAGTGGCAAAACAGTACCAAAACCAAGGTTTGTCTTTGGGGGATCTTATCAACGAGGGAAACCTTGGGCTTATCAAAGCAGCACAGCGTTTTGATGAAACTAGGGGGTTTAAATTCATTTCATATGCGGTATGGTGGATCAGACAGTCTATTTTGCAGGCTTTGGCCGAGCAATCCAGGATTGTACGTCTTCCTTTGAACCGTGTAGGATCCTTAAATAAAATCAGTAAAACTTTCAGCGAGCTTGAGCAGCGTTTCGAAAGGGAGCCATCTCCAGAAGAATTGGCAGAGGTCTTGGAAGTAACTGCTGGTGAGGTGGTGGACACCATGAAAATCTCTGGCCGTCACGTATCTATGGATGCACCTTTTGTCCAAGGTGAGGAAAATAGCCTATTGGATGTATTGGAGAATGACGGAGAAGAAAAGCCTGATGATGGCTTGATGAACGATTCTTTAAGAAAAGAAGTACAGAGAGCTCTTTCCACACTTACTCAAAGAGAAGCTGATGTGATAACTTTGTATTTTGGTCTTAATGGAGAGCACGCCATGACGCTTGAAGAGATAGGTGAAAAGTTTAACCTGACTCGTGAGCGTGTAAGGCAGATCAAGGAAAAAGCCATCAGAAGGTTGAGACATACTTCAAGAAGTAAGACGCTAAAACCTTATTTAGGATAAAAAATAAGTCATCAGACAGAAAAGGGGCTCTAGCCCCTTTTTTTGTTTCACTATTATTTTTGAATTCCCATTATGTTCCCAGAAATATTTTAATTGAATATTTAGGGAATTTTAACATGAGGATTCTTTGTTAACAAGATTAAAATTCTAAAATTTGCCAACCAAAAATTCTTGGTCAATGAATAAAGAAGCAGAAAAAGTTAAAGTTTTAATCATCGGTTCTGGGCCTGCAGGATATACAGCGGCCATTTATGCATCAAGAGCCGGTCTAAATCCTGTACTATACACAGGAGGACAACCCGGTGGTCAGCTTACTATCACCAATGATGTGGAAAACTATCCTGGATACCCTGAAGGTGTGATGGGGCCACAAATGATGGAAGACTTCAAAAAGCAAGCAGAAAGATTTGGTACGGATGTGCGCTATGGTTTGGTCACAGGTGTTGATTTTAGCTCAAGACCCCATAAAGTGATCGTAGATGAACAGACGGAAGTTCTTGCTGATACAGTAATTATTTCCACAGGAGCATCGGCCAAATGGCTTGGACTGGAAAGTGAAAATAAATTAAATGGAAAAGGTGTTTCCGCCTGTGCTGTTTGTGATGGATTCTTTTTCCGGAACCAGAAAGTAGCCATTGTAGGTGGTGGAGATACAGCATGTGAGGAAGCTTCTTACCTTGCAAATATCTGTGAAAAAGTATATATGCTGGTGAGAAAGGATGAACTTCGTGCTTCTGTAATCATGCAGGAAAGAGTCAAGAACAATCCTAAGATTGAAATCCTTTGGAATACTGAAACGGAAGAAATACTAGGAGAGGATGAAGTAAGTGGTGCTAGGCTTAAGAACAATCAAACAGGAGAAGTATTTGAACTTGATGTAACTGGATTTTTCGTAGCCATTGGTCACCAGCCCAATACACAGATTTTTGAAGGTGTATTGGATATGAATGAAGCTGGATATATCATCACCGAAGCTGGAAGTACGAGAACAAATATCGAAGGAGTGTTTGCCTGTGGTGATGCTCAAGACCATATTTACAGACAAGCAGTAACTGCTGCGGGAACCGGATGTATGTCAGCTCTGGACGCAGAGCGATTTCTTGCAGAAAAAGAGATGGCTTAAAATTCCATGAGTAATAATGCTTTCCGTTTAGTCATAATATTAATACTGTGCATGGGCTTGAATGGAGCTCATGCACAGGTTTTTCCAAAAATTAAGAAGAATACCGAACCGGCAGTAAAGCTGCCAGATGTTCGAAGTATCAATACTTTTGATGTAAAACAGTATCTAGAAGATTTGCACCGTGATACTGATTCTTTGATATATAAGGACAGGGTGGATCTGAGACGTCGCTTGAGTGCAGTAAGTGAAGATACACTTTCCTTGGTATGGGTGCCCACCCATCAGTTGGCGCAAGTAGCTGAAAAAATTCAAATAGATAGTATCTGGGTCACGGCGTTTGAGTACTATTCCTCTTGGGACAGTCAGCGGATCAATAGCTATGATTTTAACCCTAAAGACTTTAAGGATACTATCCCCATAAAACTCTATGATTCATTTTATGGAAGTAATTGGAGCAAGCCGCTTGATCAGACCAAGATCAATTCTGAATTTGGTTTTAGGAGGTATCGCTGGCATCATGGTACTGATTTGGACTTGAATACGGGGGATCCCGTTTATGCTGTCTTTGATGGGATTGTAAGGATGCGTTCTTACGACAGGTATGGTTATGGTTATTATTTGGTGATACGGCATAGAAACGGGCTAGAAACCCTTTATGGCCATTTGTCCAAATTTAATGTAAATGTGGGACAAGAGGTTAAGGCAGGTGAGATGATTGCAAAAGGAGGAAGTACAGGTAGAAGTACAGGGCCGCATTTGCATTTTGAAGTGCGCTATCAGGGCTTGTCCATTAATCCCACTGAGTTATTTGATTTTTCTGTAGGAAGACTAAAAAATAGCGTTTATACGATTACAGCCAATAGTTTTGACCATGTGATAGAAATGCAAAAAGCGGTATATCACAGGGTAAGAAGTGGAGAAAATCTTAGTGTGATAGCAAGGAGGTACGGGACAACTGTACGTCAGATAACCAGAAGAAATAATATTTCTACTAGATCGATTTTGAGAGTAGGGCAAAGATTAAGGATAAGGTAAACTATTAATGCTGTATGCTTGTTAAATGGGAGTTTGAACAAATTTTCATAAAGATAAATTTCTGATGAAGTTAGATATATTAGTGATTGCTGCTCATCCTGATGATGCAGAGTTATCTTGCTCGGGTACCATAGCAGCACATATTGCAAAAGGATATAAGGTTGGTATTTTGGATCTGACCCAAGGAGAAATGGGAACTAGGGGTACTCCTAGCTTGAGATTAGAGGAGTCGAACAAATCTGCTGAAATTCTGCAACTGTCTGCTCGGGAGAATCTTGGTTTTAAAGATGTTTTTTTTAGAGATGATGAACAGCATCACCTTGAAGTAGTTAAAGTGATCCGGAAATACCAACCTGAGATTGTTTTGGCCAATGCTGTAACTGATAGGCATCCGGATCATGGAAAGGGAAGTAGCCTGGCTAGCAATGCATGTTTTATCAGTGGGCTTAGAAAAGTAGAAACCAGTTTTGAAGGGGAAAACCAAGAGGCTTGGAGGCCAAAATATGTTTACCATTATATTCAGACAAATTATATTAAACCTGATTTTGTGTTTGATATATCAGGTTATTGGGAGACTAAGCTGGAGAGTATTAAAGCCTTCAAGTCCCAGTTTTATGATCCCAATAATACAGAACCTGAAAGTTATATAAGCAGTCCTGAGTTTTTTACTTTTATTGAAGCCAGGGCCAAGGAGTTTGGTCAAAGCATCAATGTAAAATATGGAGAAGGCTTTACTGTTGAAAAGATGATTGGTGTGAAAGATCTTTTTGATCTTCAATAAAGGCTGTTTAAAAGGATTAAAAAGAGGTGAGTTTCTACCTCTTTTTTATGGCGCTAACCTGGCTTTGGTCCATTTTCCTGATCTGGTATTTGTATATAAAATCCTGTCGTGTAATCGGCTGGCCCTGCCTTGCCAGAATTCCACCGACTCAGGAATTAGTCTATAGCCACCCCAATGTTCAGGTCTTACAATGGGTTCATGCCTAAATTTTTCAATCATCTCAGCCTCTTTGCTTTCAATAAACTCCCTGTTTGGGATCTCTTGGCTTTGTGGGGAAGCCCAAGCCCCAATTTGACTGGATTTTGGTCTGGTTTTGAAGTAGCTATCTGAAATTTCAGGACTGACCTTTTCGATTTTACCTTCTATTCTCACTTGTCTTTGAAGTTCTGGCCAGAAAAAGGTAAGTGCTGCATAGGGAAATTCTAATAGTTGTTTGCCTTTATTGCTTTGATAATTGGTATAAAAAATAAAACCATTGTCAATGTCCTTCAAAAGGACAATTCTCGATTTTGGTTTATGCATTTCACCTGTGGTAGACAAGTTCATGGCGTTTGGTTCATTGACTTTGGCTGTGATAGCTTCCTCTAACCAAATGCTAAACTGTTTTAATGGGGAATTATCCATGGAGGAAACATCCATGGATTTGAGTGTATATTCTGTTCTAAGTGCTGCGATATCCATTTTTGATCGGTGATTTTTATCGGCATAAAAATACCATTGTTAATTGCATTTATGAAATTTTGACCTATATTAAAGATCAATAATCAAAGACAATTTGATGGATAAAAACGATAAAATCACACCCAAATCTGGACAATTACTGATATCAGAGCCTTTTTTACAGGATGAAAATTTTGTACGGTCGGTTGTGCTGTTATGTGAGAGCAATGAGAACGGTTCGTTTGGTCTTGTGTTGAATAAGTTGTCTATATTAAAGATAAAGGATTTATTGGATGAACTCGAATTCCTGGATATGGAAGTTTATGTGGGGGGGCCGGTTGAGCAGAATACTTTGCACTTCATTTATAAAGGACGGGCGCTATTAGAGGGGAGTATTAAACTAGGGGAAGAATTGTATTGGGGAGGAAATTTTGAAGAGTTGGTCAGTAAGTACAAAGCAGGGGAGGTGGATTTAGAAGGATTTAGGTTTTTTATTGGCTATTCAGGCTGGTCGGAAGGGCAGTTGGAGGATGAATTGAATGAAAAGACATGGATTTTATGTGATCATGCCGATGCTAAGACAATTTTTGATTCGTCCCCAGATGAGCTTTGGAGGGTTGCATTGCGGAATATGGGGGGAGATTTTCAGGTTTTGGCAAATTATCCCATCGACCCAAGATTAAATTAAATTATTTATTACTTTTGCTTATAGCATATTTGGTAAGATGTACTCATAGATATTATGAAGAACGATAAGGAAATGTCAGAAGAAAACAAGGTGACCCAAGAATCAGTTGAATCTACTGAAATGGGTAATCAACAAGAATCGGAAAAAGCAGTTCACCATGAAGATGATCACCACGAGGAAGACCATCATGAAGAAGAACACCATGATGTGGATTATGGTAATTATTCGAAGAAACAACTGGTGGGAGCACTGAAGGAAATTATAGAAAAAGGTAACTTTATAAAAGCCGATCATATTGTTAATGATATCAAGAGTCATTTTGAAGAAGATCATTATAAAAAGGAGAGAGAAGAGGCTTTGAAAGACTTTTTGAATGATGGTGGTGTTGAAGATGATTTTCAGTACAGACAATCAGAAGAGGATAAAATATTTTTTGCCTTATTTGGTGATTTTAAGAACCGTAGGACGGAACAAATAAAAAGCTTGGAGAAGGAAAAGGAGAAGAACCTTTATGCCAAGAATCAAATACTAGAGAAATTAAGAGAGTTGGTGGATGGAGAGGAGACTACCCACAGTATTTCCACCATCAAAGATATACAACAAGAGTGGAAAGAGATCGGTCCTGTACCCGGTGCGCAAAACAAAAGCCTATGGGCTTCATATAATGCACTTATGGATCGGTTTTATGATAATAGAAGTATCTATTTTGAGCTGAAAGAACTTGATCGTAAGAAAAATCTTGAAGGGAAAATAGAGCTTTGTGAGAAGGTGGAAGCCCTTAATGAGGAAGAGGATTTAAGAACAGCAATAAAAGCGCTTAATGACCTTCATGAGGAATTTAAGCATATTGGTCCAGTTCCAAGAGAAGAGCAGGAAAATGTGTGGCAAAGGTTTAAGGGAGCCTCAGATGCTATTTACGCAAAACGCAAGGCTTATTATGAGAGCCAAAAGGAAGTTTTCAAGGAAAATCAGGTTAAGAAGGAAGCCTTGATCAAGCAGCTGGATGAATTTAAAGAATTCAAAGCCAATCGGATAAAAGAATGGAATACTAAAACCAAGGAAATTCTGGCTATTCAGAAGGAGTGGGAGGCGATAGGTCCTGTGCCTAGGGAGTGTGGTAGAGATATTAATAGAAATTTCTGGGGTTGTTTCAAACAGTTTTTCCATAATAAGAATTTGTTTTTTAAGGAGCTTGATGAGATCCGTAGAGTAAATAAAGAAAAGGCTGAGGGGCTGATTGAGAAAGCAGAAGAACTAAAAGAGAGTACTGATTGGCAAAATACCTCAAATGCCTTAATAAAGCTTCAGCAGGAATGGAAAAAGCTAGGGCCTACACCAGAAAAGGTCAGAGATGAACTTTACAGAAAATTTAAATCGGCTTGTGATACTTTTTTTGATAATAGGAGACAGGCCAATAAGGAAACCAATCAGGAGTTTGAAAAGAACTTAGAATTAAAGGAAGCTATATGTGAAAAAATAAGTGCCTTACCTGGTTCTGAGGAGCTTACTATTGAGTATCTAGAGAAGTTAGTGGAAGAGTATAATAGCATAGGGTTCGTTCCAAGGAAAAATATAAAGGGTATCGCAGCTAAGTTCAATGAAGCCGTCGAATCTTGTGTGGATGTAATGGACACTGATGGAGAGAACAGAGAAGAATTCTTGTTCCGTTTGAATTTGAACAAGATTCAATCTGATCCCAATTCTGATAGGGTGTTCAATAAAAAGGAACATGGCATCAGAAAACAAATCAGTGATCTTGAGAATAATATTACATTGTGGAAAAATAACCTCGAATTTTTTGCTTCATCGAAAACTGCAGATAAGCTGAAAGATCAGTTTGATCAGAAAATTGAGAAAGCCGAAGAGGAGATTGAGAAGCTCAAGAAAAAACTTTCCATTTTAAGGGAATTTTAAGTTTCTAATAGTTAGGGAGATAAATATATCTCCCTAATTTTTTTTCAAAATCGTTTGGGATGATATGATAATGCCCATATATTTGCACTCGCAATAAGGGAAAAGCCCAAGCAAAAGAAAGACAAGATCTTTTCAAGATTTATTGAAAAAGTAAAACAAAAAGCTTCCTTATCCCGATAGCAATCGGGATGTTAGAGTAAAAAGCCTCCTTAGCTCAGCTGGTAGAGCAACTGACTTGTAATCAGTAGGTCGTTGGTTCGATCCCGACAGGAGGCTCAACTTTCAAAATCTGGAAAAGTGGTTTTGTCATTCTTTTAAAACAGAAACTCTAAGTATCTTAGTAATATTGGAGTTGGAAGAAAAAAATCTTGATTCTAATAGTTTTGTTGGGATGATAGAGCAAAAAGCCTCCTTAGCTCAGCTGGTAGAGCAACTGACTTGTAATCAGTAGGTCGTTGGTTCGATCCCGACAGGAGGCTCAGAAGGACAGTGATTTCACTGTCCTTTTTTTGTTATGTCAATTTGTATTCAAAATCGATAGATAGTTGTCAGGTTTGATTTCTATGGGGTATAAATAAATGAGTCGATGCTATGAAACGCCTCATTTATTTAAAAACGTCATTATTAGTTAGAAGAAAAATGGATGGGGATGATGAGATATACGATTAATTCACAGGAGGTAAAAATCCATCTTCCCTCATTTGTTTATAAGATTCATTGAGAATGTTTTTAACTGTCTTTTCAATGGAATTTGGATTTACTGTGGAACTGATCGCAGACCATATTAATTCATTTTTTTCTAAAGAGTATAAACTGACTTCGATAAGATAATTGGTGTTTTCTTGGTATTATCCTGGATCATAATATCCGCCCCAATAGTAGCTATATCGTCCATAATAGCCTCCGGTATAGGAACCTGGTACATAGTTTTGGGTCTTCTCTTTGTCTACTAGTTTTAAAACCAATACGCCATCAATATTTTGATCTCTTAAGATATCTCCACTTTTGTCTTTGTCCATCGATACTTCTTGGCTATTCAGAACTTGATATGAAGGGACAAAAATTGGGTTTTCCCTAACAAGTTCATCTTCCGCTTGTCTTCTTGCCGATTCTGTATTGGCCAATACTACAGCCATTATTTTTGTGAAATTTGTGTTTGCTGTATTCGCTCCAGGTTCTTTCCATGAACTTACTATTGATGTGCTGCTTGAACATGCCATCATAAGTAGCAAAGCCAAAATGAATAAGTTTTTCATAAGTATTAAGGTTAGTTTTTAAAGTAATTTATTGGTCTAGGTCAGATAGTAATTTTTGGGTTCCCTCTTTAAGGTTTTTATATGCCTGCTTGTCATTGGTAGAAACTATGCCTTCAGCTACTCCCTGCCAGAGCAGTTTTTGTGACTTTGCATTAACTAAATCTAAAGTAAAGGCTCCCTCGTTATAGCGTCCTACTTCTACTTCTTCTACTTCCCAGTGATACCTTCTTTGTCCAATATAGGTAGGGGGATCACTTCTTAAGTCTGTTTCCCTAGTTTGTATTTTTTCTTCAAGGACAATTCCTATGTTGACAAGTAGCTCGGGAGATGAGGAATCCTTTTCCAAACCATATTCTTTGAATTTTTCTTCTATGGCTTCTTTGATCCAGTCCACACGTTTTTCAAATTCGGGCATCTCGTCGATATTCAGTTCTGTTTGATAAAAATCAAAGCTTTGGTAGTTGTTGATGTTAAAGTTTTCTACAGATGTAGTGCTGATAATCTTTCCTGAGGAGCAACTACTTAATAAATAAATCAAAAATAAGAGGAATGTGAAGCTTTGGATATTCATGATCTTATACTTTGAAAATTGGTTAGAAATAAATCTAATATGTGTATCCGTTTTACTGCACGTATGGGTAAGTGCCCGCAATAACGAGCCTTTCAAAGAGTCCTTTGCCAAAATATCTTCGGTTCAATCTGTAAACAAACTCATTTAAATAGTTCTGTAAATATTTATAAGTTATCATGTGATATACCCCCAACAGGGTTCTTTTAAGATTACTGATTGCTTTGTGTACCCATTTTAAGGTGTCGTTTACGGACTCCTTTCCCGATGGAACGGCCAAATGGGTGGCCACCACTTCCTCTATTTTCGAGTAGGCCGTGTTCTTGTCTGTAAACAGTACCACATCCCCTACGGTATTGGCCCGGATAAAGGCATTGACACTCTCGCAGTCCACTTTGTCCATGACCCTCATTTTGAAATAGCCACAGCGCTTTGTTTTCTGCCCGGAATCCAGGTCTTCCAAGGGTACCGATTCGGCCGCCACCGCTACTGCGGTCTGTTTCTGGCTGCCTTTTCCACGTTTAAGCTGACCCAAGATCTGGTTCTCCTGTACGGTTTCCATATAACACTCGTCATATTCAATCATGTCACTGAGGATATAAAGCTCATCTCGTTGTCCCATGGCTGACCGTATCCTGTGCATCAGACGGAAAGTGGTCTCATATCGGCTAAGCCCCAGTTGCCGCTGGAGCTCAAGGCAGGAAAACCCTTTCTTGGTCGCCGACATAAACAGCATGGCCAATAGCCAGATACGGAGCGGAAGCTTGCTGTTTTCCATTACCGTCCCTGATTTAAGAGAAGAACGTCTCCGACAACTGCTGCATTCGAAAAACCTGCCGTTGGCAAACCAATAGTGTCGGGTTATCTTCTCACAGTTTTTGCACCGTATACCGCTTTTCTCACGGTATTTCTTGATGTATTGTTCACAACTTTCCTCATCTGGGAAATGGCCCGTAAATTCTATAAGGTTCATAGCTTTTCTTGTTTTTATGCAAGAAAACAACTATCCTGATACCTTGAAATTTAATGACACGTATTGTCATATTTTATTACGTGCACTCTTACGGATACACATAAAATCTAATATTAATTGGACTGAAATATTGGAAAGTTCTTTTGGTCTAAATCTCTTTGAAGTCTACCGCTTAACGGCAGAGAAGTTTATTTAAAATGAATTATATAAAAATACAAAGAATATTAGCTGTCAATTGAATTTTGAAATCAGATATGCAAAATATTCAAAGATTATTCGGTAAAAATTGGCAGGACAAAGGTCGGAGACAGTTTTAAATCATTATTGTATTTTGCGATTTTTATTTTTTTAAGCTAGAGCCATTTACTTTTTACCCATCACTTTAAAAGTTGGGGAAGTCTTGTTAGAAATGCTGAAACCTTTTGGGGAATACCACTTGTATAAAAGTGTTTTATCATATTTAATGGTTATTTTAGATTCGTTTTATAATACCAAACTGTATGAAGTTAAAAATCCGATTACTATTTTCTTTTATTTTGATTTCTATTTTAGGACAGGCTACTGCTGGAGAAATCACCTCTCAACCTTCCTCATATATTTACCATCTGTTATTAAGGTTAAATGAAACCAAGAGGGTTTTATATATAGCAGCCCATCCAGATGATGAGAATACTAGGTTAATAGCTTATTTAGGTAACAAAGAGCATGTGCAAGTAGGTTATATGTCGCTTACCAGAGGTGACGGAGGACAAAACCTGATTGGTAAAGAATTAGGTGTGGAATTGGGGATGATCAGAACGCAGGAGCTTTTGAAGGCAAGGAAGATAGATGGAGGACAACAATTTTTCTCAAGGGCGATTGATTTTGGATATAGTAAGAACCCAACGGAGACCCTTAATAATTGGGATAAGGAAAAATTACTTTCAGATGTTGTTTGGGTAATTCGAAATTATCAACCTGATATTATTATCAACAGATTCAATACCACACCGGGGACCACCCATGGTCATCATACCACTTCGGCCATCCTCTCCACGGAAGCTTTTAGAGCTGCGGCAGACCCTAATGCTTTTCCAGAACAACTGGATAAAGTAGATGTTTGGCAAGCAAAAAGGGTGTTTTGGAATGCCTACAGCTGGGGAGGCCCTTATGAACCCAGCGGGGAAGCTGTTTTTCATTCCTTTCCAGTGGGAGACTATAATGATCTTTTGGGAACGACCTATGCACAAATAGCAGCTGACAGCCGTACCATGCACAAATCTCAGGGTTTTGGCTCAACAGCTTCAGTTGGAGATTCTGAGGATATTATTGAATTAGTGGACGGTGAAGAGTTTGAAAATGATCCTTTTGAGGGAGTTGAAAATCGTTGGGAAACCATTACAAAAGGAAAAGAGATACAGTTGGCCTTAGACAAGGCTATTTCAGATTTTGATTTTGTTAATCTTGAAAACAACCTTTCCAATCTCCTTAAGGTAAAAAAGCTTTTGACGGATCTTGATGGAGATGCGAAGTGGATCAGGGAAAAAAAGGAGCTGATCAATGAAATTATTTCTGATGTCCTTGGACTTAAGGTGGAGTTTTTAGCAGATCAAGAAGAAGCGTATATTGGAGAATCGGTCAATGCAAGTTTTATTTTTAATAATCCTTCTTCTATTCCAGTAAAAGTGAGGAAGATTGATGTTCTTCATGACAATCACGATTTGAATGCCACAGTCATGGATAATGAGGTGTTGAGGGAGAAAATGAACTTGAGCTTTGAAACAGGGGAAAAAGTATCTCAACCTTACTGGATTGAAAAGGAACCTGAGAGCAAGTTATATAATGTAACGGATCAGAACCAAATAGGAAGGGCCTTCAACGCGCCTACTGTGGTAGGAATAGTTAGTTTTGAAGTTGAGGGCCAGAGCATACAGATGAATGTTCCTTTGCGCTATAAATTTAATGACCCGGTAGATGGTGAAACCAAGCAACCCTTTGTGTTGATACCTGCAGTAGAACTGAGTATAGAGCAGGATCAGGTTTATGCCATAGCAGGTAAGCCTGCTGTTTTTAATATTAAGGTTAAGTTTAATGACAAACTAGTTCCGGGACGTTTGGAGCTGGAAGGATTAGCTCAAAGTGCCTATAAGATAATAGAGCAAGGGTTTAAGGAAGATAAAGATAAAAGCATTAATGAGATTAGTTATCAAATCAGTATTAACGGTGATGCCAAAATAGGAAAAACAAGTATTGCGGCTCAGTATATTACAGATGAGGGACTAATATATGATCAAGGAATCAGGCGTATCAATTATAAACACATTCCAAACCTCACTTATTTCCCGAAAGCCAAGTTTGATTTGATAAAATTGGATTTGAAAACTACTAATCAAAGAATCGCCTATATCCCGGGGGCAGGAGATGATGTGGCGCAGGTATTACAGAATCTGGGCTATTCCGTATCAATTTTGGAAAGTGGCAACATAGATGAGGCAAGGCTTTCAGTTTTTTCAACTGTCATAGTAGGAATCAGGGCATTCAATGTCAATGAACAACTGGTGAGTCAGTTTGATCAATTAATGAAATACGTAGAAAATGGCGGGAATTTAATTATTCAGTACAATACTACAGCATCCTTGATGAGAGATCAATTGGGTCCATATCCATTTGACATCACCAGAAAAAGAGTGGCAGTAGAGGATTCGCCAGTTTCAGTGGATTTTTTAGCCCATCCGGTTATGCAAGGACCCAATCCAATAAGTATGGAAGACTTTGACGGTTGGGTACAGGAAAGAGGCTTATATTTTCCGGATAATTGGGACGGGAAGTACATCACGCCATTGACCATGAATGATCCAGAAGAAAACCCCAGTAAAGGGAGCCTATTATTGGCCAATTATGGAAAAGGTACTTATTGCTATACAGGGATTTCTTGGTTCAGGCTATTGCCAGCAGGTGTGCCAGGAGCGATTAAACTTTTCGTTAATCTAATAGAACAAGGTGATGAATGAACCCAAGGTAAACTGGAATAGAATATATGGTCTTTTAATATTGGTTTTGGCTGGCTTGATACTTTTGTTTTATACCATTACCCAATATTATTCATGAGTTATCTTGATTGGATTGTTCTATTTGGTACATTATTTATCATCATTGGCTATGGTGTGTATAAGACCTATGGGCCAAAAGACATGGATAGTTACCTAAAGGGAGGAAATGAACTGGGCTGGTGGACCATAGGCTTGTCAATCATGGCCACTCAGGCATCAGCGATCACCTTTTTGAGTACTCCCGGGCAAGCCTATCAGGATGGGATGCGGTTTGTGCAGTTTTATTTTGGCTTGCCGATAGCCATGATTATCCTTTCTGTAACTTTTCTTCCCATTTATTATAAGCTAAAGGTTTACACTGCTTATGAGTTTTTGGAGTCAAGGTTCGATTTGAAAACCAGGACTCTGGCGGCATTTTTATTTTTGATCCAAAGAGGGCTGGCAGCTGGAATTACAATATATGGACCGGCCATTATTCTTTCCACCTTACTGAATTGGAATTTGACCTTTACCAATGTGTTTATTGGTATGGTGGTGATTGTCTATACGGTTACAGGGGGGACCAAAGCCGTTTCCATCACTCAGAAGCAGCAAATGACGGTCATGATGGGAGGGATGATCCTAGCAGGAATTTTGGTGATCAATATGCTTCCTGTTTCTTTTAATGATGCCATGCATGTGGCAGGGAAGATGGGTAAGTTAAATATCGTCAATTTTGAATTTGATTTGGGGGATAGGTATAATTTCTGGTCTGGGATCACAGGTGCGCTATTTTTGTTTTTGTCTTATTTTGGCACAGACCAGTCTCAAGTCCAAAGGTACCTCAACGGTAGGTCCTTGACAGAAAGCAGAAAGGGCTTGATTATGAATGGCTTCTTGAAGGTGCCCATGCAATTTGTCATCCTGTTCATTGGGGTTATGGTATTCGTTTTTTACCAATTTTATGAGCCTCCGATATTTTTTAACAAGGTGCAAACCGAAAAATTGGCCAAAAGTGAATATAAGGAAGAGTTTGATCAGCTTGAAGCATCATATAGTCAGGTGTTTGAGGATAAAAATACCGCGTTATATGCTATGATTGAGGCAGAAAATAGAGGGAATGAGGCTAAAGTTGAAGAATTGAAGACGCAGATAGGGGAAAGTCAGGAAAAGCAGGAAGCCATTAGGCAAGATGTAAAAGAACTGATCCTGAAAAATGAGCCTAAGGCAGAAACTAGGGATACGGATTATGTATTTATGCGGTTTGTAATGGACTATCTTCCATCAGGTGTTGTAGGACTTTTATTTGCAGTGATTTTTTCTGCAGCCATGTCCAGTACGGCGTCTGAACTCAATGCCTTGGGATCTACATCCACGGTGGACATCTATAAGCGTTCTATCAATAGAAATGGTACAGAAAGGCATTATACCCTTTCATCTAAATTGCTCACGGCAGTTTGGGGCATATTTGCCATACTCTTTGCTACCTACGCCACTTTATTTGAAAATCTCATTCAGGCAGTGAATCTTTTGGGCTCCCTGTTTTATGGAACCATCCTAGGGATATTTTTGGTGGGATTTTATATGAAATGGGTAAGAGGAAATGCTGTTTTTATTGCCGCGTTGATTGCGGAAGCAATTATACTTTTGATCCATTGGAAAAATGGAGGTGAGTTATTGGGCATTACTATTGACATAGGTTATTTATGGTACAATGCCATTGGTTGCTTGTTAGTAATGGCGCTGTCAGCCATTATCCAGCTGTTCAATAAAAAGGCATAATTATTTGAAGAAGAAATGAAAAGACCATAAGCCAAATACTTATGGTCTCTTTAACGTGGATTTATTTTAGTGAGTTGATCAATCGCTCATTAAGGCCGACATAATCCATGTTTTTGGCTTCTCTGGCCATTTCAGCAGAAAGGCTTGCACTTTTTATTGCTTCCTCTTTCATGCCCAGTTTGTCCTCTATTTTGGCCTTTAAGTGCATGGTCCAATACTTAGGATCGTCTTTAACGGATCTTTCTATCCAATCATGGGCGGTTTCGAGATCCTTGTCTTGAGAATAATAGTACGAAGCTGCTTGGTAAAGCAATCCTGGATTATCTGAATTTTGGTCAATAACCAAGTCCTGAATTTGGCTCATCACTACTGCTTCTACTTCTGTTTCAATATTAAAGCTGATAGCTGCTTTTTCCCAGTTCAAGTTTAATGTAGCCCCAGAGTCTGTTAGTTTATTGAAACTGATTTCCATGGTTTCAACATCTTTACGGCTTTTTTCAACAGGTACCTTAAATCTCAGAACATCATTTTCAGGGGTGTAGCCTATTGAGCCCCATAATTCAAGATTGTCCGAGAGGATAATGGTCCACTCTTTTTTGTCAGGAATACTGTAAAGTGCATAAGTGCCTTCTGGGAGTTTTTTCCCTTCAATGATCACATCGGTGTTAAAGGAGATTTTGGTGCTGGAATTAGCTCCAGTTCTCCATACCTCACCATAAGGAACCAGAACGCCAAAGATTTTCCTTCCTTTTACACTTGGTCGACTATATTCCACCTTTACATCGGTAAGGCCTATTTTCTGGCTGATGGTGGCCGACGGGCTTGCCTGAGGCATTTGGATTTGCTGTGCAACTGCCATAAAAGTTGCAGTCATGCTTAGGAGCATAATGAAGATACTGACGCTTAGCTTCATAGATAATTCGAATTGGTTTAATTGTAAGAAGTAATATTAATGTTTTTTTTATTTTGACTAAAATATGGATATTAAGGGGCAATAGTACTAAACATGGAAGATATTAAAATTCTTGCTAAGGATTTCTTTTTAGTAAGGAATGTAACAGAAATTGCCAAGGACCTTTTAGGTAAAATCATTATTTCAGAATTAGGTGGAAAGGCCACTGCAGCTAGAATCGTAGAAACAGAGGCTTATGATGGAAATGTGGATAAAGCCTGTCATGCATTTCCAAATAAACTAACGCCAAGAACGGCCGTAATGTTCAAGGAAGGAGGAAGAAGTTATGTTTATTTATGTTATGGCATGCACCATTTGCTCAATGTCGTTACACATGCGGAAGGTGATGCCAAGGCGGTACTTATAAGAGCTGTTGAGCCTATTTATGGAGAGGATATCATGCATGAGAGAAGGAAGGTGAAGCGTAAACATGATCTTACCAATGGACCTGGAAAGCTGACCAAAGCATTGGGGATTTCCTCTGAAAATAATGATTTGAGATTATATAAAAAAGAATATGGTCTTTGGTTAGGGCATAAAGAGGAAGATAAATCGGATGTTGAAATTGTCACTACCCAAAGAGTAGGGATAGACTATGCCGAAGAAGATGCCTTATTACCGTGGCGGTATTATATTAAGAATAATCCATATATCAGTAAAAAATAGATGAGTTTAGCAATTATTTCCCCGAGCAGAGATATAAGTCCTTGGTTAGAAATATTCAAAAAGGAAGCGCCGGATATTTCCTTGGAGATTTATCCGGAAATTAGGCATCCAAATGAAGTAACTGTGGCCATGGTATGGCAGCATCCTAAGGGAACTCTGGCCCAATTCAAAAATTTAAGATTAATTTGCTCAATGGGAGCCGGGGTGGATCATATTTTAGGTGACGAAAATATAGACAAATCCATTGCAATTTGTAGGATCGTGGATCCCAAACTGACTTTTTCCATGACCAATTATGTGGTGATGGGGGTGCTAAATTACCATCGTCAAATTCAACGGTTTTTGGCAGATAAGGAAAACCAGAAATGGGATATGAATCAGCCTGAACTACCCGTCAAAATCGGTGTGCTAGGAGTAGGTGAATTGGGAGGAGATGTTTTGGACAAATTGGATTATATGGGCTTTGAGGTGTTGGGTTATGGAAATAGGCCAAAGAAAAATTTTAAATTTCCGTACTTCTATGGTGATCAATTGGGAGAATTTCTCAAACAGATCAATGTATTGGTTTGTTTACTACCTTTGACACCGCAAACGGATGGGGTTTTAAATGCAGATTTATTTAGGAAGTGTAATAAAGGTACCTACTTGATCAATGTGGCGAGAGGGCAGCACCTCATAGAAGAGGATTTGATTCCTGCCATAGATGAAGGCATACTTTCTGGGGCACTATTGGATGTTTTCAGGAAGGAACCCTTACCGGAAGGACATGAGTTTTGGAGACATCCTAAAATTACTTTTACTCCACATATAGCCAGTGTAACCAATCCTAAGGCAGCGGCTCCTCAGATAATTGAGAATTATAGGAGACTGAAAGAAAATAGACCATTGGTCAATCAGATTGACCGTGAAAGAGGTTATTAATAAATAAACCCCGATTTTATATGAGTACTTTTAAAATTTTATGTCCTACAGATTTTTCGGAATGTTCTTTAAATGCTATTGAGTATGCGGCAAAAATGGCTGAAAAATACCATGCAGATTTAACCCTGTTTCATGTTCCTGATATGGATGATTACAGGAAGCTTTTCCGTAAACCAAAGGAAGAGCTTCTGGACTTTGTCCAAAAGAAGATGGATAATCTGGTCAATGAGGTACTGCTAGAATGCTCAGACAAAGGGATTAACTCATGTAAAGCGGAAATCAGGGAAGGGAAGACTGTTCCCGTGATCATTAAATATGCTGAGGAGCAAAATATTGATTTGATTATCATGGGGACAGAGGGTGTGAATGATATCAAAACCAATTTTATAGGATCTCGGTCAAGTCAGGTGATTGACCAAGCTGACCGGGATGTATTGATCGTTCCCCGCAAGGTATTCTTTAAGCCCCCAAGAAAATTTGTTTATGCAACGGACTATTTAGAGGAGGATAAGCTGGCCATTCAAAAAGTAGTGGAAATGGCTGGCCATTTTGATAGTGAAATTGATATTGTCCATGTGGGAACAAAGAATAAAATCATAGATAAAGCCTTACACCAAACCATGGTTGAAGAGATCAAGCCATTTATTCGCTACGAAAAAATGAGTTATGTATTGAAGACCTATCGTGATGAGCCTAGCTTGGGACTGGAGAATTATTTGGTCGTTGCCAAAGGGGACATTTTGGTAACTCTGAGCAAGAAAAAAAGCTGGTTTGACCAGCTTTTTACAAGTAATTTGTCAAGAAAGATGTCTTATTTTATCAATAAACCACTTCTGGTCGTCAAAAAGGTTTGATTACTTTTTATTTCCGAATTTTGATTTGATAAAATCAAAAAACTCAGTCCTTGTGTTTTTATCACCAAGAACCTTGGCAACGGTTTTCCAGTAATCTTTAAATGAAATAGACTTGTTGGCCCTTTCTTCATCCTGTTTAGAAGAAGTGATTGGCGGTGACTGGTCTTTGTGCTCTTTTTCTTTTGGTGTCGCGGTGCTTTTATATTCTTTGGGTTGATAGCCTATCAAATCATCAGCTTTTTGAAAACTGGATTTGGATTGTTTCTTGTAACCCAATTTCTCTTCAACAAGTCCTTTATTATTGTAAGAAACTGCATCTTCCGGATCTAGCTCAATGGCCTTTTCATAATCAGCAATAGCTCCTTCTAAATCTCCGGCACGGTCTTTCAGAAAAGCGCGGCTCGAGTACCTGTAAGGATTATTAGGGTCCAGATTCAGTGCCCTGTCCAATTCCTTTAAGGCATCTTCATTTCTTTTCATCAAATGAAGTACTACGGCCCTGTCACTGATATAATCCGGATTGAAATTGTCTATTTCAATAAGCAGGTCAAAATCTGTCAAGGAAGCTTCAAGTTTTCCAAGCCTGGAAAGGATTCTTCCCCTATGAAGCAGTAGAATCGGTTCCTTTGGGCTTTGCTTGATCAACTGATCGAAAATAACCAATGCCTCTTCAAATTTACCTTCTTTATAATAGGAGATACCCTGATTAATATCACTCACGATGTATTTGTTTTTTTATTTTGTTCAAAATTAATAACATTATACTTAACAGGCTATGTCATGAAGAAGTTTATTCCCTACTGAAATTCATTACATTTTTAATTGAATTTTATTCATGTGTGTTGACTTTTGTTTAATTGTTAAATATCATAGTATAATGGCTGTATATTATTTCTATCATGCCAATAATTTTTATATTTGAGTAGAAATATAGAATTATGCCAAACCAACCTGAAGCAGTTTTAAAGGAGTTGAAAAGCGGGAAATATGCTCCCGTTTATTTTTTACAGGGAGACGAGCCTTATTTTATAGATCAGATTACCAATTATATTGAAAAGCACGCTATTCCAGAACATGAAAAGGGATTTAACCAAATCATGATGTATGGTAAGGATGCTAGCATGAACCAAGTGTTGACCAATGCCAGACGGTTTCCCATGATGGCAGAACGCCAAGTAGTCATCGTCAAAGAGGCACAAAACTTACCAGACTTAGGAAAGGAAGCAGGTGACAGTCTACTGATCAATTATTTGTCCAATCCTTTGCCAAGTACCATATTGGTGTTTGCGCACAAATACAAGGTATTGGATGGAAGGAAAGCCCTAGCCAAGGATTTGGATAAGAAAGCAGTCTTGGTAAAATCTGATAAGGTCCCTGAATACAAACTATCGCCTTGGATAGATGGCTATCTGAAAAGTAAGGATTTTACCATAGAACCAAAGGCCTGTCAGATCATTGCTGAATCTATTGGTAACAATCTCGAAGTGTTGACCAATGAGATAGACAAGATGTTGATCAATTTTAGTGAACCTATTCAGATCAACAGTAATCATATCCAACAATATATCGGGATCAACAAGGATTATAATAATTTTGAGCTGACCAAAGCTTTGAGTTTTAGGGATGTATTGAAGGCCAATAAGATCATTAACCATTTTAGTCAAAACCCTAAGTCAAACCCATTGATTCCTATAATAGCCCTTTTATACCTGCATTTTTCCAGGCTGTTATTGGTGCATTCCAATAGGAAACTAGGAGAAAGGGAGCTGGCAGGTAAGCTAAAAGTCAATCCTTTTTTTATGAAAGAATATATGATTGCTTCGAAAAACTATCCAATAGGCAAGGTTATTGATAATATAGGATATTTGAAAGAAGCGGATTTACGTTCTAAGGGTATCGATGCCAATGGAATGAGTGAGGCGGAAATTCTTAAAGAACTCATATTCAAATTGATGCATTAGTTTGCGAACTTTACCATGAGAAAGACATTACTATTATTGCTGACCACCGGCTGTATTTATCAGGTCAATGCCCAATCAAGCTTATACCAATCAGGTATTGACAAGAAGATAGATGATGCCTTTGAGCTTTTTGATAAACACCAATACAGTGCTTCAAAACTGGAGTTTGAAAACCTAAAAGATGAAGATTTAAGCCCTTCACAGCGTATTGATGTAGACTATTACCACGCTGTGTCAGCTTTGAGAACAGACAATCCGGATGGCCCATCTCTTGTAGAAAACATCACCAACAATTATCCCACTGACCCCAAAGCCAATGAAGCGGCGTTTTTACTGGGTGATTATTATTTTGAAAAGCGTCATTATAAGGATGCGATTGGACATTATAATAAGGTCAATGTCGATGTGATCAGTTTGGAAGAGCGCTCCAAGGTTTATTTCAAGACAGGGTACGCTTATTTTCAGCTGAAAGATTATGCCAATGCGGCAAGGTATTTTGATCCGGTTAAGAAGATGCAGACTTCCTATACTGCTGATGGATATTACTATGGAGGTTATGTAGCCCTTCAGCAGGGAAAATATGATCAGGCCATTGCGGATTTTAAACAAGCAGACAGGTATCAAGTCTATCAAAGCAAAGTGCCTTATATGCTTTCTGAGCTTTATTACAGACAAAAGCAATATGATGAGCTGATTGCTTATGCCACACCAATAACTCAATCCAGGAACAACCTTGACCGTAAAGGCGGAATTTATCTTTTAATGGCAGAAGCCTATTTTGAAAGAAGGGATTTTACCAATGCAGCGACCTATTATGACGCTTTTACAAAAGCTGGAGGAGGAGAGATGAGCCGTGAGCAAATGTACAAGGCCGGGGTCGCACAATTCAAAGTACAGAAATATCAGGAAGCGACAAATTATTTTAAGAAGGTGGCTCTGGAAAAAGACCGGTTGGGGCAAGTTTCGAGTTATTATTTGGGACATTCCTATTTGAAGTTAAACAATCCACAATTTGCCTCTACAAGTTTTAATGCGGCTTATAAAAGTACCTATGATGCCGCCATACAAGAGGAATCGTTATTCAACTATGCTAAGCTAAGCTTGGAAAAAGGCAGTTTTCAGGAAGCAGTAAATGCTTTGGATAATTATTTAAATCAATATCCAAGGGGGGCCAATAGGGCCGAAGCAGAAAACTTGTTAAGTGATGCCTTGATCAATACCAATAATTATTTGAGGGCCATTAGCCATATAGAAGGGATGCAGGATAAGTCACCGAGGATTCGAGCGGCCTATCAGAAGGTGACCTATTTTCAAGGTGTGACTTATTATAGAAACAAGCAATATAAAAATGCCATTACCTATTTTGATAAGTCCATTAACTATCCTATAGACAAAACTATTGTTCATGAGGCTTTTTATTGGAAGGCGGAGGCTTATGCTGCAGATGGTAATCTGAATCAGGCCATCAAGTCTTATGAGCAGGTAGTCAATATGCGTTTGACTTCACTGGATCCGGCATTGATCAGAAGTTATTATGGTTTGGGTTATGCGTATTTTAATACCAAACAATATGCTAAGGCAGAAAAGCAATTCAATAATTATATCAGGCAAATTAAGAAAACTGATATCAATGGATATTATGATGATGCGCTGATCAGATTAGGTGACACTTATTATATTCAGAAGAAATTTGACGATGCCTTGAATACATTTAGAAGGGCCATCACTGAGAGGAACAAATCCGAAGATTATGCTTATTACATGGCCGGTGTGGTGCTTAATTTCCAAAACAGAAATAGAGAGGCCATTGCAGAATTGGACAAGGCCATCAGTAAATACCCTAATAGTCTATATAGGGATGATGTAATTTTCCAGAAAGCCCAGATCAATATGGAAGAGTCCAATTACCAAGCAGCCAGAAATGGTTTTTCTGCCTTGATCGATCAGAGTCCCAATAGCCCATTTGTACCTTTTGCTTTGGAAGGCAGGGCGATAGCCAATTATTCATTGAAGAATTATGATCAAACCATTAATGATTATCAAAGAATATTGAACAAATATCCTAACTCAAGTAATGCTGACGCAGCTTTGGTCGGTTTGCAGGAGGCACTTACGCTTCAGGGACGCTCTGGAGAATTTTCCAATTACCTGTCTGAATACAAGAAAGCCAATCCAAGTAATGAAAGCTTACAAAGTGTAGAGTTTGAATCTGCAAAGAACCTGTTTTTTAGCCAGTCTTATCAGCAGGCCATCCAAGCCTTTGATAACTATTTGAAAGCCTATCCTAATTCTGGGAATAAACAGGAAGCTTATTTCTTTATGGGAGATGCCTATTATCGTTCAGGTCAAAAGGAAAAAGCTTTGGTAACTTTCTATGATTTGGAAAAAATGGGAGCTTCAAGCCATAGATCCAAGGCCATTCAAAAAATTGCGGAGATTGAGCTTGAGAATAAGCAATATAGAAAAGCAATACCTTATTTCTTAAGCAGTGCAAAGGTGGCCAGGGACAGGATTGAAGAATATGAAGCTTTCAAAGGACTGATGACGGCATATTATGAGATTAGCAATTTTGATTCAGCTAGTTTCTTTGCAGACAAAGTCATTGCCTTGGGGGATATCACCACAGATGCCCAAGCCAATGCTCAGTTGATCAAAGCTAAATCCCTGATCAAAACGGGCAATACAGCAGGTGCGCAGGATGAATTAATGGCGCTGATCAATGAAAGTGAATCAATCCAAGGAGCTGAGGCCCTTTATTTATTGGCTTCATCATTGAAAGATGCAGAAAATTATACCCAATCCAATGAAACCATATTTAGCTTTTCAAATAAATATGCGGTCTATGATTATTGGTATGGTAAATGCTTCTTACTATTGGCCCAAAATTACCTTGCCTTGAATGAGAATTTCCAAGCAAAGGCCACCTTGGAGTCTATTGTTGAGAATTCTGAAAATGAGGAAATTAAGAAAGAAGCCCAAGAATTATTAGTTACGATTCAATAATTTTTGCTTGAACAAACTATTGAAATAGAGATGAATAAATCATTGATTATTATATGTTTATTGTTGATTGGTACTGCCTCTTTGAGCTTTGCCCAAGAGAATAAGGGCAATGAACGCGGTGAGGTTACCAATGCGGAATTTGTCATTAGAAAGGATCGTATTTTGAATTTGCCCACAAGGCCAAGGAATTTTGAAAGCGCACCTAATTTGCCACAGCCAGAGGGACAAGGTAACTTCAATTATGATGTGAGGGATTTCTTTTTCACTTTGGATCCGAGCATTTCTGAATTGAAGCCTTATCAAAAAAGATTTTCTTCTACTACTCAAGCCCTCAATCATGGTTTGGTAAAATTGGGTTATGGAAATTACCAGTCACCTTTGGCGGAACTTCATATTAATAATGTAGAAAGTGATTATCTCAATTTTGGTCTTTTCTTAAAACATCTGGGATTTTATGAAGGGCCAGTAGATAAGGAAAACTCAGCAGAGGATCATACCAATTTCCGTTTAAGTGCAAGTTACTTTTCTGAATTTTTCGAGGTGTTCGGTAAATTAGGCTATGATAGGGACAGGTACCATTTTTATGGATACACACCAGGCACAGAGGTTATTGCAGATGAAATTCAACAATTGTTTCATACAATTTATGGTCAAGCAGGAATTAGGAATATTGAAAAGGATGATCCAGTTAACTATGAGTTGAAATTGGGAGCAAGGCTTTTCAATGATGACTATGATGCTAGGGAGCATGAAATTAATTTTTCTGGAAAAACCTATTATAATTTCAATGATGAAACTAAGGCAGGAGTTGATCTAGCAGCCTTTTTAACTTCTCCTTCAGATATTACCTATTCAGATATAAATAGGAATTATGTGAAATTCTCGCCTTATGTGAAATATCAAAACGAGAGTTTTGAAGTTAAAGCTGGAGCTAATTTGGTAGTAGAGAATGATGTTTATGCGGATAAAGGCAATGATTTTCATATTTTTCCAAGCATTGAAGCGAGTTATAATCTCCAAGAGGAATTTGCCTTGTATGCAAGTTATATAGGTGATGTAAAGAGAAATACTTATTATGGTTTTGCTTTGGAAAATCCCTATTTGGGACCAAGCGAGCAGCTGTTAAATACCATACAGAAATTTAAGGCTGAGGGGGGAATCAGAGGTAGTGTTGAAGATGCTTTCACTTATAAGTTGGGAGTAGCCTATGGCGATTATGAAAATATGCACTTCTACGGAAACAGTATGAATGATAGCACTAGGTTCCAAATCGTTTATGATGATACCCAGGTATTAAACTATACCGGTTCACTCGGATATAGTTTTGGAAGTCAATATCAAATCAATGCTTCTGCCAATTATTATCATTATATGTTTGAGGATGATGAAAATACAGATTTCGAAACAGGAGCATGGCAAAAGCCAAAGTGGGAAATCAATGTGCATAATACGTTCACACCAGATGACAAGTGGTTAATACAAGCTGGATTGGATATGATGGGTGGGATCGACGTGATTAACTTCACTGGAGCTGATAATATAGATACGCTTAGCCCGATCATTGATTTAAATGCTAAGGTAGATTATAAAATCACTGATAGGTTTTCCGTGTTTGCCCATGGCAATAATTTATTGAACCAAAAAAATGAAAGATATTGGAATTATCAATCCCGTGGAATTCAAGGGATTGGTGGTTTGACCTTTAAGTTTTAGGTTGATTTAAAGCAAATATTTAAGCGTAATTATTACTTATGGCTTTATTGAGTAATTGCAGGTTTTATCTTAGCTTAGCAATTTAATCCACCGATAAAAAAGAATATAATGGCTAAAAAGGATCAGGATAAACATTCAAAAAGAAAAGAAGAGGATAAGGATTTTGGTTTGCCAGAAATTAAAATCACTCCTATTTCTAGCGAAGAAGAGCAACCTGAGCCTAAAGTAACGCCAGTTCCAGAGAAGAAAATAGAAAAGGAGCAAACCACGGAACCTGTAGAGAAGGAGAAGGAAACTCCTCCTGCTGCAATTCCAGTGACAAGCTCCCAAAAGGAAAAGGTGGAAGCTAAAGAAGAAAAACCTGAGCCTAAAGAAGAGAAAAATGAGGCAGTTCCGGTTGCTGCCACCAGTGCTGGAACAAGTAAATCAATCTCTGAAGAAAAGGAAGAAAAGAGTGGTAGCAGGGCCTGGATAATCATTTTACTTATTTTCTTGTTGGGTGTAATTGGTTATTCAATTTATTATTTCACAGGTGATGGAGATAGTAAAGATGTTGAATCTTATTTAACTCAAGATGCCGAACCAATTAGTCCAAGCGAACCGGAAAATGTAGAAGAAGAAGTTGTAGAAGAAGTTCCTGCGGATCCGGTTGAATCAGCACCTGAAGCACCGAGTCTCACACGAATCAGTGAAAAGGGTGACAGCCCAAGGTATTTGGTTACGGTTGGTGCATTCATCGATGGGGATTTGGCAAAGGACTTTTCAGACAGATTAAACACAAAAGGATATAACACCTATATTATACAACCAGGCTATGGTTCATCGTTTTATAAGTTGGCCATAGCGGATTTTGACAATGTGGTAGATGCCACGGCCCTGATCAACGAAGAACAGGCCAATTTTGAAGAAACTTTATGGGTTTTTAAATACTAATATGATATTACTACAGACTTTATCAACCAATGATTCGTTGGTTGCGGATTCCCTTTCCGTGATGGAAAGCAGTACTGAAAGTATTGGCCTAATGGATTTGATGATTAAAGGGGGCTATATGATGTTGCCCTTATATGCTTTATTTGTTTTGGCAATATTTATTTTTGTGGAAAGGTTGATTACCTTGAAAAAGGCAGCCCAGACACCTAAGGGAATGGTAGATCAAGTGAAGATGATGGTACAGACCGGTGATATTGGTGGGGCAAAAATGATTTGTCAGGGAGAAGATACTCCTGTGGCCAATATGATTGCCAAAGGCTTGGATAGGATAGGAAGCCCGCTCAAAAATATAGAAGTGGCCATCGAAAATGTTGGTAAGATAGAGATATATAAGCTGGAGAAAAACCTCAGCTTATTGGCTACTGTATCTGGTGCTGCGCCTATGATTGGTTTCTTGGGTACCGTGGCAGGGATGATCAGGGCGTTTATAGGTGTGGCCCAAGAAGAAGGAATGGTTTCTCCTAAATTGCTTTCGACAGGTATTTATGAGGCCATGATTACCACTGCAACTGGTTTGGTGGTCGGTATTATTGCCTATTTAGGCTATAACTATCTAGTAACAAGAGTATCGAAATTGATCCACAATATGGAATATACTACTGTGGAATTTATGGATTTATTGCAGGACAAAAAATAATATGGCACTACAATCCAAACATAAGGTAGATGCGGCGTTTAGTATGTCTTCTATGACAGATATTATATTTCTGTTGTTGATCTTCTTTATGCTTACTTCTTCCTTTATCACCCCTTCAGGATTGCCTGTAAACCTACCAAGTAGTGAGGCATCAGATATTGTGATGCAGGAAGTAACTGTTACTGTTACCAAAGACTTGAAATATTCCGTTAACGACAAAATTATCAGTCGTGAGGAAATTAAAAGTGAATTAACCAAGTTATTAAAAGGTAAGGATGGACAGGTTGTTTTGCATATTGACAAGGAAGTACCTGTGGAATACCTGGTTGAAATAGGAGGTATAGCGGCATTATTGGAAGCTAATGTTTCCATTGCTACTAAACCTTACAAATAATAAGAATGGAAGTAGAGGGTATCAATAAGGAAGAGCTGGACAGTAAAAAGAAAGCTACCATTATTACCATTATAGTTAATGTACTGGTCTTGGTGGCTATTTACTTTATTGTGGTCTGGAGACCGCCTGTGCCCCCTATGGCCCAATTTGGGCTTGAATTGAACCTTGGATTTACCGATACTGGAAGTGGTAATGAACAAACAGATACTCCGCCTTCTGAAAGTACAGAAATCAATACTGATAGTCCCGCACCGGGAAATCCTGTGGAGCAGGTAACAGAGCCTATTCAACCAGCGGTACAGCCACAGCCTGAACCTGCTACTAAGCCCAAGCCTTCTGAATCTAAAAGCAGCCTTGAAACCAAATCAAATGTGGCAAGTCCATTAAAGGGGGCTGAGAAGACTACTGAGGCGGTTAAGGAAACCAATAAGCCGGAAGAAAGTACTAAGCCTGTTACCGAACCGGTTGAAAAGAACGAAGAGAAAGTTGAAGAAAAGATTGAGGAGAAGGTAGAAGAAAAGCCTAAGATTGATCAAAGGGCTATTTTTGGCGCAGCAGGAAACAAAGGGACCAGTACTCAAGCTTCAGCAGGAAGTAATCAAGGAAATTCTACTCAAAAAGGTGATGAGGGAAATCCTGAAGGGACCATTGACGGTCGTTCCATTTTGCAGTCAGGCGGAGGTAATGCAGGAAATGGATCTGGTTATAATTTGGACCTAGCAGGCTGGGATTTTGCCAGCAAGCCTAATATTCAGGACAGGGTTTCTAACAGAAGTGGTAGAATAGTTTTTAAAATAGTAGTAGATGATAATGGTCGCATTGCCCAAG